>NZ_JALPRH010000027.1:0-104276 GCF_030464795.1 Paraburkholderia sp. SECH2
CCACTAACAATTCAAGGAAAGGCACCAAAGCCAGATCAAGGAAAGGCCAAAGCCCTAATAAAACTGACAAAAGCGCCACCAATACCAAAATTAATACAGAGCCAGAATAAACAAAGAAAATACAACAACACCAAAATCAAATAAGAAAAACGAAACAGCAACCCCAAACCCCTGCTCCGCAGGGGCCCAATCACATTTCCCCACATAACGCCAAAAAAATCCAAACCTAATCACCACTGCATGAAATGCAAAAAACAACACATTTCCCCACTTAACAGCAACATCAAAAAACCCCAATACCACTTCAACACCGGATAAAAACGATTTCAGCTATAGTCGCCATTTTCCAGTACCAGCCGGGCAACAAAAGAGCATCAATAAGCCCGCCACAAGGAGTAAAGAAAATGAACGCCCGCGAACCTGCTTTCGTCTCCGCTTCCCGCAGCGCACGCCTGCGCCAGATGCTCGTCAGCAACGAACTCGAATTCATGATGGAGGCCCACAACGGTCTCTCCGCCCGTATCGTCCGTGAAGCCGGCTTCAAGGCGATCTGGGGTTCGGGTCTCGCGATCTCCGCCCAATTCGGCGTGCGCGACAACAACGAAGCCAGCTGGACGCAAGTCGTCGACAACCTCGAATTCATGGCCGACGCCAGTGATCTGCCCATCCTCCTCGATGGCGACACCGGCTACGGTAACTTCAACAACGTGCGACGCCTCGTGCGCAAGCTCGAACAACGCGGCATCGCCGGCGTCTGCATCGAAGACAAGCAATTCCCGAAAACGAATAGCTTCATCAACGGCGAAGCGCAGCCGCTCGCCGATATGGACGAGTTCTGCGGCAAGATCAAAGCCGGTAAAGACTCGCAGTCGGATGAAAATTTCTCCATCGTCGCGCGCGTCGAAGCACTGATCGCCGGCTGGGGCATGGACGAAGCGCTGCGTCGCGCGGAAGCCTATCGGCAAGCCGGCGCCGACGCGATCCTGATTCACAGCAAGCTCTCGCGTCCCGATGAAATCCTCGAGTTCGCGCGTGAGTGGGCCGGCCGCGGGCCGCTCGTCATCGTGCCGACCAAGTACTACAGCACGCCCACCGAAGTGTTCCGCGAAGCCGGCATCAGCACGGTTATCTGGGCAAATCATCTGATCCGCGCAGCAACCTCGGCCATGCAGGCCGTCGCCAAGGAAATTCATTCGAGCGAAACGCTCGTCAATGTCGAAGACAGCATCGCCGCCGTCAACGAAATCTTCCGTCTGCAAGACGCCGACGAATACTCGGAAGCCGAAGACCGCTATCTGTCGAGCGGCCGCTCGGCGGGCTCCGCCATTGTGCTCGCGGCCAGCCGCGGCAAGGGCCTCGAAGCCGTCACCGAAGATCGTCCGAAAGTCATGCTGCCGATCGCGGGCAAGCCGCTGTTGCGCTGGCTCATCGATGCGTTCAAGAAGCAGAGCGTCAACGACATCACCGTGGTCGGCGGGTATCGTGCCGATGCGATCGATACGGCCGGCATCAAGCTGGTCGTCAATGAACGTCACGCGCAAACCGGCGAACTGGCGTCGCTCGCCTGCGCCGTCGACAAGCTCGCGGGCGATACGGTCATCTCCTACGGCGACCTGCTGTTCCGCAGCTACATTCTGCGCGACCTGGTCGAGAGCGAAGCCGCGTTCAGCGTGGTGGTCGATTCGTCGCTGACCGATGCGGAAAACGCCAGCGTGCGGGACTTCGCATGGTGCTCGGCAGCCGACGATCGCGGGCTGTTCGGCAACAAGGTCACGCTGCGTCATGTGTCGAGCGGGCAGGACGCAAGCTCGGCCATCGCTTCGCAAACGCCGCATGGCCGCTGGGTCGGTCTGCTGAATGTACGCGGCGAGGGGCGTGAGCGTTTGCAAGCGGTACTCGGCAAACTGCAGGCGCGCCCGGATTTCGATTCACTCGATATGCCCGCGCTGCTGAACGCGCTGATCGAAGCGGGTGAATCGATCGAAGTGCAATACGTGCACGGCCACTGGCGCGGTGTGAACGATCTGGAAGACTTCCGTCGTGCCGGCGATTTCGCGCATGCACAAGCACCGTTCGCAGCGGCCGGCGGCAAGACGAACGAAGCCAGCGGAGCCGCGCAATGATCGAGGCGGCACAGTTCGTCGAGGCGGCGCGTGAGCGAGGCTTCGATTGGTATGCAGGTGTACCGTGCTCGTATCTGACGCCGTTCATCAACTACGTGTTGCAGGACGAATCGCTGCATTACGTCTCGGCAGCCAATGAAGGCGATGCGGTTGCGTTGATCGCCGGTGTCACGCTCGGCGCGCAGAACGGCCGGCGTGGCATCACGATGATGCAGAACTCCGGCCTCGGCAATGCGGTGAGTCCGTTGACTTCGCTCACGTGGACCTTCCGTCTGCCGCAGTTGCTGATCGTGACGTGGCGCGGGCAACCTGGCGTCGCGGACGAACCGCAGCACGCGCTGATGGGCCCGGTCACGCCCGCGATGCTCGATACGATGGAGATTCCGTGGGAGACCTTCCCGACCGAAGCCGACGCGATCGGCCCGGCGCTGGATCGTGCAATTGCTCATATGGATGAAACCGGCCGGCCGTACGCGCTCGTGATGCAGAAGGGCAGCGTGGCGCCGTACGAGTTGAAAGAGGGCGCCGCCGGTGCTCGCCGCGTGCCGGTCGCGCCGCGTTCGCAGTTCAAAAACGTCGCGGCGAATGAACTGGCTTCGCGTCACGATGCGCTGCAGAAAGTCATCGCGCACACGCCGCTAGAATCGACGGTGGTGCTCGCGTCGACCGGATTTTGCGGCCGCGAACTCTATGCCATCGACGACCGTCCCAACCAGTTGTACATGGTCGGCTCGATGGGTTGCGTAACGCCGTTCGCGCTGGGTCTCGCGCTTGCCCGCCCCGACCTGCACGTGGTCGCGCTCGACGGCGACGGCGCCGCGCTGATGCGCATGGGCGCATTTGCGACGCTCGGCGCGTACGGTCCGTCGAATCTCACGCACGTGCTGCTCGATAACGGCGCGCACGACTCGACCGGCGGCCAGGCGACGGTGTCGTCGCAAGTCTCGTTTGCGGGTGTGGCTGCGGCGTGCGGTTACGCGTCGGCGGTTGAAAGCGACGACGTCAACGTGATCGACGAACTGTTCGAAACAGCGCCGTCGACCCACGGTCCGCGCTTCGCCCGACTGGCGATTCGCCGTGGTACGCCCGATGGCCTGCCGCGTCCCACTATCACCCCGCCCGATGTGAAGACGCGCCTGATGCGCCACATCGGCGCCGCTTAAGGAGTGCGCTCAATGCTGCTGCTCAATCCCGGTCCGGTGACGCTCACCGAACGCGTCCGCAACAGCCTGTTGCAAACGGATCTGTGCCACCGTGAAAGCGAGTTTTTCGACTTGCAGGAAGAGGCGCGCACGCGTCTGGTCGATCTTTACGGTCTCGACGCGGGCGAATGGCAAGCGGTGCTGATGACCGGTTCCGGCACGGCCGCTGTTGAAAGCATGACCGCCGCGCTGGTGCCGCAAAACGGCAAGCTGCTGGTCGTGGAAAACGGCGTGTACGGCGAGCGTATTTCGCAGATCGCCACGCAATACGGCATCGCGCACGAGTCGCTGAAACACGACTGGATGCAGGCGCCGGATCTCGCGAAGATCGCCGAACGCCTCGACGCGGACAAAGCGTTCACGCACGTCGCCGTGATTCATCACGAAACAACCACAGGCCGTCTGAACGATCTGCAAGCGCTCGGTGCGCTGTGCCGCGGACGCGGTCTGCGTTTGCTGGTGGATGGCGTCAGCAGTTTCGGCGCGGAAGCGATCGATTTCGCCGACGCCAGTCTCGACGCCGTCGCAGCGACCGCGAACAAGTGTCTGCACGGCGTGCCGGGCGCATCCTTCGTGCTGGTGCGGCGCGCGGCGCTCGCGCAGGCGGCGAGCCGCACGTATTACCTGGACCTCGGACGCCTCGCGCGTCTGCAGGATCAGCGCAATACGCCGTTCACGCCGTCGGTCCATGCGTATTACGCGCTGGTCGAAGCGCTGCGCGAACTCGCCGACGAAGGCGGCTGGCAGGCGCGCCACGCGCGTTACGCGGCGCTCGCCGAGCAGGCTCGCGCGGGTCTCGCGGAGCGGGGCATCGGCAGCGTGTTGCCGCCGGAGCAGTCGTCGGTGGTGCTGCGCGCGTATCGCTTGCCGGGCGGCGTCACGTATCCGCAACTGCACGACGCGCTGAAGGCGCGCGGCTTTGTCATCTATGCCGGTCAAGGCGGCTTGTCGGCCGAACTGTTCCGCATCTCGACGATGGGCAACATCCATGCCGCCGACATCGACCGTCTGCTGCAAGGTTTTAGCGAGCTGACGCGCTAAAGCACGCGATCAGTCGCGCTTGCTGTCATGGTCCGGTAGCAATCCGGTAGTGATCCGGTAGCACGCGCGTGGTGCCGTCACACCGGGTCTTTGTCCGGCGGTCCATCCGGCCGTTGCGGCTCCTCGGTGTGATGACCCGGCGACGGCGGCACGAGCGGATCGGCTTCCGGATCCCGGTTCGGATCGGCGTTCGGGTCGGGAATCGGGCTGGTATGCATGTCGTAGCTCATTGCATCACCTTTGAGTTGAGAGGCGAACGGAAAGCGGGTGGTACGGCCGCTGTCGGTCGAGTTCACCCACACGCCAGCCGTTTCCTTCTAGCGTAGGCGATCCAGCACGCCGCGCACCCCTTACTTTTTCCTGCGGCGACCCACGCTCAATTGCCAGTAGCGTTCGGTGTCGAAAACGTCGTCGTAATTGCCCGCGCCGAAGGCGCGCAGCTGGCTTGCGTAAGCGTTCACGGCTTCGCGTTTGAGCTGCGTGCGGCGCGGGAGATCGATCGTGTGGCCGACGCTCGGATAGGCCGGCGTCGCGACGACGCCGCGTTGCGCGAGGTCGGCGAGCCGCGCCTGCACGACGCCGGGCGTGCGACGATGGATCGCGTCCTCGTAGGCGAACCACGTGAGATGCGACAGGCGCGGCAGGATTTCGCAGCAGGCTTCGAACACCAGCACATGATCGTCATGATGCAGGCCGAGCGGCATGAGCAGCGTGTTCGCGGTCGTGCGGTAGATGGTCTCTTCAAGCCCGGCCGCCAGCTTGCTGATCGACGGCGAGTCCAGGTATTGGCTGCCGCGAAATGGCATGCGTAGCGGAATCGCGTCGAGCACTTCCAGGGCGAGGTTGTCTTCGAGCGTGCGGGCGTGGGTGGCCTGGCGGGCGTTCGCGAATCCCGATTTCTGATCCCATTCGGTATGCATTTCGTGCTCGGGCGGCGCGGCAAACACCGTGCAGACCGCGGCATCAGGATGGGCGGCGAGTAGTGCGCCGCAACTGAAGACGGCGTCGTCGAAATGGGGTGAGACGATGAAAAGGCGTGGGCTGGTTTCGCTCATGGGACATGGGTAGTTTCGAAACGCGCGGGGCCGCATTCGAAGCTTCGATATTGCGCGCGACAAACTTGCTGGATTGGCGGCGTCACATCAGCTTAGGCGGAATTGTCGCGACTTGTGTAACCGGAGTGGTCGTCGCAAGCGGCATGCCTGAGTGGGCCGGTTCTGCTGTGGGTCCCGCAGAGGCTCACAGTTGTGCAACGGGCCTATCCCGAACATGCTCACCTTTAGCGGGCGGGTTGTCTCCCGCCAACGCCGCCAACGCCGCCAACGCCGCCAGCGCCGCCGCGCGGCTGAACGCCGCCGCAATGGTCGCCACGACGTCGTCGCGTAACGTGGCGTCGGTCATTCCTAGTGCATACGACGGATGCCAGGTCGGCACGATCAGGCGGCCGTTGTGAGCGATGGTTTGCCCGAGGTATTCGGACAGATTGACGTGCGGGCCGGTCAGCGTTTGCAACGCCGTCGCGCCCAGTGTGACGACCACGCGTGGTGCGACCTGCGCTAGTTCTTTTTCCAGCCAGTACTGGCAAGCCTCGACTTCGCGCCACACGGGCGTGCGATGAACGCGCTGCTCGTCGAGCGTTTCCCATTTGTAATGCTTGACGGCATACGTCAGGTACAGCGCCTCGCGCTCCAGTCCGGCGCGCGCCAGCACGGTGTCCAGCAGTTGACCGGCCGGCCCGGTGAAGGGCTCGCCGTGCTGGTTCTCGTACTCGCCCGGCTGCTCGCCGATCACCATGATTGCGGCAGGCGCGGGCCCGGCGCCTGCAACCGCCTGTTTCGCGTTGCGCCATAACGCGCAGCGCCGGCAGGTGGCGAGCGGACCAGTGGGCTCCCGCAAAGGGGGCGTCACGGCCGAATACTCGATTGGCGGCATGGGCGGAACGGTGACGGCCGCGCTTTGCGCGCCGAGACGGCTGCGTTCGCGCGCGAGGTGTGCAGGCAAAGGTGGACCCGCGGGCGGCCTTCTCCAGTAGCGCAGCGGCACCGGCGACGGCTGGGCATTGAAGGCGTTGCAGTAGTACGCGAGCCAGAGCGCTTCCGTGGGGGTGCTGGTGATGGCTTCGCCGGTCATGGCGTTGGTCTCTAATAGAGGCGCGGCTTGCTCACACTCCGCCATGAGCGGCCGGTCGGTGCGCAGCAGCATGCCGTTCCAGAACACCGCGCCGTGCGGCGTGGCCAACATCCACGTGGAATTGCCCGTGCGCTTGGCGAACCGCTCGGCGGCACGCTCCAGCAAGTCATGATGCGGCTCGTACCAGCCGACGAATTCGGGCGGCTCCATCGACGGATCACGCCGTCTGAACAAGGTGAGTGTCAGCAGATCCTCGGTTTCGCGTTCGATAGTCCGGATGCGTTGATCCAGCAGCGCGCCGTCGGGGTCGTCGAGATCGAGGACGTTGCGCTCGCCGCGCGTCCAGCGCCACAGGACGCGGTACAGCAGCGCCCAGCGGTCCGGCGCACGGAAGCAAGCCGCCGTTTTCAGCCAGGAGAGCAGTTCGCGGGGAATCGCGGGCGTGGCGAAGACGGGGGCAGGAGCGACTACTGTCTCGGAGGCGCTCGCCGTCGCGAAGGCGGACTCAGTAGCCAGCACGCCCGGCGCCCCGGCTTTACCTTCAGACTCAACCCACTCGATCTGCGAGGGCTCGACACCTTGCTGCAGCAGCACCCGCGCGGCGCGCCGCCATATGGCGAAAGACGGTTCGATCGAAATGCGTTTCATGCTGACGCGCCGTGGATACGCGCATCGAGATGCGTGTACCTATGCGGCCAAAATACTGTATAGATATACAGTATGCGCTAAAACGCCGGCCTGGATCAAGTCTGCCGGATCAAGCCTGCGCAACAACGGGCGCACGTCAATTGCAACTGGAGCAGAGACACGTCCGCAGACCCATCACCAGGGAACGACCCTTCCGAGGTAATCAAGGTAATGCAAACCGGCGCGCCCTTCATAAGCCTCGATCGTATTGACCAGGTTCGGAATGCTTTCCCCGATGGTCAAGCGCGCCGTAGGACCACCCATGTCTGTCTGGACCCATCCAGGCGCCATCAGCAGGAGGCAGCGCGGAGACTCGGCGCTGCGCGCCGCGAAGGTCCGCATGAACATATTCAGTGCGGCCTTGCTCCCCCGGTAGACTTCGAAATTCGCGTTGGTGGCATTCGTGAGACTGCCTTGCCCCGAAGACATGACGCCGATCGTTCCAGTCGGCGGGACAAGATCCTGAAACGCGTCAATGACTCTCATCGGACTCAGCGAGTTCGTTACCATCACCCGCACAAATTCCTCGGTCGAGACATCCGCGATCGTTTCACCATCTTCGTTGACGACGCCTGCGTTCACAAAGAGCACATCGATACGCCGATCTGCAAGGCGGCCACGCAACGCTGCGATCTGTTCGGGAATCGTGATATCGACAATTTCTACTTCGAGCGCGCCAGCAGCGGCTTCCGCGACCTGCCGAAGCTTGTCGGTCGAACCCGTTCGCCCGGTGGCGATGACCTGATAGCCGCGCTTCAAATACTCCTCGACCATCGCAAATCCAAGGCCGCGCGAGGCGCCGATCAGGAGGACGGTTTTCTGTGAAGGTGTGTTTTGCATTGGCATTCCCGGTAAGCGAAGCCGCTCTCGAACCTGCACGTAACGAGAGCGATCCTCGTAGGTAAATCGTTCAAACCAATATAGCGATGCATAGGGAATGGCGGAAGCCGCGCTGAATGCAACTAATATCTGCATCAGACGCCTTATCTCACCTCCGCTGACTACGATAAAAAAATGCCTGAACCGGACCTGAATCTCCTTTTCGCGCTCGATGCATTGCTCGCCGAGAAAAACGTGACGCGCGCGGCCCGGTCGTTGCATTTGAGTGCGTCGGCAATGAGTCGCACGCTGACTCGTCTTCGTGCCGCGACTGGCGATCCATTACTGGTCCGGGCCGGACGCCAGATGGTGCTGACGCCGTATGCAGAGGAGATCCGTGAGCGAACACAAAATATCGTTCAGGAGGCGCGTTCCTTACTGCGTCCGTCGCCCGCCGCGCTGGATTTTTCAACCTTGCACAGAACCCTGACGATTCGTGTCAACGAAGCTTTCGTGGAAGCCTTCGGTGCGCCATTGATTGCTGAAGTGACGGCATTGGCGCCGTTTGTGCGTTTGCACTTTTCGTCCAAGCCGGAAAAGAACGCGGAATATCTGCGCAATGGCTCCGCCGATCTCGAGATCGGTGTTCAGGAGGAAATGGGGCCCGAAATTCGCGTGCAGGCCTTGTTTCGAGACCGCTACCTCGGGGTTGTCAGAAAGGGGCATCCCCTCGACCTGAAACAGGACGTGACGATCGAGCAATACGCAGCGTTTGGTCACGTCGTCGCTCCGTACGGTCGCCAGACAATCGATACGCTTGACGCTGCGATTGCCCTGGCGGGTTTGGAGCGAACGACCGTAGCGGTTGTGCCGAGCTTTCCGGCCGCATTGGCAGTGGCACGAGCGTCCGATCTCGTCGCGCTCCTGCCTGCATCTTTTGTGAATACTCAGCCCGGTGTAGCAGTCAGCGTCTACGCGTTCGAGCTTCCTGTGGCGACTGAAGGTTTTACGGTTTCCCAGATGTGGCATCCTCGTTTGGAGAATGACCCGGTTCATCGTTGGCTTCGGCAGCTCGTTCTTAGAATGTGCCGTCAGCAGGTGTCGTCAGGTTAAACGTTGCGCAGATCTTCCGGCGTATCCACGTCGCGCAAGATCCCTGGATCGTCGACATCCAGCCGCATGACCCGCTGCGAGGTCAACAGCGCGCGTGCGCCAGTGTCGCCGTCGAGCGCGATCAATGCGTCCCGATGCTCGATGCCGAAGCCCACCGGATGGCCGCGCTGTCCCTGATAAAACGGCGCGACGATCGAAGCGCCGCCGTCGAGCGCACGCGCCACTTCTTCGATTGTCGGGATGGCGATGCGCGGCATATCGGCAAGCGCGACGATCCAGCCCTCGGCGTCTTCGCAGGCCTCGACGCCGGCGGCGAGACTCGCACCCATGCCACGATTGGCGCTCTCGGCGAACACCACGTCGCAGCCGGCGTCGTTCAGGAGGCGCGCGAGAGCGTCCGAACCCGGCCGCACCACGGCCAGCACACGCGAGACAACCCGTAACAGCCGGTGCGCCGCTTCGTGCGCGACGGGCGTGCCGTCGGGCATCTGGGCGAGGAGCTTGTTGTGCAGGCCGTCCGGGTCGAAGCGGGAGCCGAAGCCGGCGGCGAGCAACACGCCAGTAGCGAGCGAGGCGTAGGCCATGGACGGGCACCGATAGAAGGGACGTGCCCGATTGTGCGATGCAACGCATCGGCAGGCAAGCGCCAATGCATCAGCCGTTATGCGCGCATCGTCCCCATCACCTTGTCGAGCGTCACCGGCAGATCGCGCACGCGCACACCGGTCGCGTGATACACGGCATTCGCGATGGCTGCCGGTACGCCGGTGATGCCGATTTCGCCGATGCCGCGCACGCCGAGCGAGTTGACGTACGGGTCAGGCCGATCGATGAACGTGATGTCGAGCGAACCGATGTCGGCATTCACCGGCACGTGGTACTCGGCGAGGTTTGCGTTAGTGAAGCGCCCATAGCGCGTGTCGAGCGAGGTATCTTCCTGGAGCGCCGCCCCCACGCCCCACACGATGCCGCCCAGCATCTGGCTGCGCGCGGTTTTCTGGTTCAGCACGCGGCCCACGTCATAAACGCCGACCACGCGCGCCACGCGAATCGTGCCGAGGTCCGCGTCGACGTGGACTTCGGCAAACACGGCGCCAAATGAGTGAAGCGAGTATTTCTGCCGTTCATCACCGGGTTTGACCGTCGCGGTGGCCTCGATCGGTTTGCCACCGGAGCGCGCGATGATCGCCGCCGCGGGATCGCGCTTCGCCGGTTGCGAACGGCTCATGACCCAGCCGTTCTCCACCGTGATGTCGCCGAGCGCGATGCCGTGCACCGGCGAGGCTTCGTCGGCGAGCGCCAAGGCGATCAGTTGGCTACGCGCCTGGCTTGCGGCCTCGCGCACGGCAGGCGAAACGCTCGCCGCCGATTGCGAGCCGCCCGATCCTGGCGCTTTCGGCAGCGACGAATCGCCGAGTGCGAAGTGAATGTTTTCCGGCGCGAAGCCGAGGGCGTCGGCGGCCACCTGGGTCATGACCGTGTAGGTGCCGGTGCCGAGATCCTGGGTGCCGGAGGCAACCATGGCGCTGCCGTCCGGCAGAATCCGCGCGATGGCCGCGGCTTCGCTGCGGTTGGCCGGATAGGTGGCGGTGGCCATGCCCATGCCGATCAGCGTATTGCCGTTGCGCATCGAGCGTGGCGCGGCAGTGCGCCGCGACCAGCCGAATTTCTCCGCGCCGATCTGATAGCACTCGCGCAAGGATTTGCTCGACCACGGCTTGTTTTCCTGCGGATCGGCATCGGCGTAATTCTTTAGACGCAGCGCGAGCGGGTCCATCTTCAACGCGACAGCGAGTTCGTCCATTGCCGATTCGAGCGCGAACGAGCCGGTCGTCTCGCCGGGCGCGCGCATGAAGGTCGGCGTGCCGAGATTCATCGGCACGATCCGGTGCGTCGTGATCTGATTGGGCACAGCGTACAACATGCGCGTGACCATGCAGCAGGTCTCGGTCCAGTCTTCGAACATTGACGTGTTCGACGTACTGTCGTGGCGCATCGCCGTCAGCGTGCCGTCGTGCCGCGCGGCAAGCGTGAAATGCTGCTCGGTGCGCGGCCGCGCGCCGACGGAGCCGAACATCTGCGGCCGCTCGAGCACGAGGCGCACCGGGCGCCCGGTCTGTTTCGCCGCCATCGCGCACAACGAAACGTGCGACCACGACGAACCCTTGCAACCGAAGCCGCCGCCGATAAACGGCGAAATCACGCGCACGTCGCCGGGCGGCATGCCGAACGTCCTGGCAACCGCCTGCGCCGCATTGCTCACGCCTTGCGTCGAGTCGTAGAGCGTGAGTTGCGGGCCGTCCCAGTGCGCCATCGTGGCGTGCGGCTCCATCGGGTTGTGATGCTCGATCGGCGTGGTGTAGACGGCATCGACGTGGACCGGGCCGCTGCGCAACCCGTCCTCGAAGTCGCCGCGTTGCGTGTCGGTGGTGCGCCCTTGCGGTTTGTCGGGCGCATGTCCGTTCGGCTTCGCTTGCGTGAAATCGAGTACCGCGGCGCTGCTCTGATACGTGATGCGCAACTGTCGCGCGGCATCGGTGGCATGTTCGAGCGTATCGGCAACCACCACCGCGACCGGCTCGTTGTTGTAGTGAACCTGGCTGTCCTGCAGCAGCGACAGTCGCCTGCCTGCCGGCGGCGTCAACGCGGGCTTGCCGCCATTCGGCAGGCGCGGCGCGTTCTGATACGTCATCACCAGCAGCACGCCTGGCAATGCCTGCGCGCGGCTCGCGTCGATCGACGCAATCGTGCCGCTTGAAATCGTGCTGGTGACCAGCACCGCATGCGCAAGCCGCGCCTCGGGGAACTCGGCGGCGTAGCGCGCTTCGCCGGTGACTTTCAGCAGACCGTCGATACGGTCGAGCGGTTGACCGATCAGATTCATGCGACACCTCCGGTGCGGCCCGCGGCCAGATTTACTGCGCGCACGATCGCGCGTTGCGCGAGCTGCACCTTGAACGCATTCTCGTGCTGGGGCCTCGCATCGCGTAGCGCGGCGGCTGCGGCGTCATGCAACCTCGCCTGCGTGAGCGGTTGGCCGTTGAGCATCTGCTCGGCCGCACTTGCACGCCACGGTTTGTGCGCGACGCCGCCCAACGCGATGCGTGCGGTTTTCACGTGGTCGCCGTCTATCTGCAACGCGGCGGCTACCGAGACCAGCGCAAATGCGTAACTGGCCCGGTCACGGACCTTCAGATAGTGGGCGTTCGCGCTGAACAAAGGCGGCGGCAAATCGACGGCGGTAATCAACTCGCCCGCCTGCAAAGTCGTATCGATATCGGGCCGGTCGCCGGGAAGGCGATGAAAGTCAGCAAACGGAATCGTTCGCTCGCCTGCGGGTCCGCTTACACGTACGACGGCGTCGAGCGCGGCGAGCGCCACGCTCATATCCGAGGGGTTCACGGCGATGCATTGCGGACTCGCGCCGAGAATCGCCTGCGTGCGATTGTGGCCTTCGAGCGCCGCGCAACCACTGCCTGGTATGCGCTTATTGCACTGCGTGAAGGCGGTGTCGTAAAAGTAGCCGCAACGCGTGCGCTGCATCAGATTGCCGCCGACGGTCGCCATATTGCGCAACTGCGCTGAAGCACCCGCCAGAAACGCTTGCGACAGCAACGGATATTGTTCGCGCACCAGCGCGTGATTGGCGGCATCGCTGTTGCGCACCAGGGCGCCGATACGGATGCCGCCATTGGGCAACGTGGTGACCGTATCGAGTCCACCGATGTGCGTGATATCGATGAGCCGCAGCGGCCGCGCCACGCCGCCCTTCATCAGGTCGAGCAGATTGGTGCCGCCGCCGATGAACACCGCACCCGGTTGCTGCGCCGCGCGCACGGCGCCGGCGACGTCGCCGGCGCGTTCGTAAGAGATCGCATCCATGCTGGTCGCTCCGTCAGGCGTTGTAGCGGTTATCGCTGCTGTCGCTGTCAATGACACTGCTGGCGATGCCACCAATGCCACTGCCACTGCCACTGCCACTGCCACTTGCAGCGTTCTGCCCACCGCCTTCATGCACGGCGCGCACCGCCGCGACGATATTCACGTACGCACCGCAGCGACAGATATTGCCGCTCATGCGTTCGCGAATCTCGTCGTCGGAAAGTTGTGCAGGGCGGCTGCGGACATCGGCGGTCACGGTGCTGGCCGTGCCGTTACGGAATTCGTTCAGCAGGGCAGTCGCGGAACACAACTGCCCGGGCGTACAGTAGCCGCACTGGAACGCATCGTGTTCGATGAAGGCCCGCTGCAACGGACTCAGCACGCCGTTGCTGGCGAGTCCTTCCACCGTCGTAATGTTTTCTCCTTCATGCATCACGGCGAGCGTCAGGCAGGAATTGATGCGACGGCCGTCGGCGATCACCGTGCATGCGCCGCACTGTCCGCGGTCACAGCCTTTCTTTGTGCCCATCAGGCCTGCGTATTCACGCAGCGCATCGAGCAAGGTCACGCGCGGTTCGAGTTGCAGCGTGTAAGCGCGGCCGTTGATGGTCAGCGTGACCGGACGGCCCGGCACTGGTGCGCGCACCTCCGCGGGCGGCGCGGCCGGGGTGGGGGTTTGTGTTTGCGCGCGCAGATGCGGCGCCGCGCCGACTGTCGCGGCCGCGGCAGCCGACTGCAGAAAGCGGCGGCGTGATGGTCGGGGTGGCGTGGCGGCGGGCATGTCGTCCGAATCCGGACGTTCGTTCTTCGTGGACATGACGGTCTGCTGGCTCCATTGAAAGGTCAATGCAGGCTGGCGACATGCGGATAGCCATCGTGCGGATACCCGCGCGTGGGCTTCCGAAGCGTCGTGGTGTGACTCATCGCTATCAGCAATTTCGGTGCCGTTGCGAATGCAACTGATTGCCGACGCGGCGCAATGGCGTCCGCTGCGACCCGGCTATCCGGGCACGGCGAAGCGAATCGAATCCCGGAGAGCGCAACCAGGAACGTAGCGACGCGCGTCAACCACGCACGTTGCGCTTAACGAACAGGAAAGTAAATATGCGGACGTGCCTTCTTTCTGTTTGCAAAAAGAAAGACTGTTTTGTGTGGGACGAGGAGTCCGCCAGATCAGGCGTCGGCCCAGCGGCGCAGCAGATTGTGATAGATGCCGGTGAGGCTTACCACGGTTGCATCGTTCGAACCTTTCTCGGCCGCCAGACGTTGCACGTCGTTGTCGAGTTGAAACAGCATGGCGCGTTCGCCGTCGTCGCGCACCATGCTCTGAATCCAGAAGAAGGAGGCGACCCGCACGCCACGCGTCACCGGGCTTACGTGATGCAAGCTCGAAGCGGGGTAGAGCACCATGTCGCCGGCCGGCAGTTTCGCGCGATGCACGCCGTAGGTGTCTTCGACGCAGAGTTCGCCGCCGTCGTAGGACTCCGGCTCGGCCAGAAACAGCGTGGCCGACAGATCGCTGCGGATGCGGAAGTCGGTGCCGCGCAACTGGCGAATCGCATTGTCCACGTGCGTGCCGAAACCATCGTCGCCTGCATAGCGGTTAAAGAGCGGCGGAAAGACTTTCAGCGGCAACGCGGCGGAAAAGAAGCGTGGATTGCGGCCGAGCGCATCCTGAATCGCATCGCCAATCGCGCGCGCGGCAGGGGAGCCTTCGGGCAATTGCTGGTTGCGCTTGGCCTGCGCGGACTGCTCGCCGGAAGTCGCATTGCCGTCGATCCATGGCGCCGCGTCGAGGATTTCGCGGCATTGCGCGACCTGTTGTTTGCTGAGTACGCCTTGCAGATGCAGCATCATGCGCGCACCTCTTCGTTGATCTCCTGATTGATCTTTTCAGCCAGCATACGAAATGCGGCCACCGGCGAGGCGGCCAGCCACGTTTGCATTTTCTCGACGAACGCCGCTGTTGCGGTATGCGGCACACGCCGCAACCATTGCAGCGCGGCATCGATCTCGCCGTGTTCAGCCAGTAGCCGCGCATAGTTGAACTGGCCGCGAAAATCGCCGCCCACCGCTGCACGCCGGTAATAGTCGAGCGCGATGCTTGCGTCGGCATCGACTTCCCAGCCGTCCTCGTAAAAGCTGCCGATAAAATTGATCGACTTAACGTGACCGATTTCGGCAGCGCGCCTGAACCACAGCAGCGCCTGTGCACGATCGCACGCCACACCATTGCCGAGCGCCAGCGCCAGCGCCGACGCATAGTTGTACATGCCCCAGTCGAGTCCGGCCTGCGCCGCGAGGCGGTACCAGTAGACCGCCACCGGCGCGCACGCGGTGGTTCCCCAACCGTGCTCATAGCAACGGCCCAACATGTTCATCGCCATCGGATGATCCTGCCGGGCCGCGTGCTTGAACCAGCTCAACGCTTCCTCGGCGTTGCGGTCCACGCCATGACCGTCGAGCAGATATTGCCCATACACCGCCTGCGCTTCGACGATGCCGTTATGTGCGGCCGCCGCCACCCACGCGGCAGCGGTGGCCGGTGGCCCGGAGAGAATCGCGGCGAGCTCGTCATGTGACACGCTCGCCAGCGCCTTCAGCGTTACCTGTTCCGTCATGCCGTGCTTAGTAATGCGCGTTGAGTGTCAGGAAGGCTGAGCGGCCTGCCGCGATCGACGCATAGTGCGCCGGATACGCCTGGTCGTAATACGTCCGGTTGAAGATGTTCTGCACGTTCAGTTGCAGGTCGACCTTCTTGTTGATCCGGTACGTCGCCATGCCGTCGAAGCGCCAGTACGACGGCACCGCACGCAGGTTCGCCGTGTCGCCGTACACCTGCGACATGTAGAACGCGCCGCCGCCGATCGTGAACTTCGGCAGCACGTCGTAGTTGGTCCACAGGCTGATGCTGTTCTTCGGCGTATTCGGGAACTGGTGGCCGTTATCCGAGGTGGTCTTGCCGTTGTCGCGCAACTGGCTCTTCATGTACGTGTAGCCGCCGAACACCTGCCACTTGTTCGTCAACTGACCGGCCACGCCGAACTCGAAGCCTTGCACGCGCTTGTTGCCGACCATCGCGTATTCGTTGTTCGGCAGCGTGACGCGGGCGTTGGTCGTGTCGATCTGGAACAGCGCGCCCGTCAGCGAGAGATGGTTGTCGAGCACATTCCACTTGGTGCCGAGTTCGACGCTACGGTTCTTTTCCGGCGCGAGCTGATCCGCGTTCGCACCGACCCCGCCACGTCCCGGCGTCAGCGATTGCGTTTCGCTGCCCTGGCCGAGCAGGGCGCCGGCCGGCGTCGACGAGGTCGCGATCGACGCATACACGCTGCCGTTCGAAGCCGGTTTGAAGACGAGGCCGAACTGGTAGTTGAACAGCGTGTCGTCGCGCGAGGTGCGCTTGCCGCCGTTGGCCACCGTGTTGCGGAAATCGGTCGAGTAATCGTCGACGCGCAAGCCGACGTTGGCCTGCCAGCGTTTGGTGAGTTCGATAGTATCGAACGCATACAGCGATTTGGTGGTGGTGCGCTGCTCGCTCGGATCGTTCGTTTGCTTGACCGAGCCGGCCCACGGGTCGTTCGGATTCGGCGACCACAGGCTCGTGCAGTTATAGCCCGACGCCGCGCCGATGCCCTTGGTCTTGCAGATCGCACCGGTGGCCGTTGCAACGGTGTACGAATCATTCACGCTGGTTTCGCGCGACAGTTCGAGGCCGGTGGTGAAGCTGTGTTTCAGGAAGGCGGTCCTGAACTCGCCGAACAGTTCGGTCTGGTTCGCAAGGCTGTAGACGTCGCTGGCACGCGTATTCGCGCGGCGCCACACCATGCCGTTCACGACGTTGCCCTGACTGTCGTCCGGCTGCGTCCAGATGTAGTCCTGAGTCGACTTCGTATAACGCGTGGTGTTGCGGATCGTCAGATTGCTGTTGATGTCGTGCTCGATGCGCACGGTGCCGACGTCCGACGTCGTCTTGCGGAAATCGCGGTCGATCAGGCCGTAAAAGTTATGCCGGTCCACATTGGCAGGATAAATCGTGTCGACGTTGGCCGGCTTGTTGGTGGTCGTGTAGAAGTACGGAATGCCGCTGTCGGGCAGGTCGTCGGTGGAGAGGTGGTAGTAGCTCGCCGTGACACGGGTGGGCGTGCCGAGACCATAGGTGAACGAGGGCGCGATGCCCCAACGCTCGTTGTTGACCGCGTCGCGGCCGGCCACGTCGTTGTTGTGGCTCATCACGTTCAGGCGGAAGGCCGCGTGATCGGCCATTTGCCAGTTGCCGTCGGCGGTGAAGCGGCGGTAGCGGTCGGTGCCGAGGCCCGCGCTGCCGTCGGCGGAATTGCCCAGATGCGGAGTCTTGCTGATCAGGTTGATGCTGCCGCCCGCGCCGCCGCGGCCACCGTAGGCGCCGTCCGAACCCTTGGTCACTTCCACGCTTTCGATGTTGAACACTTCGCGCGTGGTCGCGCCGATGTCGCGCATGCCGTCGACGAAGGTGCTGCCCTGGGCGTCGTAGCCGCGAATGAACGGTCGGTCGCCGAGCGGGTTGCCGCCTTCGCCGGCGCCGAACGTGATGCCCGGCACCGTGCGCAGTGCTTCGGTCAGCGTCGAGGCGCCCGTGCTTTTGATCAACTCCTGCGGAATCACGGTCACCGACTTCGGCGTGTCGACCAGCGGCGCGGTGAATTTGACCGACGCCGAGTGGTCGGTCTTGAAGCCATCGTCCGCCTGGCCTTGTACGGCGATCGGTGCGAGCTGGCTTTCCTTGTCAGGCGGCGCCGTGCCGGCCGTGCCCTGCGCGAGCGCGGGACCTGCCGCCAACATGCTGCACAGCGTCGTGCTGATTTTGCCGAGCTTCGGTTCGTCGGACCGCAACTTCATTTTTATCCCCGTCATGAGTGCTGGTGCCCGGGTGAACAACGCATTCCTTACCCGAACATTCCATGTTTATTACAAATTGTTTGCGGCCTGCATTCTATGCAATCTGATTGTAATTGAGAAGCGTTCTCATCAGAAAATCTTCGGCGGGGAATTGAGTGCGTACGCCAATTCATGGAGTTGGCTATTTGATCGGCGAAGATGAATGGAGAAGGAGTGAGTTTGACGGCATCGGCAGGCGTGGAGATGCTTGCACTTTTGTCAACGTGAGTGCCTTCTATAGCGCGTGATGCGCTCCTGTCTTCTGGTCCAAGGCGGATCCTGTCCGCCCGATTTCCTACTGTGCGGCCAACTCGGCCAGCATCTCCCGCAGCCACACGAGCGCCGGATCGGCCTGATTGCGCGGATGCCAGCCCGCATACAACGTGAAGCCGCGCGCCTCGAACGGCAGCGCAAAAATATCGAGCCGGTCGACGCAGCGCGCCGCGAAGCGCGACGGCAGCGTCGAAACGTAGTCGGTTTTCGACAGCAACTCCGGCACCAGCGCGAAGTGCTGGAGCGACAGCGCGACACGCCGTTGACGGCCGAGTTCGTCGAGATGCTCGTCCATGAAGCCGTGAAAACTGCCGCCGCTGGTCGACACCAGCACGTGATCGAGCGCGCAGTAGGTGTCGAGGTCGAGTGGGGCGTCGCCGCGCGGGTGGCCCTTGCGCTGCACGAACACGAAATGCTCGTCGTAGAGCTTGCGGACTTTCATCGACGGCGGAATCATCCGGTCGGAACCGAGCAGCAGGTCGATCTCGCCGCTTTCGAGCCGCGATGCGGCGGTGGGCTGATCGCCGATCACGAACGCCACGCGCACGCCCGGTCCCGCCGACGCCGGCAAGCGTTCCATCAGGCGCATGCCGAGCACGGCGGTGGCGTTGTCGTGCGCGGCAATCACGAAGCGCCGCGTGTCGGTATGGGGATCGAAGGCGGACTGGTGGCGCACCACCGCTTCGAGATTCTTCAACGCTGCATGAAGCGGCTCCATCAACTCCAGCGCCCGGGCCGTGCGGGTCATGCCGCGGCCGGTTTCCGCCGGCAGCAGCAGCGGATCGCCGAAGATCTGCCGCAAGCGCGAAAGCTGCGTGGAGACGGCCGGTTGTGTCAGATGCAGCCGCTCGGCCGCACGCGTGACGTTCGACTCGGCGAGCAGCGCGTCGAGCGAAACCAGCAGATTCAGGTCGATGCCGCGGAGATCAATCATGTTGATAGGTCACATATGAGTAATTGATTTCTAGAATACGTACCGCGCCTCTACAGTTCAAGCACCGAAACGAACTGAAGGAAGCTCAACATGAAAGCCTGGATGCTCGACCAACCCGGCAAGCCGCTGGCCTTGCGCGACGTGACCCAACCGCAACCGCGCCGTAACGCCGTGCTGGTGCGGATGGAGGCGGTGCCCTTGCTCAGCTACACGCGTGAATATGTCGAAGGGAAGTTGCCCTACGCGTATCCGCCGACACCGTTCTCGCCCGGCACCAATGGTGTTGGCCGGGTCGTCGCGGTCGGCGAGGGCGTGGTGGCATTTCGCGCTGGTCAACGCGTTGCCGTGAATCCGTACTGGATTGCCGACGAAACGGTGCGCGAGCCGGCGCAGGCGCTGTTAGGGCTGACCGCCATTAGCGCCGACAGCGCTGCGGTGCTGGCTGAGTTCCCGCACGGCACCTTGCGTGAAGTAGCCGAATTCCCTGCGTCGACGCTGATTGCACTGGACGGTCTGGACGGGACCGACGCCACACGTCTCGCGGTTCTGGCGAAATTCGCGGTGCCCTTCGGTGGTTTGCGGCGAGGGCGTCTGTCGGCAGGCGAGACGGTGGTGGTCAACGGCGCAAGCGGTTACTTCGGCTCGGCGGCCGTGCTTGCGGCGCTGGCGCTGGGCGCAAGCAAGGTCGTCGCGCTCGGCCGGCGTCTGGAACCGCTGCAAGCGCTGCTCGAGCAAGGCCGCGGACGTGTGGTCCCTGTCGTGCTGAGCGGAGATGCCGCGCAAGACACAGCGGCGATTCGCGCCGCTACCGGTGGCGGCGCGGATCTCGCATTCGACATGGTCGGGCAGGCCACCGATGCGAACGCAACCCTCGCCGCACTACGCAGCCTGCGTCGCGGCGGACGGCTCGTGCTGATGGGCAGCATGCAAGTGGACCTGCCGATTCCGTACAGCGAGATGCTGTTGAACAACTGGGAATTGATCGGCCACTTCATGTACACGCGCGCCGACTATCTCGCGCTGGTTTCGCTCGCCACGTCCGGGCAGATTCCGCTCGATGCGGTCGAGTTGAAGTCGTATCCGTTTGCCGAGCTGGAAGCGGCAATCGACGCGGCCGGCCGCATGTCGGGTTTGCAATGCACGGTCGTGAACGGCGCGTCGCCGCAAGCGTGGGGTTGAGCGTGTAGCAGCTTAACTGCGGTCCTCGCCGAGCGATCCGGCTGGCCGAGCTTTGAGAAATGCGCCGACCCGCATCAAGCGGGTCGGCCGCATTGCAGAAGATGCATCCGTTCAGCCCATCACGATATTCGCCAGCTTGAACTGATACGGCACCGCCGTGGTCCCGCCGCCACCGCCCGTCATCACGATGTCGCAGCGTGCAATGCCGAGCAGCGACAACTCGGTGTTGATGTCGGAGATCACGGCGGAATTCATCACCTTGCCTTGCTCGATCTGCGAGGCGGTCCCGATCCAGAGCGTCGGCTTGAACTCGAACACGGCCTTCTGCCCCGGCACGATGCCGGTCTTCTTCGCGAGCAGGCGGTTGTCCTTGAACACACCGGCGCTGATGGCGCCCGTGCGCAGATCGTTGCGCAACTGGATCTCGCGCGAGCTCGTCGACGCGCCGGCGATAGCGAGCACGTTGCCGGACGCCGCGCGGCTCACGCTGAACATCTGGCCGTTCTGCGCGACTTTTTGCGGCATGTAGTTACCGTCCGAGTCGCTGGCGGTAACGGTGGTGAGCAGCGGAAAGACGAACGGGTGATTGTCGCCGCGCCCGCAGTTGCTGATGACCTTCCACGCGACCGCGAGTTCGTCGAAATCCGTCGAGACGTTTTTCTGAAAGATCACGACCTGACTGTTGTTGACGTCGTTGGAGAGATTGATGAAGTTGAGTTTGATGTCCATGGCGAACCTTTTCCTGGTGGAGTGAAGCGGCGTCGAATGACGAATCCTCCGACGCCGAACGCGTGTCCGTTACGCCATCACGACGTGTTCGAGCCGGAAGGTGAACGGCAACGAGCGCGGGCCGGGACCGCCGCCCGTCATCACGATGTCGGCGCTGGCAATGCCGAGCAGCGACAGCTCCGTATTGATGTCGGAGATGACGGCCGAATTCAGCAGCGCGCCCTGTTCGATCTGCGACGCGACACCGATCCACAGAGTCGGCTTGAACTGGAACACGGCTTTTTGCCCCGGCGCGATCGATGTTTTGGTCGCAAGCGGACTGCCGTCCTTGTAAATGGTCGCGTTCGTGGCGCCGTTCGGCAGATCGTTGCGGACCTGGACTTCCGAGCTGTTGCCCGGGTCCGTGCCGAGCGTGAGCACGTCGCCCGACGTCGAGCGAACGATCTGGAAGACCTGCCCGTTGGTGGCGGTTTGCTGCGGCATGTAGTTGCCGTAGCTGTCGCTCGCGCTGACGCTCATCGTCATGGGAAACTTGAACGGATGATTGTCGCCCTGGCCGCAGTTGCGGATCACTTTCCACGCGATCGCCAGTTCGTCGAAATCCGTCGCGACGTTTTTCTGGAAGATCACGATGTTCGAATTGTTAGCGTCGTTCGAACGGTTGACGAAGTTCAGTTGAATATCCACTTGCCTGCTCCTTGAGGTTGAAATACGGCAATCGGTTTGCCGCGCACCTTGCCACCGGCCTGCCGGTTGGACGGGCCGTCAAACGAAAGAAGAGGTGAGACGCCTTATGCGGGCGTCGTGCTGGCTCGAGGCGCTGAAGACGCTAGAGATGCAACGCTAGAGATGCACGACGTTTTCGAACGCGAAAGCGAAGGGCTGTGCGTCGACGCCGCTGCCGCCGCCTGTCATCACGATGTCGCCTGCAGCAATGCCGGCGAGGGGCAGCATCGTGTTGTCACTCGACAGCACCGCCGAACTGAGCGCGCGTCCTTCCTCGATCTGCGAGGCCACGCCGATCCACAGCGCCGGTGTGAAGCGGAAAACGGCCTTCTGCGCCGGCGCCACCGCCTGCTTGGCGGCAATCAGCTTGCCGGCGTTGAAGGCGTTGACGTTGACCGCGCCGCGCCGCATCCGGTTGGCGACCTGGATTTCCGGACCGCCGTCGGCGCCGCCCGCCTGCGCCGGTTCCGCGGTGAGCCGGGCGCGGCCGGTCGGATGAACTCCGATGACGAAACGTTCGCCGTGCTGCGCGCTCATGCGCGGCGAGAAGTTGCCGTGCTCGTCGCCAAGCGCGATCTCGATGTCGGTCGAATAGACGAACGGATGGATGCAATCCCGGCCGCAGAAGCGGATCAACTTCCATGCGATCGCGAGCTCGTCGAAATCGGGAATCACGTTGCGCTGGAACAGCACGATTTCGCTGTTGCCGCAGTCATTCGAGCGGTTGACGAAGCGAAGATTGACGTTCATTTCGCCTGCTCCGCGTCGTCGTCCGAGAGATGCTTCTCGACCCACTGCGTGAGGGCGGGCGACACGCTGCCGGCGACCGACGACGTATGCAGCGCTTGCGCCCGGCTCTGCGCCTGCATGTCGTTCGCGAACCGGCCGAAGGCCATCGCGGCATCCGTGGCGTTGCGGCTGCGGGACAGGTCGTCGAGATACTGGGCGGCCGCATCGGTGAGCGCGCCGGTGTGCTGCACGTGACCCTGGGCGATGCGCGTCGCGAGGTCGGCATTGATCGCGGCCAGCTCCTTGATCGCGGCGGCGGCGCCCGGCAGCGCGAAGCGGTCGCGCTGCTCGCGCCAGCCGGCGTCGAATGCCGATTGCGCAGCGCTCGTGTACTGCTGGGTGGTCTGCAGGGCGGTGCGCACGAAGGCGCGCCAGGTGCGGACATCCGTCGTGGCGCCCGGCAGTCCCGCCGGATTGGCCGACTGCGCGACGAGCTTGCTGAATAACTGGAAGGCGGCGAGATTGGCGTTTTCCCACTGCGTGATGAGGGTCGAGAGCATGACGGATCCTTGATCGGTTCGGGTTCAGGTTCGGTTTTGATGAGCGATGACCATCACCGCGTTCACTGACGTGCGCCGCCCAGGCGCTCGATCATCTTCATGACGGCGGCCATTTGCGGCGCCTCGCGGGTATTGAAGTTGGGATGGTCCGGGTCCGGACTCGTGTAGCCCCAGAAGTCCCAGCAGCCGAGCGGATTGACGGCCGATTTCGCAGCCTGCGGGTAGAGCACGATCAGGCGATTGGTGTCGGCGATTTCGTTGTAGCCGGCGCCACGCACGAATCGTTGGCCGACGGCATCGGCGTTCTGCACGCAGCCGTGAAACGCGACATGGACGGCGCACGCCGCATGCAGGCAATCGGCCGGCACGTACACGTAGGCCACGTCGGCGAGCGACGCACCGCGGTTGGGATCGAACTCGCGCTGATCGAAGCTCCGCAACTCGCCGCTTGCCTGCGTCGCGGGTGCATTCAACGGCGCATTGGGTCTCGCGTAGATCCAGCGCAGCATCTCGTGCGATTGCTCGAAGCCACAGTTGTTGATGTACGGGCTCTGGTTCGCATCGCAGGGAGAGTCTTCCGGGCGATTCGTGATCAGTGCATGGCCGGCGTCGGGATGGCGTTGATACTCGATGCTGGCTGCCGGCACGTGAGCCAGTTCATAGAAACGCTTGGCCTGATCTACCACGCGGGTCGCGACGACGCTATCCTTCGCGCCGCTGAAGAGGTAAATGCGCTGCTCGCGAAGATTGGCCGGGTCGTCGATCTGGCCGGCTTTCGCAAAGCGTTGCGCGGCCTGCCATGCGCCTTCCGCGGTCGGCGCCGCGCCTGCCGGCTGCATGCACAGCGTGACCGCTGCCACGGCCGGCGCGATAAAGGCCGACTCTCCGGCGCAATCGAATGCGCCACCGGCCACGATGCCCGCGCCGATCAGACGACTCGACCAGGCAACGTCGAACTGGGCCGCCATGAACGCGCCGGACGACAGTCCGGAGACCGACGTGTGTTGCAGATCGGCGCCGAGCGTGGGCAGCGGCGCGAGGTCCGCGCCGTGTGCGCACGAGACGGTCGCGGCGATCAGCACCACTGCGCTGAACCGTGCGCGCAGGACATCGTGCCAGGATCTGCGTGATTGCCAATCAAGTTTGGATAACGAATCATTATGGATAGTTGCCGAATTCATGCCACTGCTCCTGTTGGGTGTGTACTCGATGAGTGTTCGGGTCTACGTCTCAGGCATGCGTTGCTTGTGTTGCACTACCCTTGCAGAGTAGATGCGCGGCGTGTTCGCATGAATAGGGCGGAAGGCTGGTACGGCGACATAGGAAGGATGGCCTGGGCCGTGCCCGCCGTGCATTGCCAGGTTGCCAGGTTGTCAGGGCGTGCCTCCGGGTGTGCACGGCACCAGCGGTATCGAGACGCTGCGGTCGGCCGTGGTGATGGCTACCGGTCGGTTCGACGGCGTGTAGCGCAACCTGTGGATGCCGCGCGGCCCAAAGCCACTGTCGATGTCGGCCAGCAGCTCGGCGCCGTCCGGAATGCCGGCGAGACTGCGGCCGCTCATCATCGCGGGCCGGCGCTGCGGGTCGTCCCAGTTGGCGCTGTCCGCGGATGCGTAGAAGGTGGGCAACACGCCGAGCCGGTAAAGGCTGTCGAGCGTCCGCGCAAGCCGCTTGCCGCAGAGCTCGCATAGCGCAGGTTGGTGCGCGATTTGCAAGGCCTGACTGATGCGCACGACTTCAGCCTCGCAGGTAAGCGTCGGCGTTGGCTGTTGGGCACGCGAATCAGCGATGGAATAGAGGACGACGGTGGCGGCTGCGATTGCACAGACAACACGCGTGTTAAGCCCGCGACCGGGCCGGTCATGATGGTTCGAAATCATCGGGAAGCCTCCTGTCAGGACACTAGGAAAGAAAGAGCTTGCGTTCGGCCTGGCGGCGGCGCGTCAGGCCCGCGAGCGGTTTGCCGCCCGCTTTGTTCCAGACGAGGAACTGGTCGGCGGCATGACTGCTTTGGCCCGCGTTCAGGTAGCGCAACAGCGTTGAGGAACGCAGCCGCCCCGCGCCGAGGTTGAAGACGAACGACATCAAGGCGTCGAATTGCTGCTGCGTGATCGCGACGCGTACCAGCTTGCGCAGCGCGAGTTCGGCGCTGCGCAAGTCGCGCCTCAGAAGCGCCAGCGCCTCGGACTCCGAGAGCGGGCGGTTGAAGCTTTCGTGCGGCAGAATCAGATGCCCATAGCCGATCGTCGGTTTGCCGACGGCGTCGAGATAGCGATTCAGGCGTAATCCCTCGAACTGTTTGATCAGGTCGATACCTTGCGTGCCGGTGCACGTGGGTTGCTCAGGCATGGCGTTTCTCCTCGTCGTCGTGCCGTGCGCGCGGCACGAGGCGGTGGGTGTATTCGTCGATCACGCGCATGATCGCTTCGGGCGGGTCGAGCGCCGCAAACTGCATTTCGATGTCGATGTGCTGGCTGTCGCGCTGCGCTTGCTCACCTTGGGCGTTCGGGCGTGCGGACGGCGGCGCGAGCGTCACGAAGAAACGGCCGCGTTGATCGCCGCCCGCCAATCCGCCGGCCGGTAGCGTTTCGGTGAAGTCCGCGCGCACCGTCAGATGCACGACCATCCTGTCGAGCGCCAGTCCGCGCGGCGTCGCCAGCGCGACGAGCGGCACCGGCATCGTGTGCTCCGCGTCGAGCGCGACCTCGACCGCGCGCGGCGTGAGCAGGCCGTTCTCGTCCTGGTCGAAGAACTGGTCGAGCACGGTGGTGTACTGAAGCGAGAGCAACTGATTCGCGGCGGCTGCCGCGTGTTGCATGCCGCGCGTGATGTCGTCAAGCGCGAGACCGCGTGGTGGTGGCGGTGGATCGCTCGCGCTCGACGGCGGCGCACCGCCGGACGGTGGAGTGCCGGGCGGCACGTTCGCTCCGCTGCCGTTCGCCATGTCGGCGTCGCCGGCCGCCGCCGAAGCGGACGGCGCAGCTTGCGTGACTGCCGGCGGCTCGCGCGTGCCGGGCGCAGCAGCCGGTTTGCTATCGCTAGCGTTCTGCGAGGCCGTGCGCTGTGAGGCGTTGTCGTGCGGTACGCCTTCGGCCGGCGTACCGTGTGAAGCCGGCACGCCGCGGCGCCGTTTGAAGAAGTTGAACATGGTGTCCGCCCGCCGTCAGTGGCCGCTGTGCTTACTGATGGACAGGCTGCTGGCCGCTCGCCTGCGTGCTTGCCTGCGTGCTCGCTTGCGTGGTCTCGCCGACCAGCTTGCCGTCTGTCGGTGTGGCCGGCAGCGGCTTGACGTCTTTCGCCTTGTCTTCGGTCACGACCGGTTTGGTGGCGGCGTCCGTCAGGAAGTCGATGACACGCATCAGCGCTTCCGGCGGGGGCTGCCGCTTGATCTGCGTATGGATCGAATATTTGGCTCGCGTATCGGTGCTGCGGGTTTGCTCCGACTTGTGCGAGACACGTCCCGAGATGCTCACGCTGACCGGACCCCAGCCAAACTTCGCCTGGAATTCGCCGCTTGCATCCGTGGACTCCGACGACTTCTCCGACTGCGTGATTTCCATCTCGAAGTCGATCGTGCCTTCTTCGATCGCGATGATGGGATGAACGATCGCGGCCAGCAGCGGAATGCGCATGGTCTTCTGCACCACGCCTTTCGATACGCCGCTCTCGTCGACGAGTGTTTCGTCGTAGTCGAACTGCACAGCGACTGCCTTGCCGTTCTGAATGCACACCTGCATCAGAAAATCGGCATAACTTTTCGCCGCCTGGGTTTGCGCTGAAATCATTGCTTTCAATGGACCGGCGATCATTTGGTCCATTGGTAAAGCATTAATGACAGAGCCGATGAAATTGGCATCCATACAGACCTCCATGGTGAATTTGTGACAGTGCGAATACACTGTCTCTATTCAAATTACATAAATTGGAGAAATCTGTAGAGAGGCCATCCGTCCTGCATGACGGCAGGGGAGGACGGCATATTAATTCTGAAAGAAATGGAGTGCCTTTTGTATTAGAACGTTTTTCACGGATCGTCGGAACTAGTGCGTCATTTTCAAAAGAGCGGTAAAAGCGAGCCGAAGAGACGCAAATAACGTGAACCCGAGCGTCTCGCTACCGAGGGGATACGCTTAAATGAACGTTCTGATGATCGATAGTCCGCCGCTATTTGTGGCAGGGGTAGCCGATGTCTTATGGAGACGGGACAGCAGTTGCCAGGTGTGGTCGGCCCAGCGTCCTGAAGACATCTACCGCATCCGGGAAGGCCTGCCGCCGGGAACGGTCGGCGCGGTCACCCTCGAATGGGACGAGCGTGCTGCGCGGATGGGCTGGCCGAAGGTGCTGCAAGATGCCTTGGGGACGGTGCCATGGCTATTCGTGGTGCGCACGGTGTGTCGCCAGGCGATCGCCGATGCGCTGATGGCGGGCGCCTCGGGCATCGTCGAGCGTCATGCAAGCGCGGACGAATTCGCCGATGCGCTCTGCCGCGTCGCCTCGGGTGCGATCTACGTTCCGCCCACTTATGGCCTTGGCGCCGAGCTGGGGCCGGCCCAGGCGCAGTCCAGCGATCGCGCATTCGAGCGTCTGACGCCGCGGCAGCGCGAGGTATTGCGTCTGCTGGCGGAAGGGAAGTCGAACAAGCAGATCTGCCGGGTGCTCAACGTCGCGGAGGGGACCATCAAGAACCACCTGTACGCACTTTTTCGGCAGATCGGCGTCAGCAATCGCACGGAGGCGGCGCTTTGGCTTGCGCGTCACGTGACACCTGAAAACGTGCGCGGCCAGACGCTCCTATGCGTCACGCATGAGTGAATGCCACGCTTGCATCCGGCCCGGCGCACGGGCCGGATGCAAGACCGGCTAGGCCGGTGCAATCTGATGTCCGGCGTCTTCAGCGGCAAGGGTGTCGATGGCGTGCTGCATGGGCGCTGGACTCACGCTGACTTCGCCGGCGAACGGCCGGTCGACGGCTAGCACGAAAAAGAACGCGAGTCCGAGCGTCGTTGCCCAGATGGTCACGAGCCCAAGATGAAAGCGCGTCACGGGCAACACGTACAGCAGCACCAGCGAGAGCGCGCTCGCGATCAGCATGACACCCCACAACGTCACCGGCATGGCGACATCGAGCGCCTGCAGCCGATGCTCCCGAAGCTTGGTCATTTCATTCACGCGGGCGAGCACTTCGGTCAGCAGTGCCCGCTCGCGATCGTCCGACGGCACGATCCGGTTGGTCGTCGCGAACATCTTGTCGAACGCGGCCTGGGTTCCGGCATCCGCGCGGGCGTACTGCTGCATTTGCGGCCACTCGTCGCGAACAACGTGCTCGATATAGATGATCAGCTCGCTCCTCGCGGTGAGTGCATCCGGCTTGCCGAACGACGCGAGATCGTGAGCGAGTTCAGTGGCGCACGCGGCCTCGGACGAGACCGTGCCAGCCGCGGCGTCGTAGGTACCCCAGACCGTAATGGCGGCGAACGCGACCAGCAGCGAATTGATGGTGGTCACCGCGGACATCATCGCCACAGTCATGCCGCGCTGTTCGGCATCGAGTTGAACCGGAAAGCAACGGCGAAACAGCAGATAGCCGCCCAAGGCCGCGGCGAGCGTCGCGCCGACGATCAGCGCACCCATCAAGGCGGCGGGCATGTTGTAGAGGAAGAGCATTGTGTCACTCCGGGTCGTTTGGAATGGGGGTAACGGACAGCCGGGCCGGCTCGCCTGCGAGCATCGCGCGGGTGAGATCCGCGAGGCGTTGCCGTACGGTGTCACCGGCATCCGGATGATCGAGCGACTGCTGAAGCTCGAGCAGGCTCGCGGCGATCTCGCTCTGCCATTGCGTACGTTCGCTCACGGCCTGAGCACGGCGCGTCTGCTGTGCGGCATCCGCGTCGGACGAGCGATCGCCGCGCACGAGTGTGTCGAGCGTGTCGACGAGCCTTTGCAGCAAGCGATGTACGGCAGTTGCCGAGAAGCCGCCGAGCATCGAGAGGGCGGGCTTGCCGAAGCTGTGCATGCTGCCCTGATCGAAGAGGCGCGACGGTAGCATCTCGACGAGGATCAACCCGGCAATCAGCCCGAGAATCAGGCGCGCGCCGTAGGATGCGTCGTACTTCGGGTCGTACGTCGAGGCGGCGATGTAACGATGCGCCTGAAACAGCGTCGCGAACGATGCACCAAGTCCCGCGCAAAACAGCAGGAACAGCGCATTCCATAACAACTGCGTGCCGTGTGAGTCGAGGAAGCCGCGCTCGACGTTGTCCGCAGAGACATCGGGAGAAAGCCCGGTTGCGACCACGGCGATCAGAAACGCAATCGACGCGACCGTCAACAGCCTGATCAGCGGCACCGGACCGAGCCAAGCGAACGGGCGGCCGAGACGGTGCTGCGCATCGAGCAGCGTGACGGCTTGCGGTGTGGCCGGCGCGATGAGCGCGGCGAGTTTCCGGTGGATCGATGCAAGCGAGTGCTGCGAGGTGGCGGCGTAACGAGGCGCGTCGCCGGCAGTGCCGGGAGGCGGGTTGTCAGGCGCGGTGCCGTCGATCAGCGCGCTCAGCAGCGCGATGGTTTCAGGCGCGACGGGCAGACCGTGATGCAACGCGTAGCGCGCCATCGCCTCGCATTCGTCGCGCAATTGGGCCAGCAGCGCGCCGGGTGATGCGCCGTCAGGAGGGGCACTGACACGTGCGGCGCGCAGCCGGAACCGATTGGAAAAATGGTCGATGCCCATTTCAGCCCTCCGGTTCGTTACGGTGGCCGATTGCTGAGCGTGCGGCGCGGCAGGCTCGAGTTAGTAAGCGTTGCAAAGTCATGATGAATGTCCTGCTGTGGAAGAGTGCCGGCGTGCGTGGACGCGATAGACGGCGATGCCACTTTGCGTGTCTCGCGCGCTGGGGACAATCCAGCAGAAGTCATGGATGACGGGGTGACGAAGCGCCCGTGACGGGCGTTCGAGCGACAGCAGAAAAAAGCGGCCTTGCTGGTTTTCAGCAAGGCCGCTTTATTAGTCGTTCAATCGATGCGGTGAAATACCGCGTCGTCTGTGATATCAGTCGGGTGCCCGTTCCGGATAGCGAAGCCGCGAATGACTGCGGCCGTAGATCCCGTAGACGATGAGCCCGATCACGAGCCAGACGAAGAGCCGCAGCCACGTGACGATCGGCAGCCCCGCCATCAGCAGCAGGCAAAACAGAATCCCGAGGATCGCGATCACCGGCACGCCCGGCGCGCGGAACGGTCTCGCGGCTCCTGCGTCGCTGCGGCGCAGATAGATCACGGCGCCGCAGACGAGAATGAACGCGAACAGGGTGCCGATGCTGACCATCTCGCCTAACACGTTGATCGGTGTGAACGCCGCCACAATCGCGACGATCGCGCCGATCATTATCTGGCTCAAATGGGGTGTTTGCAGACGCGGATGGACGCGCGCGAACAGGTGCGGCAGCAGGCCATCTTGTGACATCGTGAAGAAGATACGGCTCTGGCCATATAGCAGCACGAGTATCACAGTCGTCAAGCCGGTCAGCGCGCCGATCTTGATGAGCACGGAAAACCAGGTGACGCCGATCGCATCGACACCTTTCGCGATCGGATCCGGGACGTTGAGCTGGGCATACGGAACGAGTCCTGTCAGCACGCCGGCGACCGCAATGTAGAGCAGCGTGCAGATTATCAGCGAGCCCAGAATGCCGATCGGCATATCGATCTGCGGCTTGCGTGCTTCTTGGGCCGCGGTGGACACCGCATCGAAGCCGATGAAAGCGAAGAACACGACGGCCGATCCGCGCAGAATGCCGCTCATGCCGAAATTGCCGAATTCACCGGTATTCTGCGGAATGAACGGATGCCAGTTAGCCGGATGCACAAAGAAGGCGCCGATAGCGATGAACGCCACCACCACGGTCAGCTTGATCGCCACCATGATGTTATTGAGCCGCGCGGATTCCTTGGTGCCGAGCACGAGCAGGAGAGTCAGCACGGCGATAATGAAGACCGCCGGCAAATTGACGACACCGGCTACCGTGCTGCCATCGGCCAGCGTCACCGTGGTGCCGGGTGCCGCCGCCATGGTGGGCGGAATGTTGATCCCGACGTTGTGCAACAGGCTCACGATATAGCCCGACCAGCCAACCGCAACAGTCGCCGCGCCCATCGCATATTCGAGGATCAGATCCCAGCCGATGATCCACGCGAATATTTCGCCGAGCGTGGCATACGTGTAGGTATAACTGCTGCCGCAGACCGGCAGCATGGCAGCCAGTTCGGAGTAGCAGAGTCCGACAAAGGCGCAGGCAATCCCGCCGAGGACAAACGAAAGAATGATGCTCGGGCCCGCGTAATGGGCCGCGGCCGTGCCGGTCAGAACAAAGATGCCGGCGCCGATGATCGCGCCGATACCCATCGCCGTAATGCTGGGCGCACCCAGCGACTTCGACAGTTGGTTTTCGCCACCCTCCGCGCTTGCGACAATATCCGCGACGGATTTGCGCGCCATATAACTCGTGTCAGCCATGATGAGTCGTCCTGTTCGTATGTGGGTGAATCCGAGATCGAATCGATCTGTGACGCACTGCAATAAGCGACTTCTTTAAAGGCGACTGACACTGTTGATGCTGCGGTTGAGGGGAGGACTAACGAGTTCAGTCTAGTCCGGATTTAATCGAGTGGGTACTGAAGATATAAATTGCGGATGCAGAAACGGCCTTGCGGGCGATCCGCAAGGCCGTCTTTTCAATCTCGAATCCTGATCAATCGATGCCGTGAAACACCGCGTCGTCCGGACCGAGATAAACCGGCGGGCGCCATGCGGCGTCGCGCATCGAATGCTGAACCAGCTTTTCGACGCCCAGCAGCACCGCGAAAATCGCCATCCGCACCGGAATGCCGTTATCGGTCTGGCGGAAAATCGCTAGACGCGAATCGTGATTCAGATCGACGCTCAGATCGTTCGCGCCAGGCCGGCTGTCGCGCGGCAGCGGGTGCATGATCAGCGTGTCGGGACCGCACACGCTGTCCATCAGCGCCTGATTGATCTGGAAGTCCGGCGTATAGCCTTCGAAAGATTCGTCGGTGAAGCGCTCTTTCTGGATGCGCGTGGCGTACACCACGTCGGCGCCGCGCAGCCCGGCGGGCAGATCGTGGGTTTGCTCGATCACATGATCGTTGCGCGAAATCTGCTCGATGATGTAGCTCGGCATTTCGAGCATGGGCGGCGAGATCAGCGTGAACTTGATGCCGCGATACAGCGCCAGCAGCTTGACCAGCGAATGCACCGTGCGCCCATATTTCAGGTCGCCGACCAGCGCAATATGCGCACCGTCGACGATCTTGCCCAGCCGCGAGAACTCGCGCTGGATCGTGTACAGGTCGAGCAGCGCCTGGCTCGGATGCTCGCCCGGGCCGTCGCCGCCGTTGATCACCGGCACATTGGTGGCGCGCGCGAATTCGGCCACCGAGCCTTGCTCCGGATGGCGGATCACCAGCGCATCCACATAGCCGCTCATCACGCGGCTGGTGTCGTAGATCGACTCGCCCTTGGCCATCGACGAAAACGTGAAGCCGGTGGTGTCGCACACCGAGCCGCCGAGCCGGCAGAAGGCCGCGCCGAAGCTCACGCGGGTCCGTGTGCTTGCTTCGAAAAACAGATTGCCGAGCACCGCGCCTTCGAGCACGCGGGAGATTTTCCGGCGCCGCGCGATCGGCTGCATGATGTCGGCGACGCGAAACAGCGCCTCGACCGAGTCGCGCGAGAACTGGTCGACCGACAGCAGTTGCGGCTTGCCCTCGAACAGCATCTGGCTCGCCAACGACTGTGAGTCTACGCTTTGCGTATAGTTTTCACCCGGCTCGCCGTGCACCACGATTTCCGACACGAAACGCTCCACGATCTCCGGCATGGCCCGCGATTCCTGCGAATCGTCCGGCAAGAGCCATGTGTCGAGCGCGCGGCGTGACACGCCAATACGGCTTGCGAACGTCTCGCGGGTCATGTTCATGCGACGCATCGCGTCGCGCAGGAAAGCTTGTTGTGGGACGCTCATGCGGGCACCTGTCGGGAAAGGGCTGCGAACCGGATATGTACGCGGTGCGTATATTAGTTTCCCTGTCGCAGAAGTCAAGCAATTTTGCGAGTTTGGCAAATCCTTCGGCGAACCCGTTTGCCAACCTGCTTTGCAAACTCGCCCCGGACGCGGTTACACTGCGTGTCATGCATTCCGGCCAAACGCTCCGACTCCGTCCGTCAACCATCGCCCGTCTCGCTTTTGCGAGCGTCGTGGCCGCACGCGCGAATCTCGCGAACGTTAGCGCCAAAGCCAAAAAACAGCCGCTCATCTGACCGGAGCCGCTGTTCCGTCAGATGTTGCGACGGAACAGCCGGTCAACGCCCCCTGCGGCATTCCCTGTTTTTCCTCCATCGCACCGCTGATCGGAATCGATACGGTCGTCATCGAGGTAAAGACATGTCTATTTTTTCGGATATCTGGGTTCCGCTCATCACGCCGTTCGCCGATGGCGAGGTGGATCACGCCGCGTTGCGCGCGTTGGTGCGCCGCTACGCCGATGCGGGCATTGCAGGGCTGGTCGCGCTCGGCACCACCGGCGAACCGGCCGCGCTCGACGATGCCGAGCAGGACGCCGTGCTGGCGACGATTCTCGACGAGGCGCGAGCCGCCGCTCACAGCACTCACGGCGCGGACGCACGAGCGCTGCCGGTGCTGGTCGGCGTGTCGGGCAATCACACGGCGAGCATGAAGGAGCGTATCGAGCAACTGAACGCGCTGCCGATCGCCGGTGTGCTGATGGCCGCGCCGTATTACATCCGGCCTTCGCAAGCGGGCATCGTCGGGCATTTCATGGCGCTTGCCGATGCGAGCGACAAGCCCGTCGTGCTGTACGACATTCCTTATCGAACCGGCGTGCGGCTCGAACTCGACACGCTGCTGACGCTCGCCGCGCATCCGCGGATTGAGGCGGTGAAGGATTGCGCCGGTTCGCTCGACACCACGCTCGCGCTGATTCGCGACGGGCGCTTGCAGGTGCTGACCGGCGAGGACATCAATATTTTCAACACGTTGTGTCTGGGTGGGAGCGGGGCGATCGCGGCCTCGGCGCATCTGCGGCCGGAACGGTTCGTCGCGCTGTATCGTGCGCTGTCAGCAGGACGGCTCGACGAAGGACGGCGTATTTTTCATGAGCTCGCGCCGCTGATCCAGGCGTTGTTTGCCGAACCAAATCCGGCACCGGTGAAGGCTCTGCTCGCCGCGCAAGGTCTGATACGCGACGAGTTGCGCATGCCGATGACGCGTGCCGGGGATGCGCTGGTCGCGCGGCTCAGGGAGCTGGAAGGGTTTGATCGGATAGAGACGCACGCAGCGGCATAGCTGGCTTGAGTGCGGATTCGCTTCGGGCCATCTGTATTTGAGATGATGGTTCGTGATGCCAGGCGAAGCAGCCCCGCGCAGCGTCAAACAGTCCCCGGCAGCGACCGGCGTTGCGTGGACGTGTCGTGGCCGAGTACGTCGCCGCGCTGCGTTCGCGATTCGTGTAGTCCGCGCATTTCCCGTGACTCGGCGAGACGCTCCAGCGCACCGCGGTCGAGCGTGGCGAGCATGTCGCGCTCGACGATCAGATGATGCAGGGCCAGCACGATCAGGCCGATGCTCAGCAGCAGATCGCCTGCAAACACGACAGCATAAAGCGCCGAGGTGGTGCGAGGATTGCCGTACAGCAGCGTCATGTTGGAGCGGTCGAGCAACACGAGCACGAGCGGCACGATGGCATTGAGCGTCGCGATACCGCTGCCTATCGCCACCAGCATACGGGCTGCCCCAAGTTGCGGACGGCGCCGCCGGTAGACCTCATACAGCGTCGCCGCGCGGCACGGCGCAAAAAACAGCGCCAGCAGGCTAGCGCGGACCGCCAGCGGTGCATTCAATGCCAGCACGCTCCCATACAGCACGCAGAACACGGCAGTGACGGCGAGGCCGGCGCGCCACGGCGCCGATGCACCGAACAGGTCACGCGTGCCCGTCCAGATCAGAATGCGGCTTTGCAACGCCAGCGTGGCGGTGGCCAGCAACAGCAAATCGCTAGGCCAGATCTTGTGCAACGTGAAGCATGCCGTGGCGGTGGCAAGCAGATAAAAGCCGACGGCCCAGAAGCGGAAGGCGCCCACCTGCGCGAACATACGCGAAAGCGCTGTCGTGATGAGGGCGCTGCACAGGAACGTGATCAGCCACACCGTTTGGAACGTCGCTACGTCAATTTTCATGAAGTCTCCAGCAACCAATCTGTTTGTTCCTGCTTATAGGTAAAACGAGGCGACGCAGCGGGCGCGCCATGATAGGCGAACCGGGTCGCAAAGGTACACGTCTTTCAAACAGATCAGGATGTTCATGCGGCCACCATTCTTGCCCGCAGCAGATCGCCGAAGTCCTCGGCGGTGAGCGGCTTGCCTAGCAGGAAGCCCTGCATCTCATCGCACATCATCGACTTGAGCATGTCGAGCTGCGACTCGGTTTCGACGCCTTCGGCCACCACGTCCATTTCCAGCGAGTGAGCGAGCGCAATGATCGCGGAAACGATCGCGCTGCCTTCCGGTCCGTGCTCGTCGAGCCCGTTGGTGAAGAAGCGGTCGATCTTCAACTGCTTGACGCGAAAGCGTTGCAGATAGGCGAGGCTCGAATAGCCGGTGCCGAAATCGTCGATGGCGATTTCAAAGCCGCTTGCCTGGAACGCGCGGATCATCTCGATGGTTTTCTGCGCGTCCTGCATGGCGACGGTTTCGGTGATCTCGAACATGATCTGCCCGCATTGCACGCCTTCGGCTTGCACGATCTCGAGCATCGTCGCGACGAGGTCCGGTTGCGACAACTGGCGCGGCGACAGATTGATCGCCACTTTCATCGAGGGCAGGCCCTGGTCGACCCAGCGGCGAATCTGCCGGCACGTCTCGCGCAGCACCCAATAGCCGATCTGCACGATCTGACCCGAGCGCTCGGCAATCGGAATGAACTCGAGCGGCGCCAGTGCGCCGAGTTGCGGATGATTCAGGCGGATGAGCGCTTCGGCACCGGCCAGCGAGTCGCCGCTGCCGTGGAACTTCGGCTGGAAGTGCAGTGAGAAATGGCCGGCGGTGAGCGCCTCGTGCAGCGCGCTTTGAATTTGCAGCGTGCGCGTCGCGGCTTCGTTCATGCTTTGTTCAAAGAAGCGATAGGTGCTGCGGCCCGCGCGCTTGGCTTCGTACATGGCGGCGTCGGCATGCTTGAGCAGCGTGTCGACGCTATCGCCGTCGTAGGGAAAGAGCGCGATGCCGATGCTCGGCATCACCTGAAGCGGCTGCGAATCGGTCCATACGCCCTGGCGCATCCGTTCGAGCACGCCTTCGGCCATCGTGCCGGCGTCTTCCCGTGACGCCAGGTTCTCGGACAGCACGACGAACTCGTCGCCGCCGAGACGCGCGACGGTGTCGCTCTCTCGCACACACAGCAGCAGGCGCTGGGCGAATGCGGACAGCACTTCGTCGCCTGCCGAGTGACCAAGTGAATCGTTGATGGTCTTGAAGCCGTCCAGATCCATGAACAGGATGGCGAACAGCGAACGCTGCCGGCGCGCGCTATGAATGGCGCGGTCGATGCGTTCGGTGAGCGTGCTGCGGTTGGGCAGGCCCGTCAGCGTGTCGAGCGTGGCGAGCCGCACGATCTGTCCGTTCAGCTTTGAGACTGCGCCGACCAGAAAGCTGGTGCGCGCATCGAAACGCGACAGTATTAGCGTGACGATCAGAATCGCAAACGTGAACAGGATCACCGAAGTCGCGAGCCATGCGGCGTTCACGCCCTTGGCCGCGCCGCAGATGGCGCCGGGCGGAAACTCGGCGGCCGCCATGCCGGCGTAGTGCATGCCGCTGATCGCGACGCCCATCACCAGCGCCGCAATGAAACGTTTGCGCAAAACGTGGAGTTCGTCATCGTTACTGAGTGCGCGAGCTATCCACAGCGCGGCGGTCGAGGCGCCGATCGCGATCGCCAGCGAGCCGGCGAACCAGGCCGGCTGATAGTGGATGCCCGGCTCCATTTGCATCGCCGCCATGCCGGTGTAGTGCATGCCGGCAATGCCGAAGCCCATCAGCACGCCGCCGGCCACGAGCCGAAGCAGCGTGAGCCGCGCGTAGGTCGTCACGACCAGCGCCAGATACGACGCGCCGATCGCGAGTCCGAGCGAATAAGCCGTGGTCGCGAAATCGTAGCCGAGCGGAATCGGCAGCGAGAAGGCGAGCATGGCGACGAAGTGCATCGACCAGATGCCGACACCGAGCGCGGCGGCGCCGCCGAGACGCCACGCGTGCCGCAAACCGGCCGACGCCAACAGGAAGATACGGCCCGTCAAATCGAGCGCCGTGTACGACGCCAGCGTCGCGACGACGAACGAGAATCCGACCAGCCAAAAATTGTATGAGCTCTGCATGTTAAGTCCAACCGCGAGAGGGAAGCGGCTGAACTTGTTATCGACAGTTGGTGGCGTTTATTTAATTGATTTTCAATATGTTAGTCATGGGGTTTGAGCATCACACGGCTGGCGTGATGTGTACCAGGGTTAATCCTTCGTCGAGCCAGCCCGTAATGCCGCCGATCATCAGTTTGACGGGGCGTCCCAACTGCGCGAGACGCAGTGCGCCGCGTGCGGCGCCGTTGCAGTGCGGGCCTGCGCAGTAGGTGACGAACAGTGTGTCCTGTGGGTACCCGGCGAGCTTCGACGCCACGATTTTTCCGTGCGGCAGGTTCAGCGCACCCGGCACGTGGCCCTGTTCGAACAGCGCCGGGCTGCGGACGTCGAGCAGCACGAAGCCGGGCGTGCCGCTCGCGAGTGCCGCGGACACGTCCGAACAGTCGGTTTCGAATTGCAGCGACGCCTGAAAGTGGGCAACGGCGGCGGCGCTATCGGCGGCAGGGATGGCGGTAACGGAGTTGTGAGCGGTGAGGGTGTCGAGCGTCGGCATGGTGGGGTTCCGGTTGGGCGGTGTGCGTGGTTGTCTGGCGAAGCGGTTCTGGAGCCTTCATTGTCGCGACGCTCCACGTGTCGGGGTAGTGGCGCAATCGTCAATCTCCGGTAACATCACGCCATGCACAATCATCTTGTCGTCGCGCTGGCCTATGACCGGCTCTGTACCTTCGAATTCGGCTGTGTGACCGAACTGTTCGCGCTCGAGCGTCCTGAACTCGGCGTGGACTGGTATCGCTTCGCGGTATGCGCGAGCGAACCTGGTCCGATTCGCGCGGCTGGCGGCATCACCGTCGCCGCGCCGTACACGCTCAGGCTGCTGGATCGCGCTGACACGATCGTGATTCCCGGCTGGCGCGATGCCGACGAATTGCCGCCGGAACCACTGCTGAAAAAAATTCGCGCCGCCTACGAACGCGGCGCGCGCCTTTGCTCGATCTGCTCTGGCGTGTTCGTGCTGGCCGCTGCGGGTGTGCTCGACGGCAAGACTGTCACGACACACTGGCGCTACGCCGACAAATTGCAGCAGCGCTATCCGCAATTGCGCGTGCAGCCGGATGCGTTGTATGTCGACGAAGGGCAGATCATCACCTCGGCGGGATCGGCGGCCGGGCTCGACATGCTGCTGCATCTGGTGCGGCGAGATCATGGCAGTGCGATCGCCAATCGGGTCGCGCAGCGTCTCGTGGTGCCGCCGCATCGAGAGGGCGGCCAGGCGCAGTTCGTGCCGCGGCCGATGCCGCAAGATGAAGGCGGCCGCCTCGCGAAGCTGATGGACTGGGTGCGCCGCCATCCTGCGTTGCCGCACACATTGCGCTCGCTGGCCGAACGGGCGGCGATGAGCCCGCGTACGCTGCAGCGGCAGTTCCACGACGCGACGGGCATGGCGCCCTACGAATGGCTGGTGCGCGAACGCGTGGCGATTGCGCGAGAACTGCTTGAGGCGCAGACCCCGCTGCCGATGGCGCGTGTGGCCGAGCTGGCAGGCTTCGGTTCCGAAGAATCGCTGCGGCGGCATTTCCGGCGTATCGCGTTGACGAGCCCAGGCGCGTATCGTAAGAAGTTCGGGATGCCGGCCGGGGTGCAGTGATTCGGCTAGCGGCGCGTCGTTTTTCGTTCTGCTGTTTCCCCTACTGGAACAGTTTCAAACGAACGCATTGCCAATGCGCAAAATCATGTATGACTCGGGTATGACAAGCAGCTTGATGCGTGCCGCATGACCGGTCGAATACGTTTCGTGCAAGCCGCCGTGTATGCTCAAAAGTCACAGAGTGCCGCGTGCCGGGCGTTGCGAGCGAATCGTGCGATAGGCCGCCCGTTTCGCCGCCTTGCAAGGGTTCGCGCAATCGCCGGTTTTCTGTCAGCATCACGGCCAGCATCCGTGGCAACCCACGTCGAACGTGCAGCGCATACGGCTACTTGAAGCGCGTGTTCGAAACACGTCGTCGTCATCGTCCTCTCCTGCTCATGAACGTCAAAACCGCCGCTGCTGCCGTTGTCGTCTCCGCTGCCATGGCAGCGCTCATGCCTGCGCTCGTCGCGGCGCAAACGGAAGCAGCCGATTCGCGCGCCGAACTCTATCGCCGCAACCTGCTGGCGGGCAAGGAGGTGCCGTGCCGCACCAACGCGTCATGCGCGGCGTTGGGCGTGGCCGCGCTCGAAGCAGGGCGCCTCAAGGACGCGCAAACGCTGGTCGCGATGGAAGCCGCGCTCGCCGAGGCCACCGCCATGCAGGCGAACGAAGAGAACTCGCCGAAAGCGACCAGTTCGGCGCGGGCTCGCGTGGCGATGGCGCTGGTTCATCAGGGCGACGTACAAGTGAGGCTGGGCGCGCTGCCGGATGCGCGCGCGTACTACCGCACCGCGGTGAGCCGCGGCAACGACTATCCCAACGACGCGCTACTCGGTCGCGCGGTAGCGGCGGCGCGTCAGCGTCTCGAAGCGATTGCGGACAAGGCGGTAGTGGCCGGTCTGCCGCCGAACGGCGCACGCTTTGCCAGCTACATGTTTTTCGGCGCATGGAACAGTATCGAGGTGAAGCCGGTGAAAGGGCGGCACGGCGTCTATCGGATCGATGGCGACTTCGTGTATCCGACTGTCGCCGCCGACGGTCAACCGAGCGCGAACATGGGCAGCCTGTCGGCGTACGTGCGGTTCTACGACGGCGTGGCGCGCGTGCCGATGAGCGATGGTGTCGGCGATGCGCCGCTCGACGCAACCGCCAGGATCACCAATCTCGCGCCTTATGACAAACGTGCGGACAAGCCAACGGACAAGCGTGCGGACAAATGCCTGATCGAGTTCAAACTCTCCGCACCGGAAACGCTCGATGTAGCGACGCACGGCTCACCGACGGAATGCGGATTTGGCTTCAACGTTAGTGCGGACGGACGTTACTATCTGATGACAGGTTCCTGACGGCCGGCATGCGGCAGATCGCGAGCCTGTTCAGCTTCCGCCTGCATGCTTCCCCATCCGCGCTGCGTCTCTTATGATGCAGTGGCCGTGCACGATTTACCGCTGTCCAAAGCGTTTCCGCCAACAAAACTCTGATAAGAAAAACGCTCGCCATGCAAAACCATTGCTGATCGTTCCGTTGATCGTCTCGCTGTCGTTCATGCTGGTCGCCGATATCGACAGCCCGCGCGGCGGTGTGATTCGCGTGAAGCCACTCAATCTCCATGCGCTCGCGGATTCGTTCCGCTCGCATTGAACCCGTACTGAATCCGCATCGAGTCGCACGAAGGAGAAACACATGTCCGATATCGCACAGACCATCGCCAGCTTTAATGCCGGTCGCGATCCTGAACGGCTCGCGATGAAATACAAGCTCATGCGTAGCTCGCCGTTCGTGTTTCTGCGCGGCACCTGTCATCTGTTTTACACGCGGCTGCCGCGTGACAAGGTGCTCGACGAAGCGCCGCCGGTGTGGATTTGCGGCGATATGCATCTGGAAAATTTCGGCAGCTACAAAGGCGACAACCGCCTCGTCTATTTCGACAACAACGATTTCGACGAAGCCTGTCTCGCGCCGAGTCTTTACGAACTGGTACGGCTCCTCACGAGCGTGCTGGTCGGCGCGAACGACCTCAAGCTGAGCCGCGCGCAGGCGCTCGCGCTCTGCCACACCGCGGTCGACTCCTATAGCGCCGCGCTCGCTTTCGGCAAAGCGCGCTGGATCGAAGCGGAGACGTCGACCGGCATGGTGCGCGATCTGTTCGACGCACTGGCGAGCCGCACGCGCGCCGCGCATCTGGATCGGCGCACCACGCTCAAGGGTAAGACCCGCGTGCTCAAAGTGGATGGCAAGAAAGCGCTACCGGTGAGCGACAAGGCGCGCGCCACAGTCACCGCGTTCATGCATCAGTTCGCCGCCGGTCAACCCAATCCGGACTTCTATCGCATCATCGACGTGGCGCGGCGGATTGCCGGCACCGGCAGCCTGGGCGTGGACCGCTACGTGATTCTCGTCGAAGGCAAGGGCTCACCGGACGGCAACTATCTGCTCGATTTGAAAGAGGCACTGCCTTCTTCGGTCACGCCGCATGTGCGCACACCGCAGCCGAAGTGGCAGAGCGAGGCGCAGCGTGTGGTTGAAGTTCAGCGGCGCAATCAGGCGGTTTCGCAAGCGTTCCTGCATGCAGTCGATTTCAATCAATGCTCGTATGTGCTGCGCAGCTTGCAGCCTTCGGAAGACCGTGTGGCATTGAGCGACTGGGACGGCAAGCTGCCGCGGCTCGAAGAAGTGGTCAACAGCATGGCCCAATTGAGCGCGTGGGCGCAACTGCGCAGCGGCGGCCGGCAGAAGTCGTCGATTGCGGACGAGCTGATTGCGTTCGGCAATCGCAAGGATTGGCAATTGCCGCTGATTGAGCTCGCGACTCAGTGCGAGGCGCAGGTGGGGGCTGACTGGAAGGCGTATTGCGAAGCTTATGATGGTGGTGCGTTTGATTTGCCGGCGCCGACCAAGCCTTGAGGTTCACCACACTGGGGGTACAGCGCGTAGCGCGCAAACTTGCAGATTAGTCCACGTGTTGGCGTACGCTGTCGTACTACGCTTGCGCATTCTCACGCCGTTCCCGACCTCTTCCAATGCGCGGCGCATCCCAGCGCCGCGCATGCCAGCAAGTCCTCCAGACAAACCCTGATTGCTGCGTTCAATCCGCCACTGCTATCGTTCGCTGGTCTTTGTGGAAGCGCTTCCACTCTAGCTGCCCGGCAGCATCCACATCGAGTTTTGCCGTACCCGGTTCAATGACCTCAGCGCAGGAGAGAATCCGTGGCAAACGACGCATCCGCTGTATTCGACACCCTATGCCCAGCCGTTTCCAAGGGCTCGCTCGCCGATCCCTTCACCCCGCCCGCGGACTCTTCGCTGTGGCGCAAGAACTTCCTGCTTGGCGCCGCCACCGCTTCGTATCAGATCGAAGGCGCGGTGAATGAAGACGGCCGCCTGCCGTCGATCTGGGACACCTTCTCAGCGATACCCGGCAAGGTGCTGGCCGGCGACACCGGCGCCGTTGCCTGCGATCACTATCATCGCTGGGAAGCGGACGTCGAGATGCTGGCCTCTCTCGGTCTCGAAGGCTATCGGCTCTCGATTGCGTGGCCACGCGTGATGGATGCGGCAGGCGCGCCCAATCGCAAAGGGATCGACTTCTACAAGCGCCTCCTGAATCGTCTGAAAGAGAAGGGCATCACGACCTTCGTGACGCTCTATCACTGGGACTTGCCGCAGCATCTGGAAGATCGCGGCGGCTGGCTCAATCGCGATACCGCTTACCGTTTCGCCGACTACGCTGACTTGATGAGCTGCGAACTGGCCGGAACGGTCGACGCATGGGCGACGCTCAACGAGCCCTGGTGCTCGGCGTATCTCGGCTACGGCAACGGCCACCACGCGCCGGGCCTCGCCAACGACCGCTTTGCGACGCAGGCGATGCATCACCTATTGCTCGCGCACGGCCTCGCCATGCCGGTGTTGCGCGCCAACGATCCGGCTTCGCAGAAAGGTATCGTCGCCAACATCGGCCGCGGCACGGCCAATAGCGATAGCGCTGCGGATCAGCGCGCGGCGCATCTGTTCGAAGTCCAGCACAATGCGTGGATTCTCGATCCGTTGCTCAAGGGTTCGTATCCACAAGACCTGTTCGAGTTGTGGCCGGGCACTGAGCCGCTGGTGCTCGACGGCGATATGGAAACCATTTCCGCGCCGCTCGATTTCCTCGGCATCAACTATTACTTCCGCACCAACGTCGCGAGCGACGGCGCGCATGGATTCCGGGACGTGCCGCTCGACGGCGTCGAGCGCACGCAGATGGGCTGGGAGGTGTATCCCGATGGCTTGCGCGATCTGCTGACCGGTTTCAAGAAGACGTATCACAACCTGCCGCCGATCTACATCACCGAAAACGGCATGGCCTCGGATGATAAGGTGACCGACGGTCATGTGGAGGATACGCAGCGCATCTCGTTCCTCAGGCGCCATCTCGCGGCGGTCGATCAGGCGATCAAGGCCGGCGTGGATATTCGCGGTTACTTTCTGTGGTCGTTGATGGATAACTTCGAGTGGGCGTTTGGGTATGAGCGCCGCTTCGGTGTCGTACATGTCGACTACAGTACGCAGAAGCGCACGGTCAAACGGAGTGCGGAGCTAGTGGAGAAATTTTTGAAGGAGCGTAAGGCAAAGGCTTAACGGCAGGTGAAGCTGGTTTGTATGTCGACTTGAATACGGGCGCAAAGCCTGAAGGAGACGGAATGCACAGCAGAAAAATGGTCTTGCGAGGCGTAGTTGCGGCACTGGCGCTGTACGGAATAGTCGCGCACGCAGCTGAACCCCTGAAAGCCAACGTGATCCACTGGTGGACCTCCGGCGGCGAGTCGGCCGCGATCCGCCAGTTCGCCGATGCGTACAACAAGGCCGGTGGCCAGTGGGTCGACAACGCAGTGGCCGGCGCCGATCAGGCGCGCTCTACGGCGATCAACCGGATCGTCGGCGGCGATCCACCCACCGCCGCACAGTTCAATACCTCCAAGCAGTTTCACGACCTGATCGATCAGGGCCTGCTGAACAACGTCGACGACGTCGCCGCGAAAGAAAACTGGAACGGCGTGTTCCCGCAATCGATCATCGACAGCATCCGGGTGAAGGGTCACTACTACGCCGCGCCAGTCGATATTCACATGCCGGCCTGGTTCTTCTACTCGAAGCCGGTGTTCCAGAAGGCTGGCATTGCCGCCGAGCCGAAGAGCTATGACGAATTCCTCGCCGATCTCGGCAAGCTGAAGGCAGCGGGCGTGATCCCGCTCGCGCTCGGTGGTCAGCCGTGGCAGGAAAAGATCACCTTCGACGCGGTGTTCGCCGACGTCGGCGGTCCCGATCTCTATCTGAAGGTGTACCGCGATCGTGACATGAACGCGGTCAAGTCGGATGCATTCAAGAAGGTGCTCGCGCAGTTCAAGCGCTTGCATGATTTCGTCGATGCCGGCTCGCCTGGCCGCAACTGGAACGATGCCACCGCGCTGGTGATTTCCGGCAAGGCCGGTGTGCAGATCATGGGCGACTGGGCCAAGGGTGAATTCTCGGCGGCCAACCAGGTTGCCGGCAAGGACTTCGGCTGCTTCCCGGGCTTCGGTCCGCATTCGCCGTATCTGGTTGCGGGCGACGTATTCGTGTTCCCGAAGACCGACAATGCCAACGCAATCAAGGCGCAGAATCTGCTTGCCACGGTGATGACCTCGCCGGCCGCGCAAGTCGCATTCAGCGCGAAGAAAGGTTCGATTCCGATTCGCCCCGATGTGGATGTGAGCAGTCTCGACATCTGCGCGAAGGAGGGCATGGCGATCATGAAGGACAAGTCGCGTCAGTTGCCGAATCCGGAGATGCTGCTCTCGCCTGATACGCAGGGCGCGTTGATCGATGTCATCACGAACTTCTGGAACAAGAACCAGTCGGTCGACGATGCGCAGAAGGCGTTTGCCAGTGCGTTGAAGAGCTAGGCGCTCATCATGCACGCGCTCAAGCTGCCGGCTGCCGACTCCGGGCATCGCAAAGGGCCGCTGAAAAAGCCGCTAAAAAAGCGTTTACCGATAGCGGCATGGCTGGCCTTGCTGCCGATGGTCCTGACCGTCGTGTTCGCGTATCTCGGCACGATGGTCTGGACCGCGCGCGTATCTCTCAGCAATTCGCGCACGTTTCCTTCCGGCGACTTCGCGGGCCTCACGCAGTACACGCGGCTCTTCAATAACGACCGCTGGTTGCTGTCGCTGCAAAACATCGTGATCTACGGCGCGTGCTTCATTGTCGCGTGCATGGTGATCGGTTTGCTGCTGGCGATTTTCATCGATCAACGCGTGGTGGCCGAAGGCGCGTTGCGCACGGTGTTTCTCTATCCGTATGCGATGTCGTTTGTCGCAACGGGTCTGGTCTGGCAGTGGATTCTGAATCCTGAGCTGGGTGCGCAGGCCGTGCTGCACAAGATCGGTTTCGTGCATGCGCGCTTCGACTGGATCGTCGATCAGGACTGGGTGATCTACACCATCGTCATCGCGACGGTATGGCAGGCGTCCGGTCTCGTGATGGCGCTGCTGCTGGCCGGCTTGCGTGGTATCGACGACGAGCTGTGGAAAGCCGCACGTATCGACGGCATTCCGCGTTGGCGCGTGTATGCGAGCATCGTCGTGCCGATGCTCGGGCCTTCCCTGTCCACCGCCTTCGTGCTGCTCTTCGTAATGGTCGTGAAGCTTTACGACGCCGTGGTCGCGATGACGCAAGGCGGTCCTGGCACGGCGAGCGAAGTGCCCGCGAAGTTCATCATGGACTACCTGTTCGGCCGGGCCAATATCGGCCTCGCGTCGGCCGCGTCGATCGTGCTGCTGGCTACGGTGCTGGCGATTCTCGCGCCGTTCTTTTATGCCCGCAGCCGCGCTGCGCTGCGCAAGGAGGTGTGATGAACACGCTCAGTCCGCCACTCAAAGGCGGCACGCCGAGCCGTGCACGTCGACGCCGCCGTTCGTTTACACCCGCACGGCTCGGCGTCTACGCGTTTCTGCTCACCGCCGCGTTGTTCTTCCTGTTGCCGTTGTATGTGATGCTCGTCACATCGGTGAAACCGATGAGCGAGATTCGCCTCGGCAATCTGCTCGCTTTCCCCGCGCATTTCACACTCGATGCATGGAGTGCCGCATGGCAATCCGCCTGCACCGGGCTCGATTGCAACGGTATCCAGGTCGGCTTCTGGAATTCGGTGCGTATCGTCGTGCCCAGCACGGTGTTGTCGATCGTGATCGGCGCGGTGAACGGCTATGCGCTGTCGTTCTGGCGGCCGCGTGGGGCAGGGCTGCTGTTCGGCGTATTGCTGATGGGCGCTTTCATTCCCGTGCAGGTGATGGTCTATCCGCTCGTGCGCGTGCTCGCGAGCGTGCATCTGTTCAGTTCGCTGCCGGGTATCGTGGTGATCCACACCATCTTCGGCATGCCAGTGATGACGCTGCTGTTTCGCAACTATTACGCGTCGATTCCGCAGGAGCTGTTCAAGGCGGCGCGCATCGACGGCGGTGGTTTCTGGCGCATCTTTTTGCAACTGATGCTGCCGATGTCCACGCCAATCATCGTCGTCGCGGTCATCATGCAGGTGACAGGCATCTGGAACGACTTCATTCTCGGCCTTGTGTTCGCCGGCACGAAAAACCTGCCGATGACGGTGCAACTGAACAACATCATCAATACGACGACTGGCGAGAGGCTCTATAACGTCAATATGGCGGCGACCATTCTGACCTCCATGGTGCCGCTCGCGGTCTACTTCATTTCGGGCCGCTGGTTTGTGCGCGGCATTGCGTCCGGCGCCGTCAAGGGATAGGGCGATAAAGCATGGCAAACCTGGCTAACCTGGCAAATGCGGCCGATCTGGCTAACCCGGCTGATGCGGCGAATGTCGGGCACGCGGTGGACACCGCGGGCCTGTCGAATCCGGCCAACGTATCGGTGCGCAATCTGAAGATCCAGCTCGGCGCGAATACGGTGATCGAGAATCTCGATCTCGATGTCCGAGCGGGTGAGTTCGTCGTGTTGCTCGGCCCATCGGGTTGCGGTAAGTCCACCTTACTGCACAGCATCGCGGGCCTGATCGACGTGACCGACGGCAGCATCGAAATTGCGGGCGAAGACATGACCTGGGCCGACCCGAAAGATCGCCGTATCGCGCTGGTGTTCCAGTCGTATGCGTTGTATCCGACCATGAGTGTCGAGCGCAATCTGTCGTTTGCGTTGCGTATCAACGGCACACCGAAGGCGGAGATTGAACGGCGTGTCAAACGGGCGTCCGAGATGCTGCAACTCGGCCCGCTGCTCAAGCGCAAGCCCGCGCAACTCTCCGGCGGCCAGCGGCAGCGCGTGGCGATCGGCCGTGCGATCGTGCGCGAGGCCGATGTGTTCCTGTTCGACGAGCCGCTTTCGAATCTCGACGCCAAATTGCGCACCGAATTGCGTCGCGAACTCAAGCAACTGCACCAGCGTCTGGGCGCGACGATGATCTACGTGACCCACGATCAGGTCGAAGCGATGACGCTCGCCACGCGCATGGCCGTGATGCGCGGCGGCGTGATCCAGCAGTTCGGCACGCCCGCCGAAGTCTATGCGCGGCCGAACAATCTGTTCGTCGCGACGTTTCTGGGCTCGCCCGCCATGAATGTGCTCAAGGGCACGCTCGAGACGCGCGATGGCGCGCTACACTTTTGTACAGCGGATTTGCAGCTCGATGTGTCGCACTATCCTTTCAAAAACCTGCCAACGGATCGTCTGTCATGCGTACTCGGCGTACGGGCCGAAGACGTCCACGTGGGGGAAGGCTCAAGCGGTTCAAGCGGTTCAAACTCAAAAATGAGCGAGCGCGCGAACATTTCCCTGATCGAGCCGATGGGCAACCACCGTGTCATCTGGCTCGACTATCATGGAGTGCAAATCGCGTCGATCGACCAGACGAAGACGCCGGTGGCAATAGGGGATGCCGCGACGTTCTCGTTCGATGGCGCACATATTTCGTTGTTCGAGGAAGAAGGCGGCGCGCGTCTGTAGTGAAGGGATGCAGTGTCGTTGAATACAACAGGCTTGACGGAGAACCGTGTGGCAACACTCAAGGATGTCGCGGCACTGGCCGGCGTCGGCATGTCGACTGCCTCACGGGCCATTTCCGGTAAGGGACCCATTTCAGCCGATGCCGCCGCGCGCGTGAAGGCCGCGATCGAAGCGCTGAATTTCCGGCCGTCGTCCATCGGCCGGGCCATGGCAACGCAATCGCTCGGCATGATCGGCATTTTCGTGCCGACTTTCTTCGGCTCCTACTACGGCACGATTCTCAAGCAGACCGACACCGAACTGCGCGCGGTGCGCCGTCACGTGGTGGTGGCGACGGGTTGCGGGGAAGTGTCGCCGCGCGAGCAGGCCATCGAGGCAGTGCGTTTTCTGATCGGCCGCGATTGCGATGGCGTGGTGGTGATCAGCCACGATCTGCACGACGAAGATCTGGACATGCTGCATCGCATGCATCCGAAGATGGTGTTTCTGAATCGCGCGTTCGATCAGTTGCCGGAAGCGTCGTTTTGCGCGGATCATCGGCGCGGCGGTGAACTGGCGGCACGCACGCTGCTCGACTATGGGCATCGGGACATTGCGGTGATTTCCGGGCCGTTCAGCGCCTCGGACAATCACACCCGGCTCGAAGGCTTCTTTGCCGAATTGTCGCGCGAGGGCATTGCGCGCGAGGACGTCACGCTAATCGAATCGGACTTCTCGCCGGAAGGCGGTTACGTCGCCGCGCAGAAGCTGCTCGATTCGGAGCGGCGCTTCACCGGCCTCTTTTGCGCGAACGACACGATGGCGGTGAGCGCGCTGGCGCGTTTCCACCAGGCGGGCATTTCCGTACCGGACGAAGTCTCGGTGATCGGCTACGACGATGATTATTCGGCCGCGTATGCCGCGCCTGGGCTCACCTCGGTGCATATCCCGACGGCGGAGTTGACCCAGAACGCCGTGCGCTGGCTGGTCAATCAGTGCTACCGGACCTCGTGGGAGATCATCCGCGAGTTTCCGGTGAGCGTGACGATGCGGGAATCGGTGGGGCCTGCACCGGGGGCTTCATCGACCAGGATCAAGGCGCCCAGTTGCCGCATCGCGTCGTAGCGTCTTCGCGAAGCGGCGTATGGAGGCGCGTAGGGGCTGCTTTGGCCCCGCTTATGTCCCGCTGCGCAGCGACTGTTCGTAGCGCAGGCGCGCTTCTTCGTCGAGGCGCGTGTCTTCGAGTTCCTGCAGCACGGCTTCGAGATCGATCGGCGTGGTGTCCAGTTCAACACGGCCGGTCAATTTGGCATCCACGTGCAAGGCGCCTGCTTCGTACAGCGACCAGATTTCCTTGCCGTAGCTCGTATCGAGCAACGCGGGCGCGAAACGGCCGAAATAGGTAGCGAGGTTGTTCACGTCGCGCTCGAGTATGGCCGGCGCTTCCAGATTGCCGGCGGCATCCACGGCTTGCGGCAAGTCGATGATCACCGGGCCGTCCGCCGCGAGCAGGATGTTGTACTCGGACAGGTCGCCGTGAATCATGCCGGCGCACAGCATGCGCACCACCTGGTTGAGCAGCAGCCCATGCAATTCGAGTGCGCGTGCTTCGGTCATCTCCACATCGTTCAGACGCGGCGCAACGTCGCCGTCCGCATCGGTCACCAATTCCATCAGCAACACGCCGTCGGTGCAGATGAAGGGCTGCGGCACGCGCACGCCGGCGTTGGCGAGCTGGAACAGCGCATCGACTTCCGCGTTCTGCCACGCCTGTTCCTGCACTTCGCGCCCATAGCGGCTGCCTTTTTCCATGGCGCGCTGCTGGCGGCTGTTCTTGACCTTGCGACCCTGCTGATAGGACGCGGCCTGGCGGAAACTGCGCTGTTTGGCGTCCTTATAGACCTTCGCGCAGCGCGTGGACTCGCCGCTGCGGACCACGTAGACGGTGGCTTCCTTGCCGCTCATCAGCTGCGAGATGACTTCGTCGATCAGGCCCTCTTCGACGAGCGGGAGCAGACGTTTAGGTGTTTTCATGCGGCCACCGGAGCGCGGTGGGGGGCGGATCGGTCGGGTGCGGCCGATTGCGAGAGGAGGTGGTGCGGGATTCGGATCATGCCGGATTATAAGGGGTATGGAGACATGTGCCGGAACACGAGCGTCAAGGTGCCGGACGCGACCGGCACACCGCGGACGTATGGTCGCCAGACGAAGACATCACGCCTGAAATACAGACTCCATTCGCTGTATTTCGGGCCGGGACAGATTCAGCGCGGCGGCTTCTTCCCGCCATGTGTCGACGGCGTCTTGAACTTCCGCGACGATGCGGCGCGCGTCTGTGTCGTCGAGTCGATAAAACTCAGCGGTGTCGAAGGCGGTTTCAAGATCCGGCAGGGCGCTCATACCGTCCAGCGTGAGCGCGTGTTCCCGCTTGCTCGGATTTGGATTCATATCGAACGCCGGCGAGAGCCGCCAACCCGAAGGCTCGCGAATGAAGCCGTGATTGCGCAGGTGATCGTCCCGGTTTCCCATGAGTACGTTGAAGACGACTCTTCTGAAGAGTTGAGCGAGATCTTCGTCGATATGACCTTGTGCGCCGTTGTCGGCGAGGTACTCGGCAATGTCCAGGTAGCCTGCTCCCGATTCGCCATCCTGACGTTCGAGCAAGGTCATGGCCGAGGTGTACATGCGCCGGCTGCCTTCACGGCGATCGAATCGTTCGACGCAGAACGTGCCATAACGTGTGCCGACATACTTGAGTTCGGATTGCGGCACCCAGATGCCGGCTTTCCTGGCCAACCGGTGAGCGATGTATTCCCACGCACCGATGTCGTAACGGTCGTCTTTGGCGGGGAATTTGGCGATCCAGAGATCATTGCCCAGGCTCGTGAAGTTCGCTTTTGGGCGAGCGCCGCCGAGCGAGGTGCCAGGGGCGATCAGCATCGCGAGCCACTGCTCGTACTCGGGCAGTTTTTCTATATCGGCTTCTTCAATGCGCAGGCTGATATACGCGAGGGTCGCGAGGTCGGTGACCGGCGGCGCGGCATCGGCGCTGTTGTCGAGAAAATGTCCGTCCACGTCCTGAAACCGCAGCGCGCCGACTCGTGTCAGGTCGTGCACGCCCAGCAGGAAATCGATCTCCTGCAAATTGCGCATAGGCCGGTCTTCGCGATCTGCCGCCACGGCCTCGCGGCGTTCCATCAGCACGCGGCCCCAGCGATCCGGCGCCGAGTCCATGAAAACGCCGAATGCAGCGGATTTCGCAGGCGGATATTGCTCGTCGGTCCATAACTCGAGGCGCGGGTCGAGCATGAATGCGTTACGCCCATCTATCCAGCTCTTTGCATAGGCGAACGATGCCGGCAAGTCTGTGCGCGCAGTCTGGCGATACAAGGTGCCGACCTGCTGCTGGCTGCTCAGTTCGGTTGCGTCGAGAAATACCTTGAATGCATCTCGAGGTTTATTGCTGACCATCAGATTTCTTCGGGTGTTTTTTTGCCGGCTGCCCGGTTTTGACAGGGGCGGCGCCGGGCGTGTTCGTGCGCGGTTTGCGCTGACCCGGCAACTTGAGGTCCTGCAGCTTGCGGCCGAGTTCGTCGTCATGGGCGACGGCGTCCATGTCCTTGTCGAGACCCAACACGCGAAGCGCCCGCATATAGGTGCCGAGCGCAATATTCGGATCGCCTTTCTCGAGGCGGCTCAGCGTGTCGCGCGAAATGCCCAACCTTTCGGCGAACAGAACGGTTGGGAGTTCACGCCGCAGGCGGGCGAGTTTCAGGCGTTCGCCGAGCGCACGCATCTGCTTCTCGACCGACGGAAAGGGACGTTGAAAGGTGCGGGGCATGTCCGATAGATTAGGCAAATATCGAGAATATGTCAAAAGTATCGGACATATTTTCCGAGCCAGAGGTTATGATTGCCTTGATCTGACCCAGAATTTATAAGATTTGTACGATATTTAAGGCAATTTTGGTGATTTTGCCTAAAGTATCGTACAAAATAAGAGGCTCAATGATCACCCAACCACTCCAAACCCGCGCAGACGAGACCTTGCGGACCGCATGCTGTGCCGGTGGCGTATCTAATAGTGCCGCTGCTGGCCCGGGCGTTTTACGCGATCAGAACCTGGCCGTCGATCTACACGGTGGAGCTAGTCGAGTTCGTGCTGATCGGCTTGATGATGCTTTGGAGTAGCGGGTTTCGTGCCGATTCTCGCAACGTTCAAACCGGACGTACGGGCGGCGCGGCTCGGGCAGTCGGTCCATCCTGTACCCGATGGGCCGCTGCAGGATGCGTAAACCCTGAATCGCCGTAAGTGCGCAGCACCTCAGAGATGATCACCTGATACCCATCGAGCCAGTTTGCCTGCGCTGCTTTCGCTTCCAGATGCGCGGGGTGTTGCATCAACGCTTGCAATGCCTCGAGCGACGCCCAGTAATACACATTCGACGTCAGTCCTGTCGACGCGTTTTCCCACGACTCTTCGCCGAGATAGCCGGGAATGGCCTTGGCGGCGGTGGCGATGGTCTCGTCGAGCCGGTAGAACCGTTCGTCTAATTGTCGTGTCGCGAAGATGAAAGTTGACGTGTACATGGCGTAACCGGTTTGTAGGTAGGCGAACGTTTGCGCATCATAGCGCACGGTATCGAGCGCTCATTTTTTTGCGTTATTTGCCGCATTTTCAGGGGTATTCTCACGCGCCATCTGCCGCACGGCAGTAACGGTGTTGTAATAGTCCGCAACAGTCTATTGCGTTTTCCCTCATTCATTTCGCACGGCAATCGCTTAAACTTGCCAGTAACAATTTGTTACGGGGTGCGAGATGTTGGCCGTGTTCATCATCGCCTGTCCGATCTGCATCGCCGCGCTGTTCGGTTTCGCGCGGCACGTGGATCCGCTGACAGGGCAGTTCAGGCGTTAGACCCAAAATGGAGCAGTTTCGGCAGAGGTGTTCAAGCCATTACTGGTTTTAACCACTTTCTATAGCCGATCAAAGCCTCAACCCTTGCCTTGACGTGCCGAGTCACGGCACGATGCGCGATAACCTAAGTTTGGGGCACTATCGCGTATGCGGGATTTTCTGGCAAACATCATTACGCGCCTTGGCGTTTTGAAGGGCGTGCTTCCTTTGAGCCGTGCCGCGGCGGCGCGCGATGCGCTGGCCGGTGTGCAGCTTGCGTCGATGGATATTCCGCAAGTGCTCGGCTATGCGCGCATTGCCGGCATGCCGGCCGTTACCGGTCTTTACACGGTCTTTCTGCCGCTTATTGCGTTTGCGTTCTTCGGCGCCTCGCGGCACCTCGTCGTGGCTGCCGACTCCGCCACCGCCACCATTTTCGCGAGCCGCCTCTCGACCATGGCGCCGGCTTCTAGCGCGGAGTATGCGGCGCTCGCCGGAATGGTCGCCTTGCTCACTGCCGCGCTTCTGCTCATCGCGCGGATCTTCAAGCTCGGTTTTCTTGCTGATTTTCTCTCGCGCACGGTGCTGGTCGGCTTCTTGGCCGGCGTTGGCGTGCAGGTCGGCATCGCCATGCTGGGCGACATGTTCGGCGTCCCTGGACATGCCGCGAACAGCGTCGGCCAACTCGCGCTCGTGGTGCGCGAGGCGGCGCAGATCAATCTGCCGACGCTTGCTATTTCCGCGCTGGTCGTGGTTTCCATTCTGGTTTTCAAGCGCTTTTTGCCACGCCTGCCGGTGCCATTGATCGCGGTGGTGGCGGGTATCGCCGCAAGCGATATTTACGGTTTCGCGGCGCACGGCATTTCAGTGTTGGGGCCGGTGGCAGGGGGGGTGCCGCCGCTGCGCATGCCCTCGGTCACGTGGCAGCAATTACTCGATCTGCTGCCGGTTGCCGCCTCGTGCTTCGTGATGATCGTCGCGCAAAGCGCCGCAGCGAGCCGCGTATTTGCGGAGCGCTATCACGAGACTGTCGATACCAATGCCGACCTCTTGGGTATTGCCGCCGCCAACGCCGCCGCGGCGTTTTCCGGCGCCTTCGTGGTGAACGGCAGTCCGACGCAAACCGCGATGGCCGATCGCGCCGGCACGCGCAGCCAGTTCGCGCAGGTCGTATTCGCGGTGGTGGTGGTCGTGGTGCTGCTGTTTTTCAGCCGTTATTTGCAGTACCTGCCGCACTGCATTCTGGCCAGCATCGTGTTTACGATCGCCATTGGCCTCATCAATCTGCAGACGCTGTTTTCGATTCGCCGCGAAAGCCCCGGTGAATTCACGCTGGCCGTGTTTACCGCCGCGGCGGTGGTGCTGATCGGTGTCGAGCACGGCATTCTGGTGGCGGTGGCCTTATCGCTGCTGCGGCATGTGCGGCATAGCTACCGGCCGCACACCATGGTCCTCGTGCCCGGCGAAGGCGGCATCTGGGTGCCGGTGCCGGCCGCGCCCGGGCTCGAGACCGCGCCGGGGCTGATCGTCTATCGCTTTGGCTCCGACCTGTTCTACGCGAACGACCACTTTTTCATCGACGATGCCCGCCGCCTGATCGACCACGCGCCGAGCCCGGTGCGCTGGTTCGTGATCGATTCCGGCGCGATCACCGATCTGGACTATTCGGCGGCGCGTTCGGTCGGCGAGTTGTGCGAAGCGCTAAAACGTAGCGGCGTCGAAGTGATTTTTGCGCGCGTGAATCAGTATCTGCGCTCGGATATGGACCGGCATGGCATCACGCCGACCGTCGGCGCAACCTGCATTTTCAGCACCTTGCATGACGCGCTGCGCATGGCAGGCGTGGAGCAGCCGGGTACGCAGGTCAAAGCCGCAACGTGAACGTGATCTTGGATTGCTTCAGGTTTGCGGCTCTTCATCGGCAAAGAAGTAGCCGATAAAAAAGCACGCGCCCGCGAGCAGGGCGCCAAGCACGGCCACCGTATAGGCGAGCGCCGTACCGTGCCAAAGACTGTCGAACCATTGATGAATCTGCGCCATCACCACGGCCGCGTTGCCGCCGATGCGCTGCAATTCGATCTGATAGCGCGGGTCTGCGATGCTGTACATGGAAACGGCGCTGTCTGGCGCCGGCGCCATGACATAGATGATCACCCCGGCGATCAGACCGGCGAGCAGCACGACGACCCCCGCCAGATAGAGCCGTTTTTGCAATGGCGAATGCTTCGCCGCCGGATTCAGGTCATTGCCACCGCTCATCGTGTTCGCTTGCCCGCTCAAGTCATCAAGGCGACAGTATCGCAGAGCGGGCGCACCCCGAAGACGCGGCTAGCTTTTCGAAGTCAGCAGCTTGATCCCCGCAATGCCGAACATGATCGCGAGCGACCCGTCCAGCCAGCGACGGATCGCGACGTAGATGCGCCGTGCGGACGCAGTTGAAAACAGCACCGCGTAGCTGCTGAACACGGATACGCCAATCACCATGCAGCCGAGCACCACCGGCGCAGTGTGCGACGTGCCGCCCGCCGGCGACATAGCCAGCGAAACGATCGAGAGCCACACCAGAATCGCTTTCGGATTGGTGAGATGCAGCAGCAGGCCGCGCAGATAGAGCCGTTTGAGCGGTTCGCCTTCGCGTGCGGTATTCGTAGGCAGCTTTTCCGCGCTGAATGCCGAGCGCGCGGATTTGAAGCCAAGCCACAGCAGATAAAGTCCGCCGGCAATCTTGATCGCCACCAGGCATTCCGAGTAAGTGGCGAGTACCGCCGACAAACCCAGCGACGCCAGCAACGCCCAGAAGAATGAACCGGACACCACGCCGAGCGCGAAGGTGAGCGCGGATTTTCTGCCGGCGCTCATCGCCAGCGACATGATCGCGAGATTGCTCGGCCCCGGACTCGCCGTGCCGACGAAGTAGGCGCTGTAGGCGATCAGGACATCGGCGGTGAGGAAGGAGCTGGCGGTCATGGGCGTGTGAACCTCGGCGAGGGCGAACTGCGCCGCTCGTTGCGGCACGGGGGAATCGCATGGATCGATGCGCGAACAACCATTTTGCTCGCCCGTGTGCGAATCTCACAGATACAGTTGATCTCACGTGCGGCTGCACAATCGGGCGTTTGTGGGGCAACGCGGGGCTCCTCTGGCGGGCCACGTGCCGAGTCCGGCTGTATTCGGAATCAACGCCGTTCGCTGAGCATCGTCGATTTATCGATTTTGGTGTTGGTCAGATCAAATATATATCGTTTTTCACCATTTTTAATCATGGTTAAAATCTGGCCCATGCGTGCGCTTTTCCGGGCCGCTTCATTGACCGATGCACGAACCCCCTTTACCTTCAGCGAGTTTCCCCACCATGAGCGTTGCCGACACCGTTTTGCCGCCGTTCCATCTGGCGTTTCCCGTGCATAGCCTCGCCGCGGCCCGCGAGTTCTATGGCGAGCTGCTCGGCTGTCCGGAGGGGCGCAGCTCCCCGGAATGGATCGATTTCAACTTCTATGGACATCAGATCGTCGCGCACCTCGCACCAGAGGAAATCGGCCACCGTCACACCAGCAAGGTCGACGGCGACGCGGTGCCGGTGCGCCACTTCGGCGCGGTGCTCTCGATGGCGCAATGGCAGGCCGCAGCGGACAAGCTGCAAAAGGCCGGCATCGACTTCATCATCGAACCGCACGTGCGCTTCAAGGGCGAGGTCGGCGAACAGGCCACGATGTTCTTCCTCGATCCGTCGGGCAACGCGTTGGAGTTCAAGGCGTTTGCCGATATGTCGTCGTTGTTTGCGAAGTGAAGTGATGTAGGTGCGAGGGCGCCGGCGGCACGCGCCGGCGCTTCGAAACGAAAAGGCCGGTCAGCAATCATGTTGACCGGCCTTTTTTGCCTGACGCTAAAGCTCGGCGATTCACCGGCCGCGCCGGAATGAATCCCAGAATCGGCGCTAGAGCGTAAGGTATTTGCTTTCCATAACTTATTCTGAAGGCATGTCTCACGGCAGTTCGACGAGACATGCCTTTAGCAATACCCTTAAAAGAGCCTATCTACATCTCATCAAACGTTTGCGCCGCATGAACTCGCATGCGTTTGAAGCGCCGCCTATCCTTACATTAGCCTTCCTGACAATCTGGCCATTTTGGCGCCATGCAGGCGTTGGTACTATGGATCTAGCATAGGTACGGATTCACCCATCCCCTCCCATTCCTTACCTGCATTCTCTCGGGCGCGTTTCATGTGGATCGTCAACGTTGCGCTTAAGCGGCCATACACGTTCATCGTGATGGCCATTCTGATCTTGCTGGCGACGCCATTTGTGCTGTTGACCACGCCGGTCGACGTGCTGCCGGAGATCAATATTCCGGTGGTCAGCATCATCTGGAATTACACGGGGTTGTCGGCCGAAGACATGGCCAACCGCATCACGTCCGTCAACGAGCGCAGCCTGACCACCACGGTCAACGACATCGAGCACATTGAATCGCAGTCGCTCGCGGGCATCACGATTCTCAAGGTGTTCCTGCAGCCGAACGCGAACATCCAGACCGCGATCGCGCAAACCGTGGCTGTGGAACAGGCGCAGCTCAAGCAGATGCCGCCAGGCGCGACGCCGCCGCTGGTGATCAGTTATTCGGCGTCCAGCATTCCGGTGATCCAGCTCGGTTTGTCGAGCCCGAAGCTCTCCGAGCAGGCGCTCAACGACACGGCACTGAACTTCCTGCGCCCGCAACTGGTGACGATTCCGGGCGCGGCCGTACCGTACCCGTACGGCGGCAAATCACGTCTGATCTCGGTCGACCTCGACACGCGCGCCTTGCTCGCAAAGGGCCTGACGCCTTCGGATGTGGTCAGCGCGTTCAACGCGCAAAACCTGATTCTGCCGACCGGTACGGCCAAGATCGGGCCGAAGGAATACACGATCAATATGAACGGCTCGCCCGCCACGGTGGAAGGGCTCAACGATATTCCGGTGCGCACGCTCAATGGCGCGACGACGTACCTGCGTGAAGTCGCGCACGTGCGCGACGGCTTCTCGCCGCAGACCAATATCGTGCGGCAGGATGGACACCGTGGCGTACTGATGTCGGTGCTGAAGAACGGTAGCGCCTCGACGCTTTCGATCGTCAATACGCTGCAAGGTATTCTGCCGGCGGCGCGCGCCGCGTTGCCGCCGGACCTGAACATCACGGCCCTGTTCGATCAGTCCGTGTTCGTGAAAGCGGCGGTGCAGGGTGTGGTGCGTGAGGCGCTGGTCGCCGCGGCGTTGACGGCCGCGATGATCCTGCTGTTCCTCGGCAATTGGCGCAGCACCTGCATCATCGCGATTTCGATTCCGCTGTCGATTCTGTCCTCGCTGATCGCCCTGCACGCGCTCGGGCAAACCATCAACATCATGACGCTGGGCGGCCTTGCGCTCGCGGTCGGGATTCTGGTCGACGATGCGACGGTGACGATCGAGAACATCGAACGGCACCTGCATATGGGCACGAATCTGCACGATGCGATTCTCGACGGTGCCGGCGAAATCGCGATCCCGGCGCTCGTCTCGACGCTGTGTATCTGTATCGTGTTCGTGCCGATGTTCTTCCTGACCGGCGTCGCGCGTTATCTGTTCGTGCCCCTTGCCGAAGCGGTGGTGTTCGCGATGCTCGCCTCGTACGTTTTGTCGCGTACGCTGGTGCCGACGCTGGCCATGCTGCTGATGGGCCATGCGCACAAGCCCAAGGCCGATGCCCGGCCGAGCGTGTTTCGGCGCATCTACCTGCGTTTCGATCACGGCTTCGAGCGCATGCGGTCCACCTACATCGTGATTCTCAGCAGCGTGCTGGTGCGGCGCGGCATGTTCGGCAGCCTGTTCCTCGGCTTCTGCGTGGTGTCGATGGGTCTGGTTTTCGTGCTCGGTGAAGACTTCTTTCCGAGCGTCGACGCCGGCGACATTCGTCTCCACATGCGTGCGCCGACCGGTACCCGCATCGAGGAAACCGCGCGTCTCGCGGACGAAGTCGAGAAGGTGATCCGCGAGGTCGTGCCGGCCGACGAACTCGGCACGATCCTCGATAACCTCGGTTTGCCGTATAGCGGTATCAATCTTTCGTATAGCAACGCGGGCACGATCGGCACGCTCGACGGCGAAATTCAGGTCGCCCTGAAAGAAGATCACCACCCGACGCAAATCTACATGGACAAACTGCGCGCGATCCTGCCGCAGCGTTTTCCGGGCGTCGAGTTCTTCTTTCAACCGGCCGACATCGTCACGCAGATTCTCAACTTCGGCTTGCCCGCCGCCGTGGACGTGCAGATTTCCGGCGCGGATCAGCAGGGCAACTTCGACGTCGCGCGCAAGCTGCTGAAACAGGTGCGGATGATTCCCGGCACCGTCGACACCCACATCCAGCAGAAACTGGACGAACCGGCGATCAATCTTCAGATGGATCGCACGCGCCTGCAACAACTCAATCTGAGTGCGAGCAATGTGGCGCAAAATGTACTGATTTCCTTGTCGGGCAGTTCGCAGACGTCGCCGGGTTTCTGGTTCAACAACAAGAACGGTGTCGAATACAGCGTCGCGGTGCAAACGCCGCAGTATCAGATCTCGTCGATCGATGAGTTGTTGCGCACGCCGGTCTCGGCCTCGGCCAACGGTCCGACGCAACTGCTCGGCAACCTCGTGCGCGTCTCGCCGCAGAATCAGTTCGCGGAAGTCACGCACTACAACATCAGGCCGGTGATCGACCTGTACGTGAGCGTCGAAAAGCGCGACCTGGGCAGCGTGGCCACGCAGGTCGACAAGCTGGTGAACAACGTGCGGGCCTCGTTGCCGCGCGGTAGCCAGATCACCTTGCGCGGGCAGGTGCAGACCATGCGCAGTTCGTTCTTCGGTCTCGGGATCGGCGTGGCGATGGCCATCGTGCTGGTGTACCTGCTGATCGTGGTGAATTTCCAGTCGTGGGTCGATCCGCTGATCATCATCAGCGCATTGCCCGCGGCACTGGCGGGCATCGTCTGGATGCTGTTCCTGACCGGCACGCACTTGAGCGTGCCCGCCTTGACGGGGGCGATCATGACGATGGGTGTCGCTACCGCCAACAGTATTTTGATGGTGTCGTTCGCGCGCCAGCGGCTCTCTTCCGGGGCGCCGCCGCTCACCGCCGCGCTCGAAGCCGGTGCTAGCCGGATCAGGCCGGTGCTGATGACGGCGTTCGCGATGATCATCGGCATGATTCCGATGGCGCTGGGTCTCGGCGAGGGCGCCGAGCAGAACGCGCCGCTGGGCCGCGCCGTGATCGGTGGTTTGCTGTTCGCCACGGTGTCCACGCTGTTTTTCGTGCCACTGGTGTTCGCAGGTATTCATACCCGCCTCGCGCGGCGCCATCGCGACGATGACGACACGGATACCACGGGCGGCCACGGCAACGACGGCCCCGCGCCTGACCACGGCGGCGCAGGCAAGCCCGCGTAACGTTCAATGTAAATGACGGCTGACTGAGATGGCTGACTGAGATGACCGAAAAAACCCATGCATCGCTGGCGATTCCCGCGCGAGAGACCGAAGGCGGCCACGCCTTGCCCCCGCGCAATCGCGAATGGAAGCGCGCCAAAATCGCCATCTGGATCGTGCTGGCGCTGCTCGCCGTGGGCGCGTTGCGCACCGTGATCGCGAATGTTCTGCAAAGCCGCTCGGTCGCCGAGACGACGAAGCAGAACGCTGCGCAGTATGTGAACGTGGTCAGTCCGACGCAAACCGAGGGAGGTGGCAACACCTTGTTGCCGGGCACGTTGCGCGGCTTTGTGGAATCGCCGATCTATGCGCGCTCCACCGGTTATCTGCTGCACTGGTACGCCGATATCGGCACGCGCGTGAAGCAGGGGCAACTGCTCGCCGATCTGGATACGCCCGAGATCGATCAGGAACTCGCGCAGGCGTTGGCGCAGCGCGCGCAAACCAGTTCGAGTCTCGGCCTCGCCAAAAGCTCGATGGAACGCTGGCAGCAACTGCGTCAACGCGATGCGGTTTCGCAGCAGGAACTCGACGAACGGACCAGCACCTACACGCAGGACCTGGCCAATCTCGCTGCCGCCGATGCCAACGTGAAACGCCTGCAGCAACTCGAATCGTTCAAGCGCATCGTCGCGCCATTTGCGGGCGTGGTCACGCAGCGCAATGTGGATGTCGGCGATCTGATCGACGCGGGCAGCGGCACGAGTCGTGCATTGTTCGCGCTGGCGCAATCGGACCCGTTGCGGGTCTATGTGCAACTGCCGCAGGCGTACGCGCAAAACGTGTCGGTCGGGCAGAAGGTCGTGGTGACGCAGGCCGAATTGCCGGGGCAGCAGTTTCACGGCACGATCACGCACATCTCCGGCGCGATCGACGTGCCGACCCGTTCGTTGCAAGTCGAAGTGACCTTGCCGAATCCTGACGACAAACTGCGGCCTGGTGCGTACGTGCAGGTGGCCGTGCCCGCGGCGACGCATGCGCAACTGATGGTGCCGGGCAATGCCTTGCTGTTCCGCGCCGAAGGTCCGCGGGTCGCGGTGGTCGATGCGAACGGCACTGTGGCCTTGCACAAGGTCGTGATCGCGCAGGACCTGGGGCAGTCGCTCGAAATCGAAAGCGGGATCGAGGCGAACGACAAGATCATCATCAACCCGAGCGATTCGATCGCGGACGGCGATCATGTGCTGATCACGCAGCCGAAGAAAAACGGCAAGGGGGCGTCGTGATCGCGAAGCAGGCGAGTGCTTATCGGGCACTGACATCGCGAGCGACACGAACGGCGCTGGCGGTCACCGCGAGTGCGGCCTTGCTGGCTGCATGCACAGTCGGCCCGGATTATCAGCGGCCGCAAGCCGAGGTGCCGCCAACCTGGCAAACCGATTCGTACTGGCGCGTCGCGGCGCCTTCGCATGCGCCGATCTCGTTGGACTGGTGGAGTGCCTTCGGCGATCAGACGCTCGGGACGCTGGAAACGCAGGCGCTTGCACAGAATCAGACATTGGCCGCGGCGAGCGCACACTACGCGCAGGCCAAGGCGACGCTGGCGAACACCCGCGCGCAGCAGATTCCCGAAGTCGATCTGGGGGCGTCCGGGTCGCGCTTCAGAATTTCGCAGGATCGCCCGCTGACCAATTACAACACGCCGACCACGTCGACAGTACAGAACAATCTGCAACTCGGCCCGACGATCAACTACGACACCGATCTATTCGGCCGGATACGTCGTGAAGTGGAGGGCGCCGCGGCCTCCGCGCAGCAATCGGCCGACGACCTCGCCAACGCACGGCTCGTCCTCACCACTGATCTCGCCACCGACTATTTCTCGCTGCGTGAACTCGACGCCGAGATCGACGTGCTGAATCAATCGGTAAAACTGCAGCAGAAGGCGCTCGATTACGTCACGACCGAGCACGATCTCGGCTCGGTGTCCGGGCTCGACGTGTTGCAGCAGAAGTCGCTGCTCGATTCGACGCGCGTGCAGGCGCAACTCCTACTGAATCAGCGCGCGCAGTTTGAACATGCAATTGCCGCCCTGGTCGGCGTGCCCGCACCGCAATTCTCGATCGAGCCCAAAGTGCTCGCGACGCAGGTGCCGGCGATTCCACTCGGTTTGCCGAGCGACGTCTTGCAACGCCGCCCGGATATCGCCTCGGCGGAGCGCGCGATGGCCGCGGCGAATGCGCAGATCGGCGTCGCCAAGGCGGCGTTCTTTCCGAGCCTGACGCTGACGCCGAGCATTGGCTGGGAAAGCACGCAGTTCGCGAGCCTGTTTAGCGCGCCGACGCTGATGTGGACGCTCGGCGCGGCCGTGGGCCAGGTGCTGTTCGACGGCGGCCGCCGTGCGGCGAACGTGCAATTTGCGAGCGAAGGCTACAAGGCCACCGAGGCGAACTACCGCCAAACCGTGCTCAATGCATTCCAGCAGGTGCAGGACGGCATCACCGGCCTCTCCGTTCTGGATGGCGCGTCGAAGCAGTCGCGTGAGGCGGTGACCGATGCACAGCATCTTCTGGCGCTCGCCAACGATCGTTATTCGGGCGGCCTGGTCGCTTACCTCGACGTCATCACCGCGCAGCAGTCGCTGCTGACCAGCGAGCGTCAGGACGTGCAGATCCACGGCCAGCAGATGACCCTCTCGGTTTCACTGGTGAAGGCGCTGGGCGGCGGCTGGGATGCCGCGGACGTAGCGGGCGCGCAGCCGCCCGGCAATGCAACGAAGGAGGCGATGGCTCCCGCGAAGTGAGCCGCCCGACAATGACACGGCCAGACAGGAAAGAGGAAAAACGAGGCGTTTCGTATAATGCACATACAAGGGGACGCGCATGAAATTGCTGATCGTTGAAGACGAGCATAAGGTGGTGGACTACCTGCGCTCCGGTTTGACAGAGCAGGGCTGGGTTGTCGACGTGGCGCTCGACGGCGAGGAAGGCATGCATCTCGCCACCGAATTCGATTACGACGTGATCGTCCTCGATGTCATGCTGCCCAAACGCGACGGCTTCAGCGTGCTGAAGGCGCTGCGCATGCGCAAGTCGACGCCGGTCATCATGCTCACTGCCCGCGATCACGTGAACGACCGTGTGCGTGGCCTGCGCGAAGGCGCCGACGACTACCTCACCAAACCCTTTTCCTTTCTCGAACTGGTCGAGCGGCTGCATGCGCTGGCGCGCCGCACGCGTTCGCAGGAATCTACGCTGATTTCCGTCGGCGATCTGTTCGTTGATCTGATCGGCCGGCGCGCCACCCGCGACGGCATACGCCTCGATCTGACCGCAAAGGAATTCCAGTTGCTGAGCGTACTGGCGCGCCGGCAAGGCGACATCCTCTCGAAGACCGCCATCACCGAACTCGTGTGGGACGTCAACTTCGATAGCCATACGAACGTGGTCGAGACCGCGATCAAACGATTGCGCGCCAAGCTCGACGGCCCGTTTTCCTCGAAGCTGCTGCACACCGTGCGGGGCATGGGCTACGTGCTCGAGGTGCGTGAAGAGGCAGAGCAATCATGAACCGTTCAATCGCGCGCCGCCTTGCGTTGATGTTCGCACTCGTGGCGCTACTGGTGTTCACGCTAATCGGCACCGGGCTGTTTCTGGTGCTGCGCACGCAACTCGAACACCATTTGCGCGAATCGCTCGACGATCGTACCGAGATCGCGCGCATCATCGTCTATCACGCGGTGACGCCGGAGAAGTGGCGCATGGCGCGCGAAAAACTCACGGACATGATGCCGCACGATGGCAGCACCGTGTACGCGGTGTCGAGTACCGATCCGTATTTTCACTATGGCAAGCCCATCGAGGGGCCCGTGGTGTCGAGCTGGCCGGGTGGCTACGCGAGGGTATCGCCCGTGGGCGGCGGCGCGGACATGTTGACCATCACCGTGACGATACCGGCTTACGGGGCTCGCCCACCTGTGCAATTGCAGGTCGCCGCCAGTTGTTCGCCGAATACCCGCACAATGCGCGTGTTCGGGGCGGCGCTCGCCGCGCTGTCCGCGTTGGGTAGTCTCGCCGTGCTGCTGCTGAGTTACTCGGTCGCGCGGCTCGGTCTTGCGCCGTTGACGCGCCTGACGAGAGAAGCGTCCGCGGTGAGTCCGAATAACCGCTCACAGCGTCTGAATACGGCCTCGCTGCCGCTCGAATTGAGCGATCTGGCCAACTCGTTCAACGGCGCGCTCGAACGTCTGGACGGCGCATACGGCCGCCTCGAATCGTTCAACGCGGACGTCGCTCATGAATTGCGTACGCCGGTGACGATTCTGATCGGCCAGACCGAAGTGGCGTTGACACGCAACCGCTCGGTCGACGATTTGCGCCATACGCTGCAATCGAATCTCGAAGAGTTCGAACGTATGCGCGCGATTATCAACGACATGCTGTTCCTCGCTCGAGCCGACCAGGGCGAACGCGCGACGGGCCTCGTCGAGGTGTCGCTGGCCGCGGAAGTTGCGCATACGCTGGAGTTTCTCGAGATTCCGCTGGAAGAAGCACGCGTGCATGCGCAGTTGCGCGGCGATGCGGTGGCGCGTGTGAACCGCTCGCTGTTCGGCCGCGCCTGCACGAATCTGCTGATGAACGCGATCCAGCACTGCGCGCCGGGCGCGGCGATTACGGTGACGATCCTGGAAGTAGCGGATCAGTTGCGCGTGGCGGTGGCCAACCCGGGTGAGCCGATCGAGCCGGCCGTGCTTGAACACCTGTTCGACCGGTTCTATCGCGCGGAAGTGTCTCGTACCAACAGCCGCGAAAACCACGGCCTGGGTCTTGCAATCGTGAAGGCAATTGCCGAGATGCATCGCGGCACGGTGTCGGTGGAGAGTGCGAACGGCGTTAACACGTTTGCGTTTTCGATTGCGGCGTCGAGTATGGAAGCCAGTTTGCCGGCGGCGCGTGTGAATGCCGGTGTCCCGGCGGAAGCAGCAGGTTAATCTTCGCTGGTAAAAGGCAAGTCGGCCTGAACCGGTACGCGCCGCTTTGCCGGTTGCGCGTTGGCCGGCGTCAATGCGCTCACACGCACGCCCAGCAGCCGCAGCTTGCGGTTCAATTCCACCCGTCTCAGACATTCCGTTGCGGCGCGCCGGATCTCGGTGGCGTCGGCGGTCGGTTCGTCGAGCGTCAGATCGCGCGTGACCGTGCGGAAATCGTCGTAGCGCAGCTTGATACCCACGGTGCGGCCCACATAGCCCTTCCTCACCAGGTCTTCCGCGACCCGCACACACAGGCTGGTAAACGAACTGGAAAGGGCCGGGCGATCATGGCGTGGATGCAAATCGCGTTCGAAGGTCGTCTCGCGACTCATCGACTTGGGTTCCGATTCGACCACGACCGGCCGCTCGTCGTAGCCTTGCGCGACCTGCATGAGCCAGGCCGAGTAGCTGCGTCCGAAGTTGTCCTGCAACAAACCCGCGTCCGCCGCCGCCAGATCGCCGACCGTGGCGAGGCCGAGCGAGGTGAGCTTTTCCGCGGCCTTCGGCCCGATTCCATTGACCTTGCGCACCGGTAACGGCCAGACGCGCAACGGCACATCCGCAGGCGTGAGGATCGTGAGGCCGTCGGGTTTGTCGAGTTCGGAGCCGATCTTCGCCAGTAGCTTGTTCGGCGCCACGCAAATGGAGCAGGTGAGACCGGTCGCCTGATTGACGGCCTGCTTGATGCGCGCGGCGATCTCGCGCGGCTCGCCCGGCAACTCGGTGAGGTCGATATAGATTTCGTCGATGCCGCGGTCTTCGATCCGATCCGTGAAGGTGGCGACCGCCTGTTTGAACAGCCGCGAGTAGTGGCGATACGACTCGAAATCGGTAGGCAGCAGGATCGCATCGGGAGCGAGCACGGCGGCTTTCATCATGCCCATCGCGGAGAACACGCCGAGCGCGCGGGCTTCGTAAGTGGAGGTGGTCACCACGCCGCGGCCCGCGTAATCGCGCAGTTTCGCAAAGCGAAGGCTGCCGTCTTCGAGCTTTTGCGGCACGGCATTGCGGCCGCCGCCGATCACCACAGCCTTGCCGCGCAGTTGCGGATAGCGCAGGAGTTCAACGGACGCGTAGAACGCGTCCATGTCCAGGTGCGCGATGTGGCGGCTTGCAGAACTCATGGCTGGCGGAAACGGGTGACGGTGCGGGCAGCGAGCATAACAGTCGATGCATGTGCCGTGCTGCCCGATCGTACGACTTGCTGCGTCGGGCGTCAGGACGTGCGAGCCATGATGCGCTGCACGCCGGACGCCAAACCGTAATAGTACCTTGCTCCGCCGGGGCAAGGTGCCGCGCTTGAGGCGTTAGCCGCAAGCCGGCTTGGCTTTTTTGCATGCGTCCGCAAGCTGGGGCGGCGGGTCTTTCTTGAACACCGTCTTATACGACTCGAGCACGTTCGACTGAACCACCGGCAGGGACTGCACGCCGATCCATGCCGGCGGCGTCTGGCCGATCAGCGCCTTCATCATCGCCATGGCTTCGGCCACGCCTTGATCGTACGGACGTTGCGAGCCGGTTGCCTTGAGCGGTCCGCCCTTGGCGATCTCGATGGCGGACTGAAGGCCCAGGTCGACCGTCGTGACGGGAATGTTCACGCCTTGCGCGCGCATTGACGTCAGTGTGTCGAGCGCCGGTTGATCCCAAACGGCGAACAGCCCCTTCACGTCCGGATTGCCGGTGAGGAAGTCGCCCGCGATCTGGCCCACTTTCGACGGGTCCGTAAACGCGACCTGTTTGACCTTGATGTCCGGACGATTCTTCTTAATCCAGTCGTTGACGGCCTTGGTGCGTTCCGTCGTGCTGAAGTAATCGACGCCGAAGTTCACGAGCCCGATCGTCGCGCCCTGCGGGACGCACGAGGCGAGCACTTTCGCGGCGATCTGGCCGTTGCCTTCGCTGTCGGCGGAAATCATCGCTGCGTATTGTTCAGGATGCTTGAGGCCAGTTGGCACGTTGTCCATGAACACGAGTTTGATCCCCGCCTCGGACACTTTCTTGTAGGTGGCGGCCGTGGCCGTGCCGTCGACCGGAATGGAGATGATGCCGTCCGGGTGACGCTGAATGGTGTTCTCGATGTCCGCGATCTGCTTGTCGACCTGGTATTCCGCCGAAGCCGTGCCGATTACTTCCACGCCGTATTTTTTGAGCGTGTCCGTGATGCCTTGCACCTGCAGTTGCGACCAGTCGAGATTCATGGTCTGCATCGAAATGCCGACCTTGAATTTGCCGGCCTTGATTTTGGCGATGTCGGCGTCGCTCAGCTTCACGGCATCCACTGAGGCCGCTTTTTCGCCGTTCGGCCCTTGCCCGACGATCGTCTTCGGTCCGATCGAACCGGCCGGCAAGCTGGTCACGCATTGCGCGTAGGCTCCCGATGAAGCCAGCGCCAGGACGGCCGCCGCCGTCATGAGAGTGGGTAGAACACTTCCTGAGCCACGACGATGTTTCATGATTCTTCTCCGTTGGTCTTCATGTTTGTGTTACGTCTCCTGCCATTCACGAACAACGCGGGCACGTGACATTTCGCGTGATCGACGTGCTTGCCTTATTTCCCTGGCTACTTCCTGAATCACTTCCTGGTGAAGGCCACAGCCGCGACGATAATCGCGCCCTTGATCACCAGTTGCAGCGATGAGCTGACGCCGAGCAGCACCAGCCCGTTATTGAGCGTGCCTATGATGAGGCTGCCGAGCAGCGTGCCGAGCACGAAGCCGCGGCCGCCGAACAGACTGCAACCGCCGAGCGTCACAGAAGCGATCACATCGAGCTCGAGCCCTTGCACGACATCGGGCCGCGCCGCGTGCGAGCGCGCGGCGAGCACGAGCGCTGCAAGCCCGGCCAGCGCGCCGGTGAGAATGAAGGCGAGGGTGGTCACGCGCCGCGTGTTGATGCCGGAGTAGAGCGCCGCAGTCGGATTGCCGCCGGCCGCATAGATCTGCCGGCCGAACACGCTGTAATGCAGCAGCAGGATGCCGGCGATCACGGTCAGCACCGTCCAGATGATCGGCACCGGCACACCGGCAATATCGCCCTCGCCGAAGATCGAGATGAACGAGTCGTTGGTGATGATCTCGGGCCGTGTTGTCGTCACCATCAGCGCGAGTCCGCGCGCCGCGCTCAAGGTTCCGAGCGTCACGAGGAACGACGGAATGTTCAGCCGCGTGGTCACGACGCCATTGATCGCGCCGACGATTGCACCGGTGCCGATGCCGGCAATCGCGCCGATGATCCAGCTATCGCCGACATGCGACATGGCGAGCGCCGCGGACATGCCCGAGAGCGCCAACGTCGAGCCCACCGACAGATCGATCTGCCGCGCAATGATCACGAATGTCATGCCGATCGCGACGATCGAGACCAATGCGGTCTGCCGGCCGATATTCAGGAAGTTGTCGATGGAGAGAAACCACGGCGAGGCAAAGCTGAACACCACCAGCAGGATCGCGAACGCGCCGTAGAGTGCATAGGGCCGGTCGCCTTGCAGGAGGAGTTGCGCGAGGCGCCGCATACGGCTCTTCTGCGGTGGCGATGCCTGCCGTTTGGCCGTCAGCGGCGAGACAGAGTCGTTCATTTTGTGTGCGCCCCGAAGGAAGTCCCCTTGGGGGACTCGAAGGACGTCCCCGCGGGGGACTCGATGGAAGAACGGGACAGTTGAATCAGGTGATGAAGCGCTTCGGCGTTGGCGAGTTCTGCGCGCTCTACGGTCTTGACGATCGAGCCGTCCGCGACGATCGAAATCCGGCCGCACAGGCGCAACAGTTCATCGAGGTCCGAGGACACGACGAGCACGGCCGTGCCCGCTCGCGCGGCGTCATGCACTACGCCGTAGATCTCCTCGCGTGCGCCGACGTCGACGCCGACAGTCGGTTCGTCGAGCAATAGAAGCGTGGGGCGCGGATGGTTCCACTTCGCGAAGACCACTTTCTGCTGGTTGCCGCCGGATAAAAACTTGACCGCGGTCGAGGAGCCGGGCGCCTTGACTGCCAGCTCTTTCATCGAGCGCTTCGCCTGGTTGACGGCCGCCTGGCTGCGCAACCATCCCCAGCGAGAAAATTGCGGCAACCGCGGCAAGGTCAGGTTGCGTTCGATCGAATGATCGAGAACAAGCCCTTCAAGATGACGATCTTCGGGCACCAGCGCTATGCCGAGCTGGATGGCCTCGGCGGGTGTGATACGAGAGCGCGATTGACCGCCGATCTCGATGGCGCCCGCTTCGATTCTGCGAATGCCAAAGATGGTTTGCAGAATTTCCGTGCGCCCACTGCCGATCAATCCCGCAAGGCCATGGATCTCGCCAGGACGAATCGTGAGGTCGACGTCGTGAAGCCTGTCATTGCTCACGTTCGACAATTTGAGAACGGGTACAGCGGCGGCATTGGACGTGGTCGATGTTTGCGCTCCAACAGCGGATTCATCGCCGGTAGCGCCGACGGCCGTCCTCTCCCGCGCCTGCAACGCGGCATGGCCGGGACCGACGATCGCCGCGACCAACTGCTTCATATCGGTTTCCGCCGTCGAGAACGTGCCCGCATTGGCGCCATCGCGGAACACGGTGACGCGCTGCGAAATACGAAACACCTCATTCAACCGATGTGTCACGTAGATCACGCCCACGCCACGATTCGTGACCGCGCGAATCGCGTCGAACAGAATCTGCTCTTCGCCGCCCGTGAGCGCAGATGTGGGTTCGTCGAGGATCAGGACCCGCACGTCGCCCATCAGCGCCTTGCAGATCTCAGTCATTTGCCGGTAGGCGAACGGCAACGCGCCAACGGCGGTGCGCGGGTCGAGCGGGATGCCGTGCGAGCGAAGAAATTCGCTGACCGTCGCCATGAGCTGGCGGTTTTTCACAAAGCCGAGGCGTGTGCGAGGCTCGCGCCCCAGCATCAGATTGGCGCCGACCGATAGCGATTCGACGAGGCTCAGATCCTGGTAGACCACGGCAACGCCCGCTTCACGCGAGCGCGCCGGCGACTCGAACGCCACTGTCTGGCCATCGATCTCGATGACGCCGTCGTCGTAGGTGTGAACGCCGCTGAGGATCTTGATCAGCGTGGATTTGCCCGCGCCGTTTTCGCCGAGCAAGGCATGCACTTCGCCGGGCAACACATCAAGGCTGACGCCGCGCAGCGCCTGCACGCCACCAAATCGCTTGGTGACGCCCGCAACACGGATCAATGGAACCTGAGGCGATGACGCGGCCGCGACCGCAACCGGCTCACTCATCTGGCATGTCTCCTTCGTCAAGACGACGACATTCTTTTCTTTGTATGTGGTGCTATCGGCCAAAGCCGTGTTGTGATCTTCGCATCATGAATATGGTGCGTCAATAACATTGGCGGCGCTCGCAGCGCTTGAGTGGCTGCTTATGTGATGATTGAAGCGTAATACTTGTTATGATTCTATCAATCGTTGTAGCATAAGTGGGAACAAATTGTCGGCGGCTGTTGTGCGCCGCATCAAATTTTCGGATGTCTTATGCCTGAAGCCCCTGTGCTTTCTTCTTCGGTCGTCGCGCTGCGCGGCGGCCCGCTCATTCACCCGGTGCGCAACCCGGGCATGCCGTTCGACGCATCCTGGCTGGACGGCTTGCGCGTCAACCAGTCGGCGGTCGAACGGCGCACGGCGACCCTTGCCACGCGCCGTACCGTCAAGAAAGATGCGCAGGCAGCGTGGCTGCTGAAGGCCGTCACCTGCATCGACCTCACCACGCTCAATGGCGACGACACCGAAGGCCGCGTGCGCCGCCTGTGTGCGAAGGCGCGCCAACCGGTGCGGGCCGATCTGCTCGAAGCGCTCGGCATCGCGCCGCAAGGCATCGCGACGGGCGCGGTCTGCGTCTATCACCGTTTCGTCGCGGCGGCGGTGGACGCGCTGCAGGGCAGCGGCATTCCGGTCGCTGCGGTATCGACAGGATTTCCCGCCGGGCTGATTCCGCATCCGCTGAAGCTGAAAGAGATCGAGGCTTCGGTTGCGGACGGGGCGCAGGAAATCGACATCGTTGTCACGCGTGAATATGTGCTGACCGGCAACTGGCAGGCGCTCTACGACGAAGTGCGCGACTTCCGTGCAGCCTGCGGCCCCGCACACCTGAAGACGATTCTGGCGACCGGCGACATCCGCACGCTCTCGAACGTGGCGCGCGCCGCGATGGTCTGCATGATGGCCGGCGCCGACTTCATCAAGACGTCGACCGGCAAGGAAGGCGTCAACGCCACGCTGGATGTCTCGCTGGTGATGGTGCGCATGATTCGCGAGTACCAGGAGCGCACCGGCGTGCCAATTGGCTTCAAACCGGCCGGCGGCGTGTCGAGCGCGAAGTCGGTGCTGTCCTATCAGATCCTCATGAAGGAAGAGCTCGGCCGCCCGTGGCTTGAACCTGAGCTGTTCCGTATCGGCGCCTCGAGCCTGCTGGCCGATATCGAACGCCAGCTCGAACATCACGTCAGCGGTCGTTACTCCGCTTTCAACCGTCACCCCGTAGCCTGAACAGAAGACCGATCCCATGAGCGTAGCCGAGTATTTTTCATCGATGGAGTACGGTCCCGCACCCGAGGACGATCAACCCGCGCGCGCCTGGCTCGCGCAGCATGAGGCGAGCTTCGGGCATTTCATCGGCGGGGCGTGGCATGCGCCGGCCGCCGGTGAGCACTTCGTTTCGCACGCACCTGCAACAGGCGGCCGGCTCGCCGAGATCGCCCAGGGCGATGCGGCCGACGTCGACGCGGCGGTAGCGGCCGCGCGTGCCGCGCAGCCGGGCTGGCTCGCGCTTGGCGGCGCCGGACGGGCACGGCATCTGTATGCGCTTGCGCGCATGGTCCAGCGCCATAGCCGCCTCTTTGCCGTGCTCGAAGCGCTCGACAACGGCAAGCCGATTCGTGAGACGCGCGATATCGACGTGCCGCTGGTCGCGCGGCACTTCCTGCATCACGCGGGTTGGGCGCAGTTGCAGGAGAGCGAATTCGCCGACTATGCGCCGCTCGGGGTCGTCGGGCAGATCGTGCCGTGGAATTTTCCGCTGCTGATGCTCGCGTGGAAGATCGCACCGGCGATCGCAACGGGCAACTGCGTCGTGTTGAAGCCGGCTGAATACACGCCGCTCACCGCGTTGCTGTTCGCCGAACTCGCTCATCGAACGGGGTTGCCGGCGGGCGTGCTGAACGTCGTCACCGGTGATGGGCGCACGGGCGCCGCGCTCGTCGAACATCCGCGGGTGGACAAGATCGCTTTCACGGGATCGACCGAAGTCGGGCGCCTGATTCGCGCGGCCACGGCCGGCACGGGCAAATCGCTGACGCTCGAACTTGGCGGCAAGTCGCCCTTCATCGTGTTCGACGATGCGGATCTCGACGGCGCCGTGGAGGGTGTGGTTGACGCGATCTGGTTCAACCAGGGGCAGGTCTGCTGCGCTGGCTCGCGACTGCTCGTGCAGGAGGGGATCGAAGCGCGCTTCATTGCGAAGCTGAAGCGCCGCATGGAAACGCTGCGCGTCGGCACGTCGCTCGATAAAAGTATCGATATCGGTGCGATTGTCGATCCGGTGCAGCTCGAACGTATCGAGTCGCTGGTGGAAACCGGCCGGCGCGAAGGCTGTGCGGTGTGGCAGTCACCCGATGCGACGATGCCCGCCGGCGGTTGCTTCTATCCGCCCACGCTCGTCACCGGCGTGGCGCCGGCATCTACTCTCGCGCAGGAAGAGATCTTTGGACCGGTGCTGGTTGCGATGAGCTTTCGCACGCCGGATGAGGCGATTGCGCTCGCCAACAATTCGCGCTACGGACTCGCCGCGAGCGTGTGGAGCGAAACCATCGGCCGCGCACTCGATATCGCGCCGCGCCTCGCGTGCGGTGTCGTATGGATCAACGCGACCAATCTGTTCGATGCGGCGGTCGGCTTCGGCGGGTACCGCGAGTCGGGCTATGGCCGCGAAGGCGGCCGTGAGGGCATCTACGAATATCTGAAACCGCGTGCCTGGCTCAATCTTGCTGTCCGTCAGCCTGTGTGCGCTGAACAGACGGCAGGCGCAGGCGAGCGCGATCCGTTGTCGAACGTCACGCTGATCGATCGCACCGCGAAACTCTTTATCGGCGGCAAGCAGGTGCGTCCGGATAGCGGCTATTCGCTGCCGGTACACGCGCCGGATGGGACGCTAGTCGGCGAGGTGGGCGAGGGCAACCGCAAGGACATTCGCAACGCGGTCGAAGCGGCGCGCGCGGCGCAGAAGTGGTCACAGGCGAGTACGCATAATCGTGCCCAGGTGCTGTTCTATCTCGCTGAGAACCTTGCCATTCGTGCGGACGAGTTCGCGCGGCAACTTGTGACGAGAAACGGCGCGACGGAAGCGGCAGCGCATGCGGAAGTCGAGGCCGCGGTGGCGCGTCTCTTCACGTACGCGGCGTGGGCCGACAAGTTCGACGGCGCCGTGCATACGCCGCCGCTGCGCGGCGTCGCGCTGGCGATGCATGAGCCGCTCGGTGTGATCGGCATTGCCTGTCCGGACGAAGCGCCGTTGCTCGGCTTCGTCTCGCTGGCGGCGCCCGCATTGGCCATGGGTAATCGCGTGGTGGTGTTGCCGAGCGCCGCATGTCCGCTTACGGTGACCGACTTTTATCAGGTAGCCGAAACGTCGGATGTGCCGGCCGGTGTGTTGAACATTGTCACCGGTGAACGTGGCGCGCTGTTGCCGGCGCTGGCCAAACACGACGACGTCGATGCCGTCTGGTGTTTCGGCAACGCGGCGGATTCGACACTGGTCGAGCGCGAGTCGATCGGTAATCTGAAGCGTACGTTCGTCGATCACGGCCGCCAGTTCGACTGGTTCGACCGTTCGAGCGAAGGCCGGCAATTCCTGCGCCAGGCCGTCCAGGTGAAGAACATCTGGATACCGTACGGAGACTGATTGAAAGTCGGCGCTTACGCCTGAACACCCTGCACGCCAACCAGAAACTGGAGGAGACAACGTGCTGAAGCATCTGGATCTGCAATTGAACGCCGCGGTGCTGCGCGCAATACATGCCCCGCACGCATGCCTCACGATCAACGCGCCTCGAGGGGAACGCGAATGAACACGTCTTTGCAAGGAAATGGGCGTGTCGTCATTCTCGGCATCTACGTCACCGACCTGACGTTTCGCGCCGGGCGTATGCCGCTGATCGGCGAGACGATTGCCGGTACGGCCTTCGCGATGGGGCCGGGCGGCAAGGGCTCGAATCAGGCGGTGGCGGCGGCGCGCGCCGGCGCTGAAGTGGTGTTCTGCACACGCATCGGCAATGACGCGTTCGGTGAGATTGCGCGCGCCACATGGGCCGCTGAAGGCATCACGGCACGCGCCTCAGTTGTCGAGGGCGTGTCCACGGGCGCCGCGCATATCTTCGTCGATGACAACACCGGCATGAACGCGATCATCGTCGCCTCCGGCGCGGCAGGGACGATGGAGGCCGCCGACGTCGACGCGATCGAGGCCGATATCGCCGCTGCGCGCGTATTCGTCACGCAACTCGAACAGCCGCTGGCTGCCGCGCGCCGCGGGCTCGAAGTGGCGCGCCGGCACGGCGTCATCACCGTGTTCAATCCGGCGCCCGCCTTGCCGCTCGACGACGACATCTTTCCGTTGTGCGACTACATCACCCCGAATGAAACCGAGGCCACCGCGCTCACCGGCGTGCCGATCGCGAATGCCGACGACGCGCGCCGTGCCGCCGACGTGCTGCTCGCCAAAGGTGTCGGCGCGGTGATCGTCACGCTGGGGGAAGGCGGCGCGCTGCTGCACTCGGCAAGCCAATCGATACTCGTGCCGGCCTATCACTGCGGCCGCGTGGTGGAGACCGCCGGCGCCGGCGACGGCTTCACGGGCGGTTTCGCGGCGGCGCTTGCACGCGGCGACGACGCCGTCTCAGCGCTGCGCTTCGGCTGCGCGCTCGCGGGCATTTCCGTCACACGTCCGGGCACGGCGCCTTCCATGCCGACGCTTGACGAAGTGAACCGCGTGTTGAGCCAGCCGACCGAGGCCGCCTCGCCGCTGTCCTGACCGTTCGCGAAGACTGAAGGAGATCGTGCTCACCATGAAGTCCTCGTTCACCGCTGGAAAAATGTTCGGCGACCGGCAACTGAATTTTCTGCTGATCGTCAATGTACTCGTCGTGCTGGTCGCGACATGGCTTTCTCACGGGCAATTCGTCGACATCGACAATCTGCAGTCGATGGGCGGGCAGTTGCCTGAACTCGGCCTGCTCGCACTCGGCATCATGTTGTCGATGGTGTCGGGCAATGGCGGGATCGATCTGTCAGGTGTCGGGCTCGCGAATCTGTCCGGGATGGTTGCGGCGCTCGTCGTGCCGCACTTCGTCAACGGCGACGATTCGCCCGCCCTCTACACGTCGCTCTTCTGCGTCATCGTGGTGGCGATGGGGCTGCTCGGTGGCCTCCTGAACGGCGTGGTGATCGCACGCCTTAAGCTCACACCGATTCTCTGCACGCTCGGCACGCAGTTGCTGTTCACGGGCTTTGCGGTGGTGCTCAGCAACGGCGCCTCGGTGCATGTCGACTATGTCGACCCCTTGTCGAATATCGGCAACGGCACGGTGTTTCAGGTGCCGATCGCGTTCTGCATCTTTATCGCGGCTGTGATCGTGCTCGGTTGGTTGCTCCGACGCAGCCCGTTTGGTCTGCGCCTCTATCTGATGGGCACCAACCCCAAAGCGGCGTTCTATGCGGGCATTCCGCGCGCTCGGATGCTGATCACGACGTATGCGATGTGCGGCGTGCTGGCGTCGCTCGCTGGTCTGATCAGCGCGACCCATACGTCCAGTGCGAAATGGGACTACGGCAATTCCTATCTGCTGATCGCCATTCTGATCGCGGTGATGGGCGGCGTGAATCCCGCCGGCGGTCACGGCCGCATCATCTGCGTGTTCTTTGCCGCAACCGTGCTGCAGTTCCTCTCGAGTCTGTTCAATCTGCTCGGCGTATCGCAGTTTTTCGGCGATTGCGCGTGGGGATTTTTGTTGTTGCTGTCACTCGCGTTTGCAGGCGGCGAGCGGGTGCGGGCGATCTTCGGTTTTGGCGGCGGCGGCGGTGGCGGTGGCGTGAGTGCTAGTGCTGCAAGTTCCGGCACAGTCCCGAAACGTTAGCGCGACGCTCAGACTTAAAAGGCATAACCCAGGTTTCAAATCCAGGTTTCAGTACGCGGCGGACAACGAGCCCTGACTGTCCGTGATGGTGAAGTAGGGCGACATCGAACTACATCGAAGGATAAAGGAGACATCGCATGAAATTGACTCGACTGGGTGCCGCGCTCGCGGCAGGCGCTCTTACCGTAGGCGTGATCGCCGCTGCGCAGGCTGCAACCAACGAGACTATCGTCACGGTCGTCAAGGTGACCGGTATCAACTGGTTCAACCGGATGGACGACGGCGTCAAGCAATTCGCGAAGGACAACCCCGGCGTGAACGCATATCAGACCGGCCCGGGCCGCGCGGATGCGGCACAGCAACTGAAGATCATCGAAGATCTGATCGCGAAGAAAGTCACGGCGATTGCCGTGGTGCCCTACGATCCGCCGACGCTGGAACCGGCACTGAAGAAGGCGATGGATCGCGGCATCAAGGTGGTGACCCATGAGGCCGACAACGCGAAGAACACGATGGTCGACATCGAAGCATTCGACAACACGGCCTACGGCGCCGGCCTGAACGAGCGCCTCGCCTCGTGCATGCACGACGACGGCAAGTGGGTGGCGCTGGTCGGTTCGCTCGGCAGCCGCTCGCAGGTGCAATGGGCCGACGGCGGCATCGGCAACGCCAAAGCCAAATATCCGAAGATGGATCTGGTCGAACCGAAACTCGAAACCAATAACGACGGCGAGCGTGCCTATGAAGTCGCGAAGGAAGTGCTGCGCAAGCATCCGGACCTGAAGGGCTTCCAGGGCTCGTCCTCGCTCGACGTGATCGGCATCGGCCGTGCGGTGGAAGAGGCCGGCATGCAGGGCAAGATCTGCGTCTACGGCACGGGCCTGCCGACGGAAGCCGGCAAGTTCCTCGAGAGCGGCGCGATCAACGGCATTGCGTTCTGGGATCCGAAGCTCGCAGGCATTGCGATGAACAAGGTCGCGCAGATGCTGATCGACGGCAAGACAGTTGAGAACGGCGCCGATCTCGGCATTCCGGGCTACACGAAGGTCACCGTTGCTAAGGGTCCGGGCAAAGGGATTATCGTGCGCGGCCAGGGCTGGGTGAATGTCGACAAGTCGAACTACAAGCAGTATCCGTTCTGATTGGTTTTTTGCTTCATGTGTCACGGCGTCCCCCTCGGGGGACTTCCTTCAAGGCGTGCCCGTGTGGACACGCCTTAACTTGCGACTCACCATCATGAATCAGGACGTATCGTCTTCGCAGCCGCAGTCCGATACCTCGCAGCCGTTTCTGCAGGTGGTCGGCGTGCACAAGCGTTTCACCGGCGTACATGCATTGCGCGGGGTGAGCCTGTCGTTCGAGCGTGGTCAGATCTATCACCTGCTCGGCGAGAACGGCTGCGGCAAGAGCACGCTGATCAAGATCATTTCCGGTGCGCAGCCGCCCGACGAAGGCGAACTCGTGATCGAAGGCGTTCGGCATGCACGGCTGTCCGCATTGGAATCGCTGGCGGCAGGCATCGAAACCGTCTATCAGGATCTCTCGCTGCTGCCCAACATGAACGTGGCGGAAAATGTCGCGCTTACCGCAGAGCTGGCCACGCACGAAGGCCGGCTTGCGCGGACGTTCGACCGGCGCGCACTCGCGCGCACGGCGGCGCGTGCGCTGGAATCGGTCGGCTTGCCCGGCGACGCCGAGTTTCAGGCGACCCTCATCGAGCAATTGCCGCTCGCCACGCGTCAACTTGTCGCGATTGCTCGCGCAATTGCCAGCGAGGCCAAGTTCGTCATCATGGACGAGCCCACCACGTCGCTCACGCAGAAAGAAGTCGACAATCTGATCGCTGTGCTCGCTAACTTGCGCTCGCAGGGCGTGACGGTGCTGTTCGTGAGCCACAAGCTCGACGAGTGTTATGCGATCGGTGGCGAAGTCATCGTGTTGCGTGACGGCCAGAAGATGGCGCAAGGACCGATCGCGCAATTTACCAAAGCGCAGATCAGCGAACTGATGACAGGACGCCATCTGACGAATGAGCGCTATCGTGAAGGCACGTTGGGGCAAGATGTCGTACTCGACGTGCGCGGCTTCACGCGTACGGGGCAGTTCAACGACGTGTCGTTCCAGCTGCATCGAGGCGAGATTCTCGGCGTTACCGGTTTGCTCGATTCGGGGCGCAACGAACTCGCACGCGCACTCGCGGGCGTTGCGGCGGCGCAATCGGGGCAGGTGTTGCTCGACGGCAAGGCGATTGCATTGCGCACGCCCTCGGACGCGAAACATCATCGTATTGGCTATGTGCCCGAAGACCGCCTGAACGAAGGGCTGTTTCTCGACAAGTCGATTCGCGACAATGTGATTACCGCGATGATCTCCAGCCTGCGGGACCGCTTCGGCCAGATCGATCGCACACGCGCGCAGGCGCTCGCGGAACAGACGGTGAACGATTTGCAGATCGCGACGCCCGGCGTCGACAAACCCGTGCAGTCGCTCTCGGGCGGCAACCAGCAGCGCGTGCTGATCGGCCGCTGGCTCGCCATCGATCCGCGCGTGCTGATTCTGCATGGACCGACGGTCGGCGTCGACGTCGGCTCGAAAGACATCATTTATCGCATCATGCAGCGCCTGTCGAAACGCGGCATCGGCATCATTCTGATCAGCGACGATCTGCCCGAGCTGCTGCAGAACTGCGATCGCATCCTGATGATGAAGAAGGGGCGTGTGGCCAGCGAATATCAGGCCGATACGCTGAGCGAAGCTGACCTGTATCACGCGCTGCTTTCGGAAGCCGCATAAAGGACGCCGATACCCATGAACTCGCGGATCCCTTCGCGCATGAACGAAACCATGACCACCCCGACCGTTGTCGAAGTCGCACCCGAGGTCAAGCCGCCCACCTTGCGGGCCAGGCTTTCGCGCAACCCCGAATGGTTCACGGTCGCGTTGATCGCGGCGACGTGCCTGATTGTCGGCGCGATCAATCCACGCTTCTTTCAACTGGCGACGCTATTCGATCTGCTGCATTCGGCTACGACGATGTCGCTTTTCGCGCTGGGCACGCTTGTCGTGCTGGCGTCCGGCGGCATCGACGTCTCGTTCACGGCAATCGCCGCGCTGACAATGTACGGCATCACCAAGGCTGTGTTTGCCTGGTGGCCGGACGCGCCGTTCGCGCTGATCCTGATCACCGGCGCGCTGGGCGGCGTGCTGCTCGGTCTGATCAACGGCCTGCTGGTGCATCGTTTGAAAGCGCCTTCGCTGATCGTCACGATCGGCACGCAGTATCTGTATCGCGGCCTGCTGCTGACGTTTATCGGCACGACGTTCTTCATGAACATTCCGCACAGCATGGATCACTTCGGCCGGATTCCGCTGTTTTTCTATCACACCAACGAAGGCCTGCGCGCGGTGTTGCCTGTTTCGGTGCTGGCGCTGGTGGCGGCCGCCGGCGTCACGTGGTGGCTGTTGAACCGGACCATGATGGGACGCGGTGTCTATGCAATGGGCGGCAGCCTCGCGATTGCCGAGCGGCTCGGCTATAACCTGCGCGCGATCCATCTCTTCGTGTTCGGCTATACCGGCATGCTCGCCGGCATAGCGGGCATTCTGCATGTATCGAACAACCGGCTCGCGAATCCGTTCGATCTGGTGGGTTCGGAACTCGATGTGATCGCCGCAGTGATTCTAGGCGGCGCGCGCATTACAGGGGGGACGGGTACGGTGGCCGGCACGTTGCTCGGTGTGGTGCTGGTCACGTTGATCAACAGTGTGCTGATTCTGGTTGGCGTGCCGAGCACCTGGCAGAAGGTGATCATCGGCGCGTTCATTCTGATCGCCGGGACGCTGTTCGCATTGCAACGCAAAAACGGATAACTGAAGGCCGGTCACGCCGGCTACCCGACAGCGCAACCGCGCGCCTCTAGCGCATTCATTTGCGCTTGCGGTGCTCCTGGCCTTTCTCAGTGATGATGGAATCGAAGTCGTCGATTTGCGAGAAGCGCACCGCCTTGACGACGCCGAACTTGCTCTGATCCACGACCAGATGCCGTTCGACGGCGCTTGCCATGGCCGCCTGCTTGAGCGCGACTTCGTGAAAGTTCCAGCACGTCACGCCGCGCGCATTATCTACACCGCCCGCGGAAATGAACGCCTTGTTGATGCCCATGCGCCGCAGCATCTCCAGACTCTCTTCGCCCGCAAACGAATCTGACGAGGGCACGTAGACGCCGCCCAGCAGAATCATCCGGACATTCGGCTTGCGCCGCAAAATCTCCGCCACATTCAGCGAATAACAGACCACGGTGACGTGACGTTCGAGCGGAATCAGGCGCGCAAGCGTAGTGAGCGTCGTGCCGCAATCGATGAAAATGGTTTCGTGGTCGACGACAAGTTTCGCCGCATGCGCGGAGGCCTCCGCCTTGGCTTGCGCGAAATGATCCTTCTCTTCTTCGAGTGAATAGCCTGCGTTATTGGGTACGTCGGTCGCGCTGACGATGTAGCCGCCGAGATACGTAAATCGTTCCGGACTGCCTGCGATATCGCGCCGGACAGTCATCTCCGATACGTCCAGCAGGCTGGCGGCGTCGCGCAGGCGCATCACGTTCTGCTTGGCCAGCGCATCGGCGAGGGCGCGGAGGCGGTCGGGTTTCAGCATGGAGGTCCTGTCGCGCAGTGTGGGGCGCAGTGTAGAGGCGCGTTATGTTTTGTTCGCGTTGATGAGAGGATTATAACAAGAGCTTGTCTGCGCGGCGAGCCTGTTTAAGCGTCGAATGCGAGGATCGTGTCGCACCGGCAACGAGAAAAAGCCTTTAACCCAAAGGGCTAAAGGCTCCTCGAAGATGAATCAGAAAAGGTGTTTGCTCAGAACCGGTAGCTCACACCGATCTGTACCACCGGATACACCTTGTAGCGCTCGACCTTGTTGCTGATGTTCTGTTCTTCCTGGTCGATGTTCGCCTGGCTTGTGAGTTGCGAGTAGATCGCCGGCACGTTGTACGTCGTGCGCGGGCGGCCGTAGGCCACGCCGAGATCGAACGTCAGGCCGAAACCCTTCGAAACCGGCTTGTGGCCGTAGCCGATGCCGAGATAGGGCATCACGCGCGGCAGTGTGATGGTGGTCGATGGCGCGGGGCCCACGGCCGGCACGAATTCATCGCCGATCTTGTAGTTGCCTTGCGCGTTCGGCACCGCCTGACCCGTCAGTTCGTCGTCGTTGATCAGGGCGCCGGCCGTCAGGCGAAAACCGCTGGACGAAAACGGAAACAGGTCGAGATACAAGCCGCCTTGCAGCAGTTTGAGATGGCCGTCGTAATCGTTACCGCTGACGTTGAACGAATGCGAGAAGCCGAGTCCTTCGAATTCCGCATGCACGCCGGCCCACGAGGTCAACGGCAGTGCCGCGCCGACACCTGCGCCGAGTGTGCCGCCGTGCACATAGACTTCCTGTGCTTGTACCGATCCTGCGACCGCCATCGCCACTGCCGCGACCAGAGCTGCATTTTTCACCTGATTCACCGCGCCGTCTCCAGTAAAGAGTCATTCCCGTGCTGGCGACTTTACGGTTTAACCTTGCGGTTCAAATCGAAGAAAAGCGGGCAGTTATGGCGACTCTTCGCGCTCAAGTTTTTGCGCGCGGAGAAACCGGAAGATATGACGTGTAACGCTTGCCAAACAGGTGATTAAACTCGGCCTATTGATCAGACGAGTCCTGTTTTTAAGGGCTATTCGGTGGGATGTGCGAATTGTTCAGATGAATCGACAGTCAGCATGACGGTGATGTCGTGACGTCGTGATTTTCGAATCGGCAGGCGGGGAGTTGCTCCACCGCCTGCCGCAAGCTACAGGGGAGTAGCGATTACTGCTTGATGCCTTCAGCTTGAATATGCAGTGTGGTCTGCATCTTGAAGCCATAGGTCTTGCCGAAGTCGACGCCGAAGTCGTCGCGGTTGAACGTCGCGGTCGATTCGGTGCCGCACACTTCGCGCTTGAGCATCGGGTTGATGAAGCACTTGAACGATTCGATCTTCAGGTTGACCGGCTTGGTGATGCCGTGCATGGTCAGCGTGCCGATCACTTCCACGGGCTTGTCGCCGTCGAAGCGGATCTGCGTGCCCTTGTAGGTCGCGGTCGGGTACTTGGCTGCGTCGAAGAACTTGTCCGTGACCAGTTCCGCGTCGAGCTTGTCGTTACCGATATCCACCGAGCTCATGTCGATCGTCACGTCGACCGTGCCGGTTTTCGCCGCGCGATCCAGCACCACGGTGCCGCTGCTCTTCTTGAACTTGCCGCGCCAGATCGACAGGCCGCCGAAGTGGTCGGTCTCGAAGCTCGGGTACGTGTGCGTCGGGTCAAGTTGATACATGTCGGCGGCCATGACATTGAACGACATGGCTGCGGCCAGCGCGCCTGCGGCGAGCAAAAGTTGTTTCTTCAAGTGATTCTCCAGGTTTCAGAAAGTGCTGTGACGCTTAGGTGTGTTCCGTTACTTCTTCGAAGCAACGATGTGAAATTTGATGACGACTTCGTCGGCGACCACCGACGTGTCTTTCCATTCGCCCGTCCCGACATCGAACTGCGAACGCTTGATCGGCAGTGAGCCGTCGAAGGTTTGCGTGTTGCCCTGGCTCGCGATGGTGACCGGCACCACGACAGTCTGCGATTTGCCCTTGATGGTGAGCTTGCCGGTGATCTTGTACTGATTGCCGCCGGCCGGCGCGATCGCGCTCGAGACGAACGTCGCGGCTGGATAGGTCGCGCTATCGAACCATTCCTTGCCCTGGGCCTGCTTGTTGTAGTCATCCGCGCCGAGGTCGTAGCTGCCGGTGTCGATCGACACGTTGGCGTTGCCGGCGGTCGGCTTGGCCGGATCGAAATTCAGCTGCGCCGAGAATTTCTTGAATTTGCCGTCCACCGGCACGTTCATCTGCTTCGTCGTGGCGACAACCGTGCTTTTGCTGACGTCGACATCGGCGTGCGCGAGGCTTGCGCCGAAGAGTGAGAGGGCGGCAACGCCGGCCAGAATGGAGTGATAAAAGTTTGATTTCATAGTGGTACGCATCCTATCGAACCCACGCGCGCTGATTGCGCACCGTTGGGAATTAGATTGCCAACTGGCTGTAGCCAATCGTCTGTTACGCGCGAGTCGCGTGAGTCATCTGAGGAACGGAATCATCCGCGCGAGTAATCCGTCGCGGTCGACAAATTGATGCTTTAGCGCCGCGAGTACGTGCATCGCAACGAGCGCCAGCAACGTGTAATTGAGCAGCACATGAACCGTGCGCAGGACTGCCTTGAGCGCCTGGTCCGGACCGATGAGGGTGGGTAGCGGCACGATGCCGAGGTACACCACCTGAATGCCCGCCGCCGAGCTATAGAAGTAGCCGGACACCGGAATGGCCAGCATCAGCACGTAGAGGAGGCCGTGCACGAGATGGGCCGCAGCCTTCTGCCATACGGGCGTAGCGCTATCCAGCGCCGGCGCGCGGTGAGTGGCGCGCCACAGCACACGCGCCACGGCCAGCACGAAGACCGTTACGCCAATCCACTTGTGCCATGAGAAATACTTCAGCTTGGTGGGCGTAAAGCCGGGGATATCGGTCATGACCCAGCCGATGCAGAACCCGCAGACAATCAGCAATGCGATTAGCCAGTGCAGGGCGACGGCGGTGCCGCTGTAATGCTTGACGTCTGAAGGACGGGGATTCATGGGTTCATGCTCACAATTCGTGGTGCGTATCGCGTGCGGTATGCCGCGTGTGAATGCGGATAGTAGGGATGCCAATGAAAGTTGAATAGACCAGGAGAAGAGAACAGATTGTTCTAGCCGTGACGCTAATGGGGGTGGAATAAAGCCGGGCGGCGGCCTGATTTGGCGGAATGGAAGCGGCATTGTGTTAATTTGCCGGCTCAACCGCTATAAAAGGTTCGACCCATGAAGAGCACTGAAAAGAACAGCGCCGCACTTGGCGCGGATTTCCTGCGGCACGACACGGCGGTGGCCGAAGGCGGTGTCGAAGGTTACCTGGAGCATGACGCAGCGGTCTACCGGACCTTGCTTGAATCGACGAGAGCGATTCCCTGGAAGATCGACTGGGCGACCATGGAGTTCGCGTATATCGGCCCGCAGATCGAAACCTTGCTGGGCTGGGCGCCGTCGAGCTGGAAGACCGTGCAGGACTGGGCTGCCCGCATGCATCCGGACGACCGCGACAAGGTGGTGGAGTTCTGCGTCGCGCAGTCGAAGGCGGGCACCGATCACGAAGCGGACTATCGGGCGTTGACGAGCGGTGGCGAATACGTGTGGCTGCGCGACGTCGTGCATGTGGTGCGCGATGGCCGCGGCGAGGTGGAGTCGCTGGTCGGTTTCATGTTCGACATCAGCGAGCGCAAAAAGACCGAGGAGAAAGTGGCGGCGTTGCAGCGGGAACTCGAAGCGCTGTCGTTCAAGGACGGTTTGACGGGCGTGGGCAATCGCCGCGAGTTCGACGCTGTCCTGCAGCGGGAATGGAGCGCGGCACAGCGGCATGGCGCGCCGCTGTCGCTAGTCATGGCCGATATCGATTTCTTCAAGTCGTACAACGATTACTACGGACACGTGCAAGGGGATGCGTGCCTGAAGCAGATCGCTACGGTGTTGAGCGAGGGGGTGCGGCCGGGGGATTTCGTCGGCCGGTTCGGCGGGGAAGAGTTCGTGCTGATCTTGCCGAATACCGGGGCCGAGGCCGCACGGCAGGTGGTCGAACGTTGCCGTGACCGCATCTCCGCCGCGGAGATCGCGCATGAGAGGTCGCCATTCCGGCAGACCGTCACCGCCAGTTTCGGTGCGGGAACGGTGATTCCTTCAGCGTCGGATGATCCCGTCGCCTTTGTGAACCTGGTGGATACGCAGTTGTACCTCGCCAAGGATAACGGGCGGGATTGCATTGCCGCGGTGAACCGGGTGGGGTAGCGAGGCAGGCATGGCGGTATTGCGTGGTACACAACTTGCGCTCCGGCCGCCTGCAGCGTCCCGCTCATCGGTTATGCTGCGCTCCCATTCCGCGCTCGCGCACAATCAGAATCCAGGATCTACTTGGTGAATTCCGTCTTCCTGTCTTGGGGTATCGCCATAGCCGCCACGGCCGGCGTCATTACCCGCCCGTTTAAATGGCCCGAGGCCGTGTGGGCCGTCGCCGGCGCGCTATTACTCGTATCGCTGGGCCTGCTTCCCGTCGATCTGGCCGTCGAGGCCGTCGGTAAAGGCACGGACGTCTATCTCTTCCTGTTCGGCATGATGGTGCTATCGGAAGTCGGGCGCCGCGAAGGTCTGTTCGACTGGGTCGCGGTTTTCGCAGTCAACCATGCCAAAGGTTCGCCGAGAAAGTTGTTTCTGCTGGTCTATCTGGTCGGCGTGGTCATCACCGCCTTCCTTTCCAATGACGCTACCGCAGTCGTTCTCACGCCCGCGGTTTTTGCCGCCGCCAGGAAAGCGAAGACGCCTCCGCTGCCCTTGCTCTTCATCTGCGCGTTCATTGCGAACGCCGCGAGCTTCGTACTGCCGATCTCGAATCCGGCCAACATTGTACTGTACGGCAATCACACGCCCGCGCTCGGGGCCTGGCTGATGCGCTTCACGCTGCCTTCGCTACTGTCGATCGTCGCGACCTATGTGCTGTTGCGCTGGACGCAGCGCGAGGCGCTCGCCGGCACCTGCGCAGCCGATCTCGAGCCGCTCGAGTTGTCGTCGAGCGGGCGCGTGGCGCTGGCGGGTATCGCGGTGACGGCCGTCGTGCTGCTGACGGTTTCGGCCTTCGATGTCCCGCTCGGCCTGCCCACCGCGATACTCGGTGCGCTGACTGCCGCGGTCGTGCTGATCCAGGAGCGCAAATCGCCGCTGCCGATGATCCGGGAAATATCGTGGAGCGTGCTGCCGCTGGTCGCCGCGTTGTTCGTGCTGGTCGAAATGCTCGATCACACCGGGGTCATCAGAACATTCGTTCAACTGTTGCAAGATGCGACGCAACACAATGAAGCCACGACGGCTGCCTGGGCAGGCGGCGTCATCGCAATCGGCAGCAATCTGATGAACAACCTGCCGGCGGGTCTGATCGCCAGTTCGACCGTGATGCAGGCGCATAGTCCCGAGCGCGTGATCGACGCGCTCCTGATCGGCGTCGATCTGGGGCCGAACCTGTCGATCACCGGTTCGCTCGCGACGATCCTCTGGCTCAACGCAATTCGCCGTGAAGGCGAAGACGTGAGCTTCATGAAGTTTTTTAAAGTGGGCGTGGTGGTGATGCTGCCCGCTCTCGCGCTGGCGCTCGCCGCGCGGATCCTGATCGGTTAAGGGCAAATAAAGGGTAATGCATCATCGCTGGGTGCCCGTCGCTCGCATGGGCGGCTCCGTCGCCAGCGCTCGCGCGGACTGCTCGAGCGAGCGCAGGGCGGCTTCGAGCCGTGCGAGGCGGGCGCGCTGGCTGGGCATCAGCAATGTCTTGGGAAACATGGCTAGCCGATTGCGCCAGTACGTCAGGGGAATGCGATCGTTGGTGGAAATCTTCCCGAAGACAAGTTCGAGATGGGCGATTTCTTTGTCTATGTCGTGATAGCTCATCTAACTAACGTTCCAGAAGAAGAGGTGGACGGGCGATACAGCGCGTGTGAGCCGAGCGCCGCTAGCTGAACAGATCGGTCCAGCTAGCAGGCGCGCCTGCCGGTGGTGGAGAATGCAGCAAGCGCCGTACCGCGCGTCCACGATACCAAGCTAACATCGAGCTTTCAAACACCGAACATTCATCTGATGATTCGGCGCCGCCCAATCAGGGAGGCCTCTTGAGGAGACTGGTCTTTCTCCTGTTTTAATCCACACATTTCGTCGCTCGACCGCCAAAAAAGCGAGTTCATCTCGCCTTTCTGCCCGTAAGAATCGTTTCCTGGGACACAAGCTACCGATTGCCGGTAATCCAGTGCGCCGCGCAAGCGGAACAACCCGTTCTCACGCGGCGCGCCGGCCATTCTTCAGGACAACGGGAATTCACCAGGCATTCTTGCGGACAGCATGTCCTATGCTGGTTCAACGGCTATTTTTGTAATCCAAATGTTGGATCCGTTCGTGCTGACAGCACGGCGATCGTCTGTCGCGACTCGCATTCGGCACATTTAGCGCGGCACCACCATCACGGGCTGCGAGTAGCTGACGGCAGGGGCGGGCACGATCGCATAGTTGGTCGGCGCGGGCACCACGACCGTCGTGTACAGGGTGACGGGTTTCGGAGGCAGCGGCACGGGCGTGCCGACCGCTACGGCAACGGGGATTGGAGCCGGCGGCGGCGCGACCACGTAGACCGGCTTGACCGGCGCGTAGTAATAGACGGGGCGCGGCGGCGGCGCGTAGACCACGGCAGCCGGCATATAGACGACCACCCGGGCGAACGCTGTCGACGAACAGGCGAGACCGATGGCGGTGAAGGTAGAGGCGCAGACGAGACGAATACTCACTTGATACTCCTGAGACGTTGAGCGGTGCGGAGCGTCTTCCGGTGAAGAAGCCGTGCGACTGGTTCGGATTGCTTGAGAACCCTTCCGAATCGTTGAGGCGCCGCTGAGGCACTTGATGCACTTAAGGCACTTGCGGCACTGGTAGCGCCGGCAGACGAAAGATACGCAAACCGCCCTGAAAACGGCAGCGCGAACTTATTTCATTCAATGTCGCGTGGAAGTGGGCCTGAGATAAGCACGCAGGTGTATGAAGCGCGTGCTGTGTTGCGACGACAGCGATAGCGTGTGCCGCGCCGACGCCACAAAAAGCCATGACATAAGTCGACATGATTCTCAAATTGCCTTCCGGCGGCGCTTCCTCAAGAATTCGGCCTGTCATCGAACGGATCGCGGCGGTTTGCAGGCGACGCACGATGGCTTAATCCAAGGAGTCAGTCATGAAAAAATTTCTCGCCGTTGTGCTGCTGTGCTGCGCATCCACCGTCACGTTCGCCCAAACAGCCGCACCGCAGGGCGCCAACCCGCAGCGCATGGAGCGCATGGCGCAGCAGTTGCAAACGCGCTTTGCGAATGCCAACACCACGCACGACGGCAAGCTCACCCGGGAACAGGCCGCCGCGGGCATGCCGATGGTCGCCAAGCATTTCGATGAAATCGACACGCAGAAGGCGGGCTACATCACGTTGCCGCAGATCGCGGCATTCATGCAGGAACGCGGGGCAGCGCACTGAGCCGCGCGGGCATCGGCGGGATCGTAGGATATTTGACGCCTCAATGCGTGATGAAACCGGCCACGTCCTGCCGCCTGTCTATCGCCTGTGCGCTGATCGTATCGATGAGCGTGGCGCTGACGGGTTGCGTGACGGTCGGCCCCGACTTCAAACAGCCGGACGTGACGCTCGAAAACCAGTGGCTCGAAAGCCTGGCAGGCGAGGCGCAGACCGCGCCTGGTGCTCAGGCGGCCTGGTGGACGGCTTTCAACGATCCGGTGCTGAGCGCGCTGGAACAGCGTGCGTACGAACGCAATCTGTCACTGCAAGTGGCGGGTTTGCATATCTTCAAGGCGCGCGCGCAACTCGCGATCAGCGCCGAGAATCTGCTGCCGCAATCGGGCAGCGTGTCTGCTGGCGCGGACCATATCAACACAAGCGGCGTCGGTCCGATTCCGCCCACGCATCTGTGGGCCGAGCATCTGCGTGTGAACGTGGGCTGGGAAATCGATTTCTGGGGCAAGTATCGCCGGCAGATCGAATCGGATCGCGCGCAACTGCGCGTGTCCGAAGCCGCGTATGACAACGCGCTCGTGTCGCTGTTCGCCGATGTCGCCAATGCGTACATCGACCTGCGCGCGCTCGAGCAGCGTATCGCGGTGGCGCAGCAAAACCTGAAGGCGGTGCAGCAGAGTCTTACGCTGACCCAGGCGCGCTACAAACGCGGCGCGTCGAGCCAGCTCGACGTCGAGCAGGCTGCCACGCTGGTGGCCGAAACCGAGGCGCAGATTCCGCCGCTCATCAAGGCACGCGCGCAAGACCGCGACACACTTGCCGTGCTGCTCGCCGATCCTCCCGACGCAGTCGATGCGCAACTCAAAGGCAGCAGCGCGATTCCGGTGCCGCCGACGCAGATCGATGTCGGTATTCCCGCCGATCTGCTGCGCCGGCGCCCTGACGTGCGCCAGGCCGCGCTCAACGCGGCGGCGCAATCGGCGCTGATCGGCGCGGCCAAGGCGAAGCTGTATCCGTCGCTATCGTTGACGGGACTGTTCGGGCTTTCGTCGGGCGAACAGCATGGCATTGGACTATCGCAGTGGGGCAGCAAGACGATCGGTCTCTTCTCCGCGGGCATCACGCTGCCGATCCTCGATCGAGGCCAGTTGAAGAACGCCGTGCGGATTCAGGACGCGGCCTTCCAGGAGGCCGTGCTCGACTATCAGAACACGGTGCTGCAAGCGCAGAAAGAAGTGGAGGACGCGATTGCCGCACTACGTACCTCGCTCGATGCGCTGGCGGCGTCGTCGCGTGCGTCCGATGCGTCGCAGCGCGCCTTGAAGCTCGCGAATGTGCAGTATCGCGCGGGATCGGTCACGTACGACACGGTGCTCGACGCATCGCGTTCGATGCTGCGTGACGGCGATTCGCTCGCGCAGAACCAGGGAATCGCCGCGCTTGCGGCGGTGTCCTTGTATCGCGCGTTGGGCGGCGGCTGGGAAGTGGCAGAGGGGCAGCAGGTGGTGAGCGAACAGATCGCCGAACAGATGGCGCAGCGCACGGACTGGGGGCGCTTACTGAACCCGCCAGCGAATTCCGCGCTGGCGCGCGCCAGTGGAGGCCAGCTCGAGAATGGGAAATAAGAACATGAAAAACGGGAGCGGGGCACAGCGTAGCGTGGCGAACACGCACCTGGGAGCGAGGTTTTGCATCGTGCTGGCAGCGGCAATGGCGCTGGCCGCGTGCCGCGACGGCAGCGCGCCCGCCGCACAATCGTCGCAAGCCGCGTCCCTGCCGCAAGTCAGCGTGATGCGGCCGGTGCAGCGCGAGGTGCGCGAACAACTCGATCTGAGCGGCACCGTCGCACCCTCGGCGACCGTCACGCTAATCGCGCGCGTGCAGGGCGTGCTGAAGGAAATCGGCTTTGCCGATGGTGCTTACGTCAAGCAAGGGCAGGTGCTGTTTCGCATCGAGCCGGATACGTATCGCGCGCAACTGACTTACGACCAGGCCGCGCTCGACAATGCCGACCAGGAACTGGTCCGGCAAAAGCAACTCACGTCCGATAACGCGACCTCTGAATCGACACTGCAAAAAGCCCAGACCACACGCGACCAGGCGCTCGCCAAACGCGACATGTCGCGTATCAATCTCGCTTACACGGAAATCCGCGCGCCGTTTGCGGGCCGCATCGGCGCGCGTGCATTCGACGTCGGCAATCTGGTGGGTGCGTCCGACTCCGCCAAGCTCGCCACGTTGGATCGCATCCAGCCGGTGTATGTGAATTTCACGCTCAACGAGCGCGACGCCAACCGCATCGGGCTCTTCACGCAGCCACCCCGCACGGTGCGCGTCAATGTGCTCGGCGCGGCCGCGGGCCAGGGGCAAGGTGAGGACGCCGCACTCGAATTTGTCGACACACGCGTCGATCCGAGCAGCGGGGCGGTCAAGCTGCGCGCCGATATCGCCAATCGGGACGCGCATCTGATCCCTGGCATGTCGGTTGAAGTGCACATTCCTGCTGGCGCGCCGCACAACGTGTTGCTGGTGCCGGACACGGCATTGCTGCGCGATCAGGCAGGCGCGTCGGTGCTGATCGTGAACGGCGCGGGCGTGATCGAAAAACGCGCGGTTGTCACGGGTGGTTTGTACGGTTCGCAGCGGGCGGTCACCTCGGGGCTCACCGCGAACGATCAGGTCGTGACCGGCGGTGCGCTGGCTGTCGCGCCCGGCGCCAAGGTGCAGGTGGTCGCCGCTGCGGCGCAGGGTCAGTCATGATCCGTTTCTTCGTTGAGCGGCCGGTTCTTGCCAATGTGATCGCGTTGATCGTGATGCTGCTCGGCGCGGTCGCGCTGATTAACCTGCCGATCGCGCAATATCCGCCGATCACGCCGCCGACCGTGCAGGTTGTCGCACGCTTTCCGGGGGCGAGCGCCGCGACTGTGATCGACCGCGTGGCCTTGCCGATCGAAACGCAGGTCAATGGCGTGGAAAACGCGCTGTACATGCAATCGACCAGCACGAACGATGGCACCTACACGCTCACGGTCACTTTCGCCGTCGGCACGGATGTCGATAAAGCGCAGGTGCTGGTGCAAAACCGCGTGTCGGCCGCCACCGCGCAATTGCCGCAAGCGGTGCAGCAGCAGGGCGTGACCGTGCGCAAACGCTCCACGGCGATCCTACAGTTGTACACGCTGCAGTCGCCTGATCCGAAATACGATTCGCTGTTTCTGAGCAACTATGCGGTGATTTATCTGCGCGACACGCTCGCGCGTTTGCCGGGTGTCGGCGACGTCACCGTGTTCGGCACCGGCCAGTACAGCATGCGCGTGTGGCTCGATCCGCAGAAGCTGAGCGAGCGCGGTCTGACTGCCGCCGACGTGATGCAGGCGATCCAGAGCCAGAGCAAGGACGTGAGCGCCGGCCAGCTCGGTTCGGAACCGAACGCGGGCGGCCAGGCGTTCCAGCTTACGGTGACGATGCAGGGCGCGCTGTCCGATCCGCGCGAGTTCGACGACATCATCGTTAAAGCCGATCCGAACGACGGTGGCCACTTCGTGCGCATTCGCGATGTGGGTCACACGGAACTCGGTTCGTCGAGCTATGGGCAGTTCTTCAATCTCGACGGCAAACCCGCTGCGGGCATTGCCATCTATCAACTGCCGGAAGCCAACGCACTGGAAGTCGGCAATGCGGTGAAAGCGACCATGGCGCGACTCGCCAAGGACATGCCGAAGGGCGTCAGCTATCAATTGCCGTTCGATACGACGACCTTCGTGCGGCAATCCGTGATCGACGTGTACAAGACGCTATTCGAGGCCGCGTTGTTGGTGCTCGCGGTGATCCTGCTGTTTCTGCAGAACTGGCGCGCGATGCTCGTGCCCGCCACGACGATTCCGGTGACGATCATCGGCACGTTCGGCGCGATCTACATGCTCGGTTTCTCGATCAACCTGCTGACGCTGTTCGCGATCGTGCTGGCAATCGGCATTGTGGTGGACGACGCGATCGTAGTGGTCGAAGGGATTACGCAACATATCGAGCAGGGCAAGACGCCAAAGCAGGCCGCCATCGACGCAATGCACGAGTTGCTCGGACCCATCATCGGCATCACGCTGGTGCTGATCTCAGTGTTTCTGCCATCGGCGTTTCTCGGTGGCGTCACGGGCCAGATGTACCGGCAATTCGCGCTGGTTGTCGTCGCAACGACCATCATCAGCGCGATCAACGCGGTGACGCTCAAGCCGGTGCAAAGCGTGCGCTGGCTGAGGCACGCGCGGCCCGGCAAGCCGAACATCGTGTATCGCGTGTTCGACAAGGGGTACGCCCGTGTCGAAAAGGGCTATGTGCGCATCGTGTCGTGGTTCGTGCAGCGCTGTGGCCTCGCGCTCGGCATCGCGTTGGTGCTCGGCGCGGCGTCTGCGTTTCTGCTGACGCGCGTGCCCACCAGCTTCATTCCGCTCGAAGATCAGGGCTATATCCTGATCGCCGCGCAACTGGCCGATGCCGCTTCGCTCGGCCGCACCCGCGAGGCGAGCACGCAGATAGAAAAGCGCATCGGCGCGATTCCCGGCGTGAGCCATGTGGTGTCGATCGGCGGTATCTCACCGCTCGACAACAACGCGTCGCTGCCGAATTCCGCGCTGATCTACGTCACGCTCGACGACTGGAGCAAGCGCGGCAAAGGCGAGGACCTGCGCTCGCTGTATTTGCGCATGAATAGCGAACTCGCGAAACTGCCCGACGTGCGCTCCGTGGTGATCGTGCCGCCGCCGATCCAGGGCCTCGGCAATAGCGGCGGCGTGCAGATGCAGGTAATGCTCACGGACGGCTCGCAGAACTATCAGCGCTTGCAGGATGCCACCGACGCGCTGATCGCCAGCGTCTCGAAGCGGCCTGAACTGCAGCGCGTGTTCAGCCCGTTTCGCGCGTCGGTGCCGACCGTCGAACTCACGCTCGATCGCGCCAGGGCCGAGTCGCTGCAGGTGCCGGTCGGCAATGTGTTCGACCTGCTGCAGGATTACGTCGGCTCGAGCTATGTGAACCAGTTCACGACGTTCAACCACACGTTCCCCGTGTTCGTGCAGGCCGACGGCGCGTTTCGCCGCGAAACCGACGACATTCGCCGCTTGCAGATTCGCAGCAATAGCGGCCATATGGTGGAGCTGGGCACCTTCGTCGATGCGCATACGAGCGTCGGCCCGGCCGTGGCGACGCTATATAACCTCGCGCCGGCCGCGGCTATCAATGGCAATCCGGCGAACGGCTATAGCACCGGTCAGGCGATCGCCGCGTTCGAACAGGAAGCCGCACGCGTGCTGCCGGCGGGTATCGGTTACGAATGGACCGCGATGTCGTATCAGGAGAAACTGGTCGGCAATTCGGCCTATTGGGTGTTTGCCGTGGGCGTATTGCTGGTGTTCTGCGTGCTGGCCGCGCAATACGAAAGCTGGTTGCTGCCGGTGGCGGTCGTGCTCGCCGTGCCGCTGGCGTTGCTCGGTACAGCCGGTACGCTCGCCGCACTCGGCGCCGCTAATAACCTCTACACTCAGATCGGCCTCGTGTTGCTGATCGCGCTGTCGGCGAAGAACGCGATTCTGATCGTCGAGTTCGCGCGGCATCTGCGCGCGCAGGGCGTGGGCGTTGCCGAGGCCGCGGTGGAAGCGGCACGCTTGCGGTTCCGGCCGATCATGATGACCTCGTTCGCGTTTATTCTCGGCGTGGTGCCGCTCGTGATCGCCACCGGCGCGAGTGCGAGCGCACGCCGTTCGCTCGGGATTGCTGTATTTTCGGGGATGCTCGCTTCAACGTGCATTGCCGTGCTGTTCATTCCGTCGTTCTACGTGCTGTTGCAGCGCCAGGCCGAACGGCACGCGGCGCGGCATGCACCGCCCGACGCTTAAACCGAGGAGCTTTCGTATGGAACGCCCCGCCAAAATCATCGTGCTCGACGACGAAGCCGAACTGCGCAACATGCTGCAGCGTTTTCTGCGCGGGCATGGCTTCGATGTCCGGATCGCGGAGGACGGCAAGCGGCTCGACCGCTATCTCGAGCGTGAGCCGTTCGATCTGCTGGTGCTTGATCTGATGATCGGCGAAGAGGACGGGCTTGCCATCTGCGCCCGGTTGCGCGAGCAAGGGCAGACGCTGCCGATCCTGATGCTGACCGCGAAGGGCGATCCGCTCGACAGGGTGCTCGGCCTCGAAACCGGCGCCGACGACTACCTCGCCAAACCCTTCCTGCCGCGTGAACTGGTGGCGCGGATCAATGCGCTGTTGCGCCGCCAGAAGATCGCCTCGGGCGATGTCACCGTGACTTCGCAGAGCGTACGTTTCGGCGATTTCAGTCTCGATGTCGGCAAGCAGCAGTTGTCGCGTACCGGTGAGTTGCTGGAGATCCATTCGGCGCAGATGTTGTTGCTGGTCGCGTTGGCCTCGTCGCCGAACCGCCCCGTGAGCCGTGACAATCTGCTGGCGCGCGCCCGTGGGCGTGATCACGATGCGCTCGATCGCAGCATCGACGTGCAGGTGCTGCGGCTCAGGCAAATTATCGAGGACGACCCGTCGAAGCCGCGCTTCATCAAGACCGTGTGGGGTGTCGGCTACATGCTGGTCGCGGACGTCGACTCATGACGCGCGCGTGGCTGCAGAGGGCGCTGCCTAAAACGCTGCTGGCGCGCAATATCCTCTTGCTGATCGTGCTGGTGATGCTGAGCCAGCTCTGCGCGCTTGCGGTGTTGCTGCACTATGTACAGCGGCCCCGCGTCGAACGGGCAGCCACGGTGTTCGCCACTTACGTGACAACGCTCGATAGTCTGCTTCAAGCCACGCCGCCGGGTGCGCGCGCCCAGTTGACTGCACGCCTCGACGCTCGCACGCAACTACCCGCCGATGCCGCCCTTGAACCACCGCCCAGTCTGATGCGCGCTTATCGCACGTATCAACGCAACGTGTTTCTCGAGAGTTTGCGCGAGCATCTGCCCGCCGACATGCCCGCGCTCTGGCAGTCCGAAGGCGGTCAACGCTTGTGGATTCGCATGCATGCGCCGGCCGATGCGCCGCACACGCCGTACTGGATCGCGCTGCCGATTCCCGAGGACGCGCAAGGCAACGGACTCGACGCCGCGATTCTGTTGTCGCTGGGTTTGGGCGCGCTGGCGGCGCTGACCGGCTACGTGATTCAGCGCCACCTCAACCAGCCGCTGCAGGCGTTGACGCAGGCCGCGCGTCGCGTGAGTGCCGGTGAAACGCCCGCGCCGTTGTCGACCGACGGTCCTATCGAGATCGCCACGGTGAGCAGCGCGTTCAATCAGATGACGCATGCGCTGCAGCAGGCCGAGGCGACGCGCGCGCTGATGCTGGCGGGCATCTCGCACGACATCCGCACGCCGCTCACCAAGTTGCGGCTTTCGATGGCCATGGCGATGCCCGACGGCAGCGACAGCAGCTTCGTGGTCGCCGCCGAGGGATATCTGGACCAGATCGAGACGATCTTGCAGCAGTTCATGGATTACGCCGGCAGTGGCGAGCGTGAAGCGGCGGAGCCCGGCGATCTCAATGCATTGGTCGAGCGGCTTGCCGGCGATTTCGCCGGGCTGGGCCATGAGTTTGAGCTGTCGCTCGCGGTTCTGCCTGCGATTGCCTACCGGCCGATCAGCATGATGCGGCTTCTGATGAACCTGATGCAGAACGCGATCGTCTATGGCGGCACCGGGTTCTCCGTGCGCAGTTGGGCCACAAGCGAAGCTGTGTATGTCGCGGTGGGCGATCGCGGCAAAGGTCTTTCAGCGGAGGAGTTGGAGCAACTGAAAGCGCCGTTTCAGCGTGGCCGCAATGCTCGCGCGCATATCGGCGGCACCGGGCTGGGGCTGGCGATTGTCGAACGGATCGCGCGGCTGCACGGCGGCAGCCTGCAGTTTCATGCGCGCGAGGGCGGCGGGTTAGAAGTGTGGGTGGTGCTGCCACTCATTCCCGGTCCAGCCACGCATCCAGTCCCACCCGGAAAGCCACGCCCGCAATGACCGGCACGGTCAGCATGAGGATGATGCCGAAGTTGGGAATCTCGTCGCCGTAAGTAATCGGACCGTAGAGCACGACAGTCGCAACGATCGCGAAGACGATGACGCCGATCGCAACCATCATAAGATTGCGCGCCACCATGGACAGATCCTTGCGCTTAGTCTTGCCCGGCGTGGTGCTGGTAGTGGGGACTTCGTCGTGTTGGGCGGGCATGATGGTTCTCGTGGCTGGAAATGCAATGACAAACGCTGCGGCGAAACGTGGTGCCGAATCGAGCGCCGGCCGGCGCTCGATTGGCATCATACCAGGGGTCGTTCGTGCCGCGCACCTACACGAACATCCCTAACACTAACGTATCACACGCCAGACGAAGCGCAAGTCGCCGGAATTTATCGGGAAAGCCTTACGTCGGCAAGTCGTCATCGTTCTGAAGGCTCAGTGACCCAGACCGCTGCTGGCGATCTGCTGTTCGACGAACTGGGCGAATAGCGCATGCAGATGCGTCGTCGGATGAAGATCGTCGGCGAACATGTACGTCTGATCGGCATTGGCCGTCACATAGGTCGCCGGTGAGCACAGCAATGCCGTGTCGTCCGGCGTTTTCTTGGGGTCGCAGGCCTGACCGGTATTTGCCACGACGAAGCCATTAGCCTGAAAGTTCGCAATGATCTGGTCTACCCATGTATAGGAATCGATCTGGATGACCTTGCCTTGCAGGCCATCGGCCTGCAAGGCAGCGTTCAGGTCCTGGTTGAAGAGTTGCGATAGTTGGGTCAGATTGGCCCCGCCGTCGGCCGCGGCGAGGCCTTTGGGCGACAGACCGACATTCGGCACATTGACCACCACCACATGCGTGGCGCCGTTCTGAACGATCTGCCCGACAAGCTGAGCGAGGGTGGTTGCCGCCGTTTGCACCGTCGGCGCCGCCGCCGGCAGCGAACCGGCGCGAAGCACGTCGTTCGCGCCGGCCCAAACCAGAACCAGTTGACCGGAATTGAAACTCCCGTGCGTGGCCAGATAGCTCGAAACCTGCTGATTGACCGGCATTTCGACATTGCCGATCACGTTCGTAAGAAAGTCGTTCTGGTTTGCCGGCGTCGCCACGGTGGAGCCGCCCTCGGCATAGCCGAGACCGTTTTGCGCACTCAGCTTATGCGTGATGTCGATCGTAAATGCGGCGCTTAGCGTACCGCCGTAATATTGCGCGACGTTCTGGGTCCAGACCTGGCCCGGATTGGTGGTGAAACGCCCGCCACCCACCGCGCTCGCGAGCGGCGCATAGGTCCCGACGTCCGACAGGCTGTCGCCGAATGAGACAACTTGCAATTTGACGCCGCCCGGCGGCGTGGCTGTGCCACTGCCATTACTCGAGCTGCCTCCGCCTCCACCGCCGCCGCAAGCTGTTAACAGCGACATCATCGCGGCAACAATTACAGCACGTACCGTGTCTTTGCTTCCTTGCATAGCGCCTCCCCACAGATTGAACGGGCGGTTGCCCTATGTGGCGGACGTATCGCCAGCCTGCATATCGTTCTCTTAACAGCACTTCTGGGGTAGCAATAAAGATGCCGCTCGCGGCGAGCCACGCAGCGGGATGATTGGGTCGTCTAATAAAATGAGTTCAGCGATGTCGATTCAGCCCTATCTCGAACGTCGAGTAGATAAGCGCTGGAATTGCGTATCCGGCACGCAATGAGACATCCGGCAAAAGGAGAATCCATCGTGCCCCTTCCACTGACCCCCGTTATCACCGCCTTTGAACGTTCGCCCGATCGCGGCAGGGGACTGGCGCGTGACACGCGTGTTCGCTGGGCGCTCGAAGAAGTCGGCCAACCCTACGAGGTGCGTCTGGTTTCATTCGATGCGATGAAGGAACCCGCGCATCGCGCGCTTCATCCTTTTGGGCAGATCCCGACCTATGAAGAAGGCGCGCTGGTCCTGTTCGAGTCGGGGGCGATCGTGTTTCATATCGCCGAGCGCCACGCAGGCCTGCTACCTGACGATGCGGATGCCCGCGCACGCGCGATCACATGGATGTTTGCCGCGCTCAACACGGTTGAGCCGCCGATCCTCGATCTCCAAACCGCTAAATTTCTGGAGGGAGACAAGAGCTGGTACGACGAGCGCCTGCCGCTCGTCAAGGATCGCATCCGTGACCGGCTGGGCGAGCTTTCCAATCGCCTTGGCAACGCCGACTGGCTCGATGGTGCGTTCAGCGCGGGCGACCTGCTTATGGTGTCCGTACTACTCAGGTTGAAAGCATCGGGGCTGCTGGACGAATATCCGAACCTCTCCGCCTATGTTGCCCGCGGTGAAGCGAGGCCCGCCTACAAACGTGCTTTCGCCGCGCAATTGGCGGTTTTCACTGGCCAGCAACCGGCCGGCTGATGAAGGTCGGCCGTGTCATCGCGAGGGCCAACTAAACGATCCGCAATTCTCAATCGGGCAAAGATGCTATCTTTGAACCGTCTGCCCAATATCAGCCAGGAGCGCGCTATGGCGGAGGACAAAGATGATGTCGACGATCATTGGCACGTAAGTGCAGCGTGCTTCAACTGCGGCGCGGTTCGAACGGCCGCTCCCAATCTGTTCATCGAGCGAAACGGTGCTTCGGCGTTTGCTCACCAGCCTGCCAGTGAACAGGAAACAGAAGATGCGTGGCGAGGCGTGCTTCTCTGTCCGGCGGCTGCCGTTCGGGCGCCTAAAGGTTTGAAGATGCCGACAGGCCTCTTCCCGCAAGTCATGGCGCCCGGCGTGTGGCGGCTCGGATATAACGCCCGCTCTTCGTACGGCGCTCACAGCTACTTCACCCTTGCAGGCGGCCTGCGTCTGATGATCGACGGGCCGCGCTGGTCCGGCCACCTCGAGCGCTGGATCGCGGAAGCCGGAGGATTGGATCACATCCTATTGACTCACCGCGACGATGTCGCGGACGCGGGCCTCTATGCGAAGCGCTTTGGCGCCCGCGTCTGGATCCATGCAAACGATGCCGATGGCGCACCGTTCGTCACCGACGTCATCACAAGTGATCTGGCGCATGAGATGTTGCCGGGCGTTCGGGTCATTCCGGTGGCGGGACATACGCAGGGAAGCGTCATGTTCCTCATCAACCACGCGCTTTTCTCCGGAGATTCACTGAGTTGGGATTTCGAAAAGCGCGCTCTGCATGCCTTTCGCGACTTTTGCTGGTACGACTGGCCCACCCAGCTTCGCTCCCTCGAGCGGCTCGTTCACGAAAGCTTCAGTGGCGTATTCGCCGGACATGGCGGAAGTGTCGTTCTGGATGCACCGACCATGCAGCGCGAACTCCGAGCGTTTCTCGATACGGTAAAAGCGGACTGAGACTTTCCCGGCAAGTTGCGAAGCGCGGCGCTGCCCGATGCCTGGTCGTGCCTTTTCCAGTTGGCCACCGAAACGAATCATGGTGGATTCGCGCTCGCCCCCAGGATGCTCATTAGCGTCCGCGCGTTGCGCTGCCCTTGGTCCTCGAAGCAGTTATTGAAGATGACATGGGTGCGGCCGGCCCGCGTCGCGATTGCGCGGATCGAGGGGCCCAATTCGGTTAGTTCGTCCTCGCTGTAGTCGTAGTCGAAGCGATCGGCCGCGCTCGCCGCGCCCGTTGCGCTCCATGCCTGCGTATTGCGGCCATGCAAACGCACCATCGCGAGTTGAGGATGGGTTGCTTCCCAGATGGTGTGCACGCGATTCGTCACATCCGGTGGTGCATCGACGATCACATGGACGAGGCTGCGTTCGCGCAGAAAATCGAGCGTCCATGGCGCGTGCTGATCGTCGAACCAGGACTGATTGCGAAACTCGGCGGCCATCATGTAGGCCGCCATGCGCGCCCGGCATTCTTCCACGAGCGCGAGACCATCAGGCGCTCGCGTGATCCACGGCGCGAACTGGAACAGCACGGCGCCGAGCCGGCCGCTCGCGCGCAACGGTTCCAGCGCTTCCAGATAGCGCCGCCACAGTTCGTCGAGGATTTCGGCAGGCATGTCGCGGTAGTAGACGTTTTTCTTGCGCGGACCTGTGATGCCTTCCGGCAGCGCCATTGCAATGTCTTTCGGCAAAACGTCGGGCGAAGTCTGATGCCCGGTAAACAGCCGGAACGCCTTGAAGTTGAACGTGAAGTCTTCCGGCGTGCGTTCGGTCCACAACTGCGCGTTGCTTGCCGACGGCATAGCGTAGTAGGCCGAATCGACTTCGACCAATGGAAACTGCGATGCGTAAAAGCGCAGCCGGGCTTCAGCGCTGCTGCTGCCGGGCGGGTAAAACCGCTTGCAGGCGATCAGCGTTTTGTCGGTCCAGCCTGCGGTGCCGCAGAGGATGTCCATCGGCGTCAAAGTGGTGGTTACCGCGCACAGGCGAGCCTAGGAAGCCGCCTCCGTGTGATCGAGCCACTCCGCGAGTTCGCGCCGCAGCTGCGAGATATCGAGCGGCTTGCCCAGCAGCCGAGCGCCGGGAATGGTGTCGCCGATATCGGCGTTCTCTCCGTAACCCGACACCAGCAACACGCGGATGTCCGGCTGCTGACTCAGCACCGCGCGCGCCAGGTTGTCGCCGGACATGCCGGGCAAGGTCAGGTCCGTGAACAACACGTCGAAACGTTGAACGGGCACGAGCGGCAGCGCCTCTTCTGCGCTCCCGACCGCGGTGCAGTCGAGGCCTAGCGCGCCGAGCAGATCGCAGAGTGCGTCGCGCGAATCGGCGTCGTCTTCGACCAGCAGCACGCGAGCCGGCGTGCCGGGTTGGTGCAACGACGGATTTGCCAGGCGATCCGCTAGCGAATTCGCCGGGGTGTGGGCGAGCGGTTTTTCACCCGAAGGGGCCGGCGCGTGCAGGCTTTCGCGCGGGTTGGACGCTTCAGTTGCACCGGCAGGATCGTAGACCGTACGCGGCACGCAGGGTGAAATCTGCCCCTCGCTCACGCTGGCGACGCCGGCGCCGCGCAACACGCTGCGCACCTTGCGCGCGAGATCGTCACGTCTATAAGGCTTGGACAGCAACGTGATGCCGGCGTCGAGCTTGCCGTGATGGACGATCTCGTCGCGCGTATAGCCCGAGGTGAAGAGCGTTGGCACCGTGGGCGAGCGTGCCGCCGCACGCTGCGCCAGTTCCACGCTTTTCACCTGGCCGGGCATTACGACGTCGGTAAACAGCAGATCGATCGGCACGTCGCTGTCGATGAATTCGAGCGCCGCATCGCCGCTCGATGCAGTCAGCACTTTATAGCCGAGTTGCGCGAGCATTTCGACGGCGGTCAGGCGCACATCCGCATCGTCTTCGACCACCAGAATCGTTTCGCCGCCGCCCACCGGAGCCGAGGTCTGATCGACGGCTTCGACTGTTTCCGGCTCGCAGCAGCGCGGGAAAAACAGCGAGACGGTCGTGCCGCGTCCCACTTCACTGTCGATCACCGTATGGCCGCCGCTTTGCCTGACGAAGCCGAACACCATGCTTAAGCCGAGGCCCGTGCCGTGGCCGTCGGGCTTGGTCGTGAAGAACGGTTCGAACACGTGCTCCAGGATTTCGGGTTTCATGCCGGTGCCCGTGTCGTTCACCGAGAACTCCACGTACTCGCCTGGCGAGAGTTCCGGCTTGCCGCGGCAAAACGCATGATCCAGCACGCGGTTCGTCGCGCGAACGGTGAGCGTGCCGTCGGCTTGCATCGCGTCGCGCGCATTGATCGCAAGATTGAGCAGGGCGTTTTCGAGTTGATTGCGATCGGCCTGCACATTCCACAGGTCGTCGCTCAACACCGTTTCGATCTTGACGGTCTCGCCGAGCGCGCGGTGCAGCATCTCGCTCATGCCGGTGAGCAGGCGGCACGGATTGAGCACGGTAGGCGAGAGCGGCTGACGGCGCGCGAAGGCGAGCAGATGCGCGGCCAGTTTCGCGCCGCGTTTGACGGCATCCGTCGCGGCGGAGAACCGCCGTAGCGTGGCCGGACTCTCACCGGCGTCGGCGGCGAGCATCTGCAGATTGCCGTTGATTACTTGCAGCACATTGTTGAAGTCGTGTGCGACGCCGCCTGTGAGGCTGCCGATCGCTTCCATCTTCTGGGCCTGGCGCAACTGTTCTTCGGCGAGCGCCCGTGCCGCGACTTCATCGGCGACGCGTTGTTCGAGCGTTTCGGTCAACTGACGCAGCGATTGTTCGGCGATCTTGCGTTCGTGGATGTCGATCAGTACGCCGGGAAAGCGCGTCGGCTCCCCCTGTTCGTCGAACTCGCACTGGCCGTTTGCCTGCACCCACATGTAGTCGCCATCGGGGCGGCGAATCCGGTATTCGGCGCGAAACGGCTGGCCGGTGCGTATCGCTTCGGCCGTCAGGCGGTCGTTGAGCGGCTGGTCGTCGGGATGGATCACTTGCGTCGCTGCATTGCGTTCAAGCCCTTTCGCGGCTTCTTCCAATGGAAACGAAAAGGTGCGCGCGAAACGTTCGTCACCGGTGACGATGCCGGTGCGCGCGTCGAGCACCCATGTGCCGAGCACCGCGCCGGTATTGAGCGCGAGTTGCAGCCGTTCGTTGGTTTCGCGCAGTTCGGCCTCGGCATGTTGCCGCCAGCGTTCGGTGAGTACACGCGTGGTGGTTTCGACGACCATCGCGAGGACGCCCGCGGGTGCGCCGCTGTCGTCGGCAACGGGGCTGTAGTAAAGGTCCATCCAGACCTCTTCGGGCTTACCGTCGCGCAGCAGAACGAGCTCCTTGTCGCGATACGACAGGGTGCCGCCAGCGAGACACGTCGTCATCACGTGACGGTTGAAATCGGCGACTTCCGGCCAGCCGTGTTCGACCGGACAGCCGAGTAGATACGGATGCCGTCCTCCCGCGAAAATCGCGTAGGCGTCGTTGTAGATCATGTAGCCGGGTTTGCCCCACAGAAGCACCAGGGGGACGGGCGAGGCGAGCAGCATCTGAACGGTGGCGGTCAGACTGCGCTGCCAGTTTTCTATTGCGCCGAGGTCGGTGGCCGCCCAGTCGAATTCGCTGATGCGTCGTGCCATTTCCCCGTTCCAGCCGGGGCAACCATGGTCTTGTGCCGGGAATGGCATTGCTGCGCTCCACAGAGGTCACGTCGATGAGTGTGCCCCCATTCTGCCGGCGCGCATGGCGCGCGTGAGTGTTCAGCAGGAGGCGGGATAAATCTTCTGCCGTGCACAGCGGGCGCGAAGCGGCCACGCGGCAGCAATAATTGTAGGCCACAACGGTTGGGTGGGGACCCTCTCTAGAGGGCTTTGTGGGTTCTGCCGAACTAATGCGTGTGGAGGGGTTGGGAAGTTTTACCTGGCTTGCGCAGGTGGGTCGTATATAGCGGAAAAAAGGGTGGTCTTTTGTCTGTCTTTTGGTTTGTGGTTTTTATGGCGGGGCCTGTTTTTGAGGTGTTTGCCTACGCGGCGCTTTTGTCCGTGTTCCTGGCTTTTGTGCCTTTCCTTGTTTTGTTAGTGGTCTATTAGCGTTCCCCCTGTGCGGGGGGGCACTGTAGTGGTTCA
>NZ_JALPRH010000028.1:0-104048 GCF_030464795.1 Paraburkholderia sp. SECH2
CCCCGCACAGGGGGAACGCTAATAAACCACTAACAATTCAAGGAAAGGCCAAAGCCCTACGAACACTGACAATGCCGCCGCAAAAGGCAAAAAAACCTTCACTTCCCTTCGGACAACCCACGCTCCAACGCCGCCACCCCAGCCGGCAACTCAACCTTAACCCCAAGATCAACCATAGTCCTCCCAAGCGCATGCAAAGTCCTGAACAGATTATGTTCCCGGCACTGCTCGCCCATCTGCCCAATCCGCACAATCGGCAAACCAAACGACCCCGAGATTTCCACCTGATGCTGCCGCGAGATATGACCGCAAATATCAGCAGGACTCAATCGCTCCGGCACAACAATGCCAACAACCGAATTCAAACGACAAGGCGCCGGCGCATACAACTGCAAACCCAACGCAGTAATCCCCGCCTGCAGCGCCACAGAACACTTCAAATGCCGCGCAAACCGCTTCTCAAGCGTCTCCGCGCACACAAGCCGCAACGCCTCGTGTAAAGCCAACACGCCCGACACGGGCGCCGTATAGTGATACCCCGCGTTGTGCCAGAAATTCTCCGCAAGCGAAGCGTCAAGACACCAATGCGCATTCGGCGCCGTGCGCCCCTTCACCCGCGCCCATGCCTCATCCGAAAACGCGATCAGCGAAACCCCCGGGATCGACGACAAGCCCTTCTGCCCGCCCGTAATGACCGCATCAATACCCCACGCGTCCATCTCCAGGGGCATCGTGCTCAACGTACACACCGCGTCGACGATGACCAGCGCACCGGCCGCTTTCGCGAGCGCCGCAATCTCCTTCAATTGATGGTTCCACACGGTGTTGGACGTTTCGCCCTGCACGATCGTCACGATCTCGGGACGCTCGCGGCGGATCGCCTCAGCCACCGTTTCGAGACTCGCCACGGTACCGTCTTCGACGTCGAGTATCGCGACCTCCGCGCCGACGCGTCGACCCATCTCCGCCATCCGTTCGCTGAAAAAGCCGTTCTTGATGCTCAGCACTTTCGTGCCTTCCCACGCAAGGTTGGAGATCGCCATTTCCATCGCGGCAGAACCCGGACCGGCTACGCCCAGCACCCACTTCGAATTCGTCTGGAACACGTAGCGCGCCATGGTCTTCACCTGGCCGATCACCTTCACCATTGTGCTGCCCAGGTGATTGATCACCACCGTATTGGCCTTGGCCACCGCCGCGGGAATCGGCACGGGGCCGGCCCCCATCATCAGCAACGGCTCTTCGGGAAGAATGGCGTCGAGCGATTCGACAACCGGACAAGGCACAGCGTAGGAAACCGGTGCGGCAGAGGTGGATGAAGTCGGCATGATCGGTACGTGAATGTCAAAGTGCAAGGGACAAGCGGCCCCGCCAGCTATGACACTGGCGGGGCCGCTTGACTGATCATTCACTGATCCGCGCAATTGCGCAAGTTTTTTGTCCATGCTGGATCCGCGCTCGAAGCCGAGTTCGAGCGCGGATCCAGCACAAATCAACCGTGAATTAAAGCCTCAATTCACGTTCACTTCACCTTGGACTTATCCAGCTTCTTGCCAGTGGCCGCGTTATACCGCTCCACATACTCCTCGATCAGCCTGCGCATCGCGCGGCCAATCTGCCGATAGTCCGACTCGTTCAGATTAGCCAGCGACACCCGTCCCGACGGATGCTGCGTACCGAAACCGCGTCCCGGCAGCAACACGACGCGCGCTTCGCGCGCGAGGCGGAACAGCAATTCCGAAGGCTCGGTGTTCTTCAGAAGCCACTCGACGAACTCGCGCCCGAACATGCGCTCGCCGAGGAACTCGATGTCGAGAATCGTGTAGTAGTCGACCTGGTTCGGATCGTCGTCTTCGAACGAGATGCCGACCTCTTCGTACAGCGCCTGCTTGCGCTTGCGGATCAGGCGCTTCAACGCGTTCTTGTACGCGTCGGGCGTATCCATCAGCGAAAACAACGAGAACAGCACCATCTGCACCTGCTGCGGCGTCGACAAACCCGCCGTGTGATTCAGCGCGACAGTGCGGCTGTCGGCGACCAGTCGATCGATGAACTTGAGCTTGTCCGGTTCGGTCGTGATCGATTCATAACGCTCGTGCAACTGCTTCTTCGCGTCCTTCGGCAACTCGGCGATCAGCTTGTCGAGCACGTTGTCGCGATGCGTCGCGATCACGCCGAGACGCCAGCCCGTCGCGCCGAAGTATTTCGAGTACGAGTACACGAGGATGGTGTTCTTCGGCGCGAGCGCGAACAGCGAGACGAAGTCGTCAGCAAAGGTGCCGTACACGTCGTCGGTCAACAGAATCAGATCGGGACGTTCCTTGACGATGTCCGCGATGTATTGAAGGCTCTCGTCGTCGATCTTCACCGAAGGCGGGTTGCTCGGGTTCACGAGGAAGAACGCCTTCACCTTCGGATCGCGCAGCTTGTCGAGTTCCTTCTTCGAATACTGCCAACCGCTTTCAACCGTGGCTTCGAGATTGACGACGTTCAGCTGATAGTCGTTCAGGCGTGGAATTTCGATGTACGGCGTGAAAATCGGCAAGCCCAGCGCAATCGTATCGCCCGGCTTGATCAGGTGATTCTCGCGCATGGTGTTGAAGATGTACGTCATCGCCGCCGTGCCGCCTTCCACCGCGAACACGTCGAACTCGCCGACAAACGGATGGTTGCCGATCATCTCCTTGCGCAAATACTGCCCAACAATCTGTTCGGATAGCTTGAGCATCCGGTCCGGCACCGGATAGTTCGACGCGAGAATGCCCTCGCACATTTCATAGAGGAAGTCGCCCGCGGAGAGTCCGAGCTGATCGCGCACGTATGACACCGCGCCGCGCAGAAAGTCGATGCCAGGCACGCCCTTGTTTTCGCGCAGGAACAGATCGAAGCGCTCCGTCAGCCCTTCGCGTCGCGGAAAACCGCCAACGCCTTCCGGCATGAACGCAAACGAACGCTCCGACTCGCGCATCGCAAACAGGCCAAGCTGCCAGAAGCCGTGGCGCGGAATCGTCGCGAGGAAGTTCGGATTTCCACGGCCGGCATTGAGCATCGATGCGTTGGCGGCACGCTCCACCGCGCCGCCGCCGGCAGCCTTGATCAGTTCGTCCTTGAGCTCGAACGGGCTGAGCGCCGCAAAGCCGGCTTGAGCCATGTCGCCTTGTTTCTTGCCGCTTTTCTCTTTTGCCATGATGCGTTCTCCAATGTGCAAGTGAATGACGCCGGCGTCGCGAGTGACCGTTCAGTTGCCGCCGGCGTAAGAGAGATCGATAGATGCGTACGCTAAACCGGGCTAAACCAGCCCGACTACAAGCGGTCCGAGCAAGGTCAATGCGACGTTCGCAATTGCATAGGTGATCGCGAACGGCACGGTGGGTACGGCGCTTTCCGCCTTGTCGAGCACACCGCCGAATGCCGGGTTGGCACTGCGTGAACCTGTCAGCGCGCCGGCCAGGATGGCCGCGTTGTTGTAGCGCAGCACGTAGCGGCCGAACAGCATCGTCAGTATCAGCGGCAGCACCGTGACAACCACACCGAGCAGGAAGATCGTCATACCGCTCTGCTTGACGGTCACCACGGCCTGCAGGCCCGAATTCAAACCGACCACCGCGACGAACGCCGCGAGGCCGAAGTCCTTCAGCAACTGCGAAGCCGCGGAGGGCATCGCGCCGTACATCGGATGCTTGCCGCGCATCCAGCCGAACAGCAGGCCGGCCAGCAGACAGCCGCCGCCGGAACCGAGCGTGAGCGGAACGCCGCCCACGTCGATCACGATCAGACCGATCAGCAGACCCAGCACGATGCCGACACCCATATAGATGAAGTCGGTCTTGTTGCTATACGGCAGCTCGTAGCCGGCTGCATCGACGGCGCGCTTGGTATCTTTAGGTGAACCGTAGAAAGTGATCACGTCGCCGTGCTCGAGCTTGGTTTCGGGCAGGATCGGCAGCGGCTGGCCGGCACGCGAGGCGCTCTGGATATAGACGCCGTGGCGCAAGTCGCGATCCACGACTTCGCGTGCAGCGGCGATCGTCGTGTGGTTCATGCCCTTGCGTGTGAACACGCCATCGCGTGTCTGCATCACGACGCCAATGTCGTCGACGCTGGCGATCTCGTTGCCGTTCGCGCCGAATGCGACCACCGCCTCCCGGCGGCCCACCACCAGCACTTCGTCGTTGAGTTGCAAGGTCAGATCGGGCGTCGGCTCGAGGTTCTTACCTTCACGCTTGATCCGCTCGATCGTCAACATGTCCTGATGCAGGGTCTCGACGGCCTTGACCGTTTTCCCGGCGCTGACATCGATCTTGTACGCGCGCCCTACCAGTTCGGGCAACGCACGAATTTGCCCAGCGCCGAGTGAGGACGAGCCCGCAGACAGTTCGCGCTCGGCTTCGATCGAGGCGTCGCGCAGACTCTGCCCCATGAACTTAGGCAGGATGTTCACGCAGACAATGATGGCGCCGAGCGAGCCGAACACGTAGGTCACCGCATAGGCAATCGCCACGTCGGACTGCAGCGACTTGACCTGATCGGCGGGCAGACCGAGACGCGCGATGGCGTCGCCGGCCGTGCCGATGATCGCCGACTGCGTCAACGCGCCGCCCGCGAGTCCGGCTGCGAGACCCTTGTTCAGATGGAACAGCTTCGCGCAGATCACCACGGTGATCAGTGCGGTGACGGCGAGAAAGATCGCCATTGCGATCTCACGCAACGTCTTGCGATTCAACGAGTTGAAGAAGCCCGGCCCGGAGTCGTAGCCGACCGCGTAAATGAACACGGCGAACATCACCGATTTCACGCCGTTGTCGATCGTCACGCCCGCCTGACTGATCAGGACCGCGGCCAGCAATGAACCGCCTACGCCGCCTAACTGGAATTTGCCGAAGTTGATTTGCCCGATGAAATAGCCGGCTGCAAGTGACAGAAACAGCGCAATCTCGGGTGATTTCTGAAAAATATGATGTAGCCAGTCCATCATGCCCTCGCTGGATAGTTTGCGGTACTGAGTACTGGGTGCTGCATGTGCATACGAACCTGACGGCATCCGTATGCGGTCGACTGCGCGCCACGCTGCGCGCAGTCCATCTGCCCCGCCTAGCCGAACTTCCCGGCGAGGCCGACCACGACCGGCCCCATCAACGGCAGCAGAATGTTCGAGAGTGCATAGGTGATCGTGTAGCCGATCACGGGTGTCGAATTGCCGGTTACGCCGACCAGCGCGCTGATCGCAGGCGTGCTGCATTGCTGACCGGCGATGGCGCCAAGCAGCATGGGCGCTTCGAGCTTGAGAAACGCGCGGCCGATCCAGAGCGACAACAGACCGGGCACGAGCACCATCAGGATGCCGGCGACGGGCAGCGCCAGGCCGTATTCGCGCACTAGCTTGATGGCATCGGGCCCCGCCGACAGCCCGACGGCGGCAATGAAAGTGGCAAGACCGAAGTCCTTAAGAATTTGCGCGGCGGCCGAAGGCAGCGAGCCGACTAACGGATGGCGCGAACGGATCCAGCCGAATAGCAATCCTGAGAGCAGGCAGCCGCCGCCCGTACCAAGCGCGATCGACACACCGCCGATGCGGCCGCCGAGATGGCCAATCGCCATGCCAAGCAACACGCCCAGGCCGAGATAGACGAAGTCGGTTTTCTGGGTTGGGGTGAGCACGTAGCCCAGATTCCGCGCGCCACGCTCGACGTCGGCTTTCGCGCCCACCAGCGTCAGCACATCGCCGCGATTGAGCTCGGTGCCGGGTAGCGCGGGCACCGTGGTTTCAAGCCGCGTGACGGCCGCGATGTAGATGCCGCGCCCGTCCTCCGGTTTTGCCCGTTCACGCAACTGCGCGACCGTCAGACCGTGCGCGTCGCTGCGCGTCAGCACGATGTCGAGCTTCTCCGCAATGATCTGGCCGAAGCCGGCATCCGCCACTTCTTCGCCGAGGCTGGCAGCCGCGGCCACCATCGCTTCGCGCCGCCCGCCCACGAGAATCAGGTCGCCGGTGGCCAAGGTCAGTTGCGGCTCGACCGGCACGTCCGCACCGTTGCGCCGAACCTGCTCGATGGTCAGGTTGAAGCCGTGCTTCTGTTCGAGCGCCTGGATCGTCGCGCCAGCCGCCGTGCCGACCCGGAACGCGCGGCCCACGAGCGCCGGGGCCGCGGCCCGCTGCCCCTCGCCGAAGGCGCCGTCGCCGCCGAGCTTGTGCCACACGCGCTCGGCTTCTTCGCGCAGATTGATGCGCAGCAGCAGGGGCGCAAACTGACTGGTGAACAGGACGATGGTGATCAGGCCGAACAGGTAGCTCACGCTGTACGCGGTCACGATGTTGGCCTGCAGGCGCAGCGTCTCAGCATCGCTGAAACCGAGCTTGGCGATCGCCTCCGAAGCCGTGCCGATCACGGCCGACTCCGTCGCGGCACCTGCCAGCAATCCGGCCGCCGTACCGGCGTCGAGCCGCATCACGAGGACCGCGATCATGATCAGCACCAGCACCGAGACGATCTCGACCACTGACAGCAAGCCATAGCGCCAGCCCCGGCCAATGTTGGCAAAGAACTGCGGTCCGCCGGTGAATCCCAGCGCAAAGATGAACAGCGCAAAGGCGATGTTCTTCAGATCGGGAGCCAGCCGCGCGCCCGTCTGCCCCAGCAGCAAGGCGACGATCAAGGTGCCGCAGACGCCACCCAGCTGAATTGGCCCCACGCGAAACGAACCAATGAAATATCCGATTGCAAGGCTTGCGAACAGCGCGATCTCCGGTTGAGACCTCAGCAATTCACCGATCATGTTGGCTCGCCGATTTACGGTTTATTAGCAGAAAGATGAAAAAATCTTTCTGGAATTTGAAATGAATTCGATCCGAGTCACCCCGACTCAGAAATTACTCATCCAGCATGATCGCATTCCATCGAATGGAAAGTTTATGGCAATGACATGACGCTCTCGGCGCCAAAGAAGGTATGCCGCAATGCAGCGACGATAGCGATAGTGAAATACTTTTCAGCAAGTTCGACAGTCACACTTTCCTCGCGAAGTTTGCCCGACGCCTTGAAAAGGGCATGCTCTGCTGGCGGCCGGTTCTCTCGTGGCATGATTGAACATGCTTTTTTGGGACTTCTTTTTTAATAAATATTGTAGTTCGGCATCGCTGTCAATATGATTTTCAATTGCGACCGTTTTCGCTTCGCAAAAGATGATCTTTAGTAAAGATCTGAATGGATTTCGAACTGTGCATCGTAAGCGGAGGTCACTGCCATTAAGTGCCGATATACTGACTTGCCTGCATGCCGCGTCGTGAATTGGCATTCGCCGCGCCGGCACTTATCCTTCGGAGCCACTCATGCGCATGATCCTGTTCAGCAGCCGCCAATACGACAGCGACACGTTCGGCGAGGCCAACGGTACGCATCGCTATGAACTGCACTTCCAGGAATCGCACCTCGATGTCGAGACCGCGATCCTCGCGCAGGGCTATGAAGTAGTCTGCCCGTTCGTCAACGACAACGTCGACGCTGCCGTACTGGAACGTCTCCACGCCGGTGGCACGCGCATGATCGCGCTACGCTCGGCGGGCTTCAATCACGTCGACCTGGCCGCGGCTGAACGTCTCGGCATAACGGTTGCGCGGGTGCCGGCCTACTCGCCGCACGCGGTCGCTGAACATGCGGTCGGTCTGATTCTGGCGCTGAACCGGCGCTTGCCGCGCGCGGTCGCGCGCACCCGTGAAGGCGATTTCTCGCTGCATGGGCTGCTCGGCTTCGATCTGCATGGCAAGACTGTGGGCGTGATCGGCACCGGCATGATCGGCCGCGTGTTCGGACGCATCATGGCGGGCTTCGGCATGCAGGTGCTCGCGCATGACCCCGGCACGCCGGCCGACGATCTACTCGCGCTCGGCGCGCGCTACGTGCCGCTCGACACCCTGCTCGCCGAAAGCGACGTTGTCAGCCTGCATTGTCCGCTGGTGCCGGGCACGTACCATCTGATCGACGGGCCCGCGCTCGCAAAGATGAAGCGTGGCGCGATGCTGATCAACACGGGGCGCGGCGGACTTGTCGAAAGCAATGCGCTGATCGGCGCGCTGAAAGATGGCCAGCTCGGCCATCTCGGGCTCGACGTGTACGAGGAAGAAGGCGGCCTCTTTTTCGAGGACCACTCGAACCTGCCGTTGCAGGACGACGTGCTGGCGCGTCTCTTGATGTTCCCGAACGTGATCGTCACCGCGCACCAGGCATTCTTCACGCGCGAGGCGATGAACGAGATCGCGCAGACCACGCTCGAGAACGTCGCGGCATGGCACGCCGGCACGCCGCGCAACGTCGTGCAAGCGCGCGGCTAGCCAGACCTCCGCCCGCTACCCGCTACCCACACCACCGTTGATTGTGCGAGGGAGGGGACTCGAACCCCTACACCGGCCTCGCATCTGCTTTATCGGAGCGGGCTGTCGCCGGCCACCGCGTCCGAGGCGCCATCCACCGTGGTCGGGCGGATTACCGTGCGGGCGTCGTCCGCTGCGCCGCATATCTCGCGCAGCAAGGCCGCCTCGCGTTCGTGCACTTCCACCGGAAACCAGCGCGCGCCCGCATCGGCCAGATAGCGCGCGCGATGCTGTCCGTTGCGAAACGCCACCACGCCCTCGCGTTCAAGACCGAACCAGCCCAGCAGACCCGGCGCGCGACGCGTCGAGATCGTCACATACGGCATCTGCGGAATACGCGGATTCTCCGGATCGAGAAACTCGCGAATACCACGCACCTTGCCCGAATGCCATTCGGCGACCGGCTTCAACACGTAATCGGTGTTGTCGCGATCCGCGCATTCCAGCAACTTACGCGCGTCGACCATGACCACCTGATGGCGCGTGCCGTCCGTCACAAAGACGCGTTTCAGGCGCACATGGTCGTACCATGGATGTTCATGTTCATGCAGAGGGACGTTCCAGACCATCTCGGCACTGGCCGGCGCGGTTTCGGGCGATGAATTGGACAAGGGCAAAAGCAGGCTCGATAAGCTGGCAAAAAAACGCCAGCGCGTTAAAAGAGCGCTAACGCTACGAGCCGATTGTGAAAGATGCATGACAACCAACGGTATTAGTCGCACTGCATGAGCGCAGCACATGAACCTCCGGCATGAGCAGCCGGATGCGAACCTTTACGGACACTACGATGATAACCACGCAAAATCTAAATGAACATGTGTGCATCGAAGCCAATGAGGACACCGGCGTCGCCACTATCGTGCTCTCACGACCGGCGCAGCGCAATGCCGTCGACCGTCCTACTGCCGAAGCGCTCAGTGCCGCCTTCCTCCGCTTCGAAGCGGAGCCGGCATGGCGCGCGGCCGTGCTGTTCGGTGCGGGCGGCACCTTCTGCGCCGGCGCGGATCTCACTGCGCTCGCGGATGAGGCCCGCCGCAATGAACTGCACGCCGACGGAAGCGGTCCCGGTCCAATGGGACCGACGCGCATGAGCTTCAGCAAACCGGTGATTGCCGCGATTGCCGGCTATGCGGTCGCGGGTGGTCTCGAACTGGCAGCGATGTGCGATCTGCGCGTCGTCGAAGACGACGCTGTGCTCGGCGTGTTCTGCCGACGTGTCGGAATTCCGCTAATCGATGGCGGTACGATCCGCTTGCCGCAACTGATCGGTCTGTCGCGAGCACTCGATCTGATCCTGACCGGCCGCGCGGTGAATGCGCAGGAAGCGCTCAGCATCGGTCTCGCCAACCGCGTTGTGCAGAAGGGCGAGGCACGCGCCGCGGCAGAACAGTTGGCCGCTGAACTCGCGGCCTTTCCGCAAGCGGCGCTGCTGGCGGACCGCCGCTCCGCATTGGAAAACAGCACGCTCGAGGATCTCGCTCTCGCCCTGCAACGCGAAGGCGCCGGCGGCTATCAGGCAGTATTCGACGAAGGCGTTACAGGGGCCGCGCGTTTTGCCAAAGGCGCAGGCCGTCACGGCAACACTTTCAAGTCAGACGAAAGCACGCCATAAAACAGCACCATTCCACGGCGATGTGCAGTCGCGTGCATGGCCAATGCACGCTCCAAGGCGCGCTTTCAGCAAAAAACAACAGCCTGCTTGACGCTCAGCAAGCGTGTTTTGACTTAGGTAGAATCCCCTACTGTTTTCCCCTCGCATGGCGCATGCGTTCTCGCCCCGAAAAATGCGCGCCTGCCGCACGACGCTTCCCGTCGTGCTGATTCACGCTCCGTCACCATGCCTTTGCCCCTGCTCGCCCTTGCCGTTGCCGCTTTTGGAATCGGTACCACCGAATTCGTGATCATGGGGCTGCTGCCCGATGTCGCACGCGATCTGTCTGTGTCGATCCCGGCAGCCGGCATGCTGGTGTCGGCTTATGCGCTCGGCGTCACCATCGGCGCGCCGATCGTTGCGATCGCCGTGGCCAACATGCCGCGCAAGAAGGCGTTGATGAGCCTGATCGGCGTCTTCATCGTCGGTAATCTGCTGTGCGCGGTCGCGCCGGGCTACGCGGTGCTGATGGCCGCGCGCATCGTCACGGCGTTTTGCCATGGCGCGTTCTTCGGCATCGGTTCAGTGGTCGCGGCCGGTCTGGTCGCGCCGAACCGTCGCGCGCAGGCCATCGCGCTGATGTTCACCGGCTTGACGCTCGCCAACGTGCTCGGCGTCCCGCTCGGCACCGCGCTCGGCCAGGCGGTGGGCTGGCGCGCGACCTTCTGGGCCGTGACCGGCATCGGCATTCTCGCTGCGGGCGCGCTCGCCGTGTGCCTGCCGGCGAAGATCGAGATGCAGAAGGCGAGCCTGATCCATGAATTCAACGTGCTGAAGAACCCGCAAGTGCTGATGGTGCTCGGCATCAGCGTGCTCGCGTCGGCCAGCCTGTTTTCCACCTTCACCTACATCACGCCGATTCTCGAAGACGTGACCGGCTTCACGCCGCACGCGGTCACCTTCGTGCTGCTGCTGTTCGGCCTCGGCTTGACGGTGGGCAGCACGCTCGGCGGCAAGCTCGCGGACTGGCGGCTGATGCCTTCGCTGGTCGCGTTTCTGCTGGCGATCGTCGTCATCCTGACTATCTTCGCCGGCACGATGCACGCCGAGATTCCGGCCATGATCACGATCTTCGTGTGGGGCATTCTGGCCTTCGCGATCGTGCCGCCGCTGCAAATGCTGATCGTCGACCGCGCGAGCCATGCGCCGAATCTGGCGTCGACTCTGAATCAAGGCGCGTTCAACCTCGGCAATGCAACGGGAGCGTGGCTCGGTGGCATGGCGATCGGCGCGGGTGCGCCGCTTACCACGTTGCCGTGGGTCGGCGTGGCGACCTCGATCGGTGCACTGGCGCTGACGCTGTGGTCGGTGTCGATCGACCGGCGCGCACAACGGATGGCCGTAGCCGGATAACCGAGGCACGCGCGCGCAGACTGCGCGGACGGCGTCAGCCAGGACAGGTTTCGTATCGCCGCCGCCGGCGAGCGGCGGGCATCACCTCGACAGCAAGCGAACGCGGCCCTCGACCGCGTTCATGCAATCCGCACACAGGTGCGAATGACTCGTGGCCGTAGTAGCATCTGGCCCGATGAAAGTCATCTTCACTCGCGATTTCCTCGCTTTGATCCTTAGTGTTGCCGTCGTCGGACTCGGCAGCGGCGCCACGCTTCCCCTCACTGCCCTCGCGCTGACGCAAGCCGGCTATGGCACCGACGTGGTCGGTCTACTCACCGCCGCGCAAGCGGGCGGCGGCCTGCTCGTCGTGCCGGTGGCCGCCTGGATCGCCGCGCGCTGCGGCGGCCGCCAGGTGATCGTCGGCGCGGTGCTGACGGTTGGGGCCGCCACCGCGCTGATGCAATTCACCTCGAACCTGTGGCTATGGGCCGCGTTGCGCGTACTCTGCGGCGCGGCGCTGATGCTGCTCTTCACGATCAGCGAAGCATGGGTCAACCAGCTCGCCGACGACGCCACCCGCGGCCGGGTCATCGCGATCTATGCGACCAACTTCACGCTATTTCAGATGTCGGGTCCCGTGCTGGTGAGCCAGATCGCCGACTTCACGCACTGGCGCTTCCTGATTTGCGGCGCGATCTTCCTGCTGGCATTGCCCGCACTCGCCAGCATCCGCAAGACGCCGCAAGCGTCGAAGGATGAACACGCCGCGCACGGCAGCTGGCGCCATGTATTGCCGCAGATGCCGGCGCTCGTGATCGGTACGGGGTTTTTCGCGTTGTTCGATACGATCGCGCTGTCGCTGCTGCCGCTCTTCGCCATGTCGCACGGCATCACGAGCGAGGTGGCCGTGTTATTCGCGTCCGCCCTGCTGCTCGGCGACACGACGATGCAGTTTCCGATCGGCTGGCTCGCCGACCGGCTCGGCCGCGAACGCGTACATATCGGCTGCGGCGTGATCGTCGTTATATTGCTGCCGTTGCTTCCCTGGGCGATCCATATGCCGTGGCTGTGCTGGCCCTTGCTCTATGTGCTCGGCGCGGCGGCTGGGGCGATCTATACGCTGTCGCTGGTCGCGTGCGGCGAGCGGTTCCGCGGCGTCGCACTGGTGTCGGCAAGTTCGGTGGTGGGGGCGTCGTGGAGCGCGGCCAGTTTCGGTGGACCGCTTGTGGCCGGCGCGTTGATGAAGGGGGTTGGTAACGACGCGATGGTCGGTGTGCTGCTGGTTGCTGCGCTTGCGTTTCTTGCTGCGGTTTGGTGGGAAAAGCGACGTGCGCCCGCGCGTGCAATCGGCTGAGGGTACGGCTGCGCTGTTGTTGCGTTGAGGCGTCGAACCACCCTCGCCTCGGGATACGAAAACGGAGAAGCCTCGATGGCTTCCCCGTTTTGCATAGCGCTTCCTTCCGCGTGATTTCCGCGCTACCTCTGCTCTACTTCCGCGCCGGCAGAATCTCGCCAACACACGTGCCGAAGCCCACACGATACCCATCGCCCTGGCACCATCCGGCGAGCGTCAGTTCGTCGCCGTCTTCGATAAACCCTCGTGTGCCGCCTTCCTTCAACTCCAACGGATTCTTGCCGTTCCAGGTGGACTCGAGGAGGCTGCCGCATGAGTCGGCGGTCGGGCCGCTGATCGTGCCCGAACCCATCAGATCGCCAACCCGCGTGTTGCAGCCCGATACCGTGTGATGCGCGAGCTGTTGCGCCATCGTCCAGTACATGTGCTTGAAGTTGGTCCGCGAGATCGTGGTGGGCTGCTTTGCCGTCTGCGGCCGCAGTGTCACTTCCAGCGAGATGTCGAACGCGTGCTTACCTTCGTGGCGCAAGTACCCCAGCGGCTGCGGCTCCTGCACGGGCTGCTCGACACGGAACGGTTCGAGTGCGTCAAGCGTCACGATCCACGGCGAGATCGTGGTTGCGAATGTCTTCGCGTTGAACGGGCCGAGCGGCACGTATTCCCATTGCTGAATGTCGCGCGCGCTCCAGTCGTTCAGCAACACCATGCCGAAGATGTGCGCTTCGGCATCGGCACAGGCAATCGGCTCGCCCAATGTATTGCCGCTGCCGATCACGAAACCCGTCTCCAATTCGATATCCAGCTTGCGGCATGCGCCGAATACCGGACGCTCCTGGTCCGGCAGTTTCAACTGGCCGTTAGGACGCCGCACGGGCGTGCCGCTCACGACCACCGATGACGCGCGTCCGTTGTAGCCGATCGGCATTTCGGACCAGTTCGGCAACAGCGCATTCTTCGGGTCGCGGAACATCGAGCCGACATTCGTCGCGTGCTCTTTCGACGAATAGAAATCCGTGTAACCCGGAATCTGCACTGGCAGATGCAGTTGCGCATCGGACTGACGCACCAGTGCTTTCGCACGCAAGGCGGAGTCGTCGCGCAAAGTCGCAGTGTCCCGCGCCAGCAGATTGCTCAACTGGATGCGCACACTGCGCCATGCATCGCGGCCAAGCGAGATGAAATCGTTGAGTGTGTCCTGCTCGAACGCCCGGTCTTTCGTTGCAGTGAATTGATCGGCAGAGGCGAGCGGAAGCTTGAGCAAGCCGGCGGACTTGAGAACGCTCAGATCGACGATCTCATCGCCAATCGCGACTCCCACGCGGCGCGCGTCATTGTTCTTATCGCTGAAAATACCGAACGGCAGATTCTGGATCGAAAAATCGTTAGTCGAATCGTTTGCCGACTCGACCCAGCTCTTACGCGACGGATCGAGCGTCGCCTGAAGATCGCTCAATGCGCTCATCGTTGCTCCGGGTTGAAGTGTTTCTTGAGACCTTGCCAGCACTCGTAGTAATGCGCCTGCAGTTGCGCGGTTTCGAGCGCGAAACGGGTCGGCTTGATCAGCGTGCGCGTTTCGAACATGAAGGCCATCGTGTCGCCGACTTTCTTCGGCGTGGATGTATCGCCATGCGACGCTTTCTCGAAGGTGTCCGCGTCCGGCCCATGACCCGACATGCAGTTATGCAGGCTCGCGCCGCCCGGCACAAAGCCTTCGGCCTTCGCGTCGTACACGCCATGCACAAGGCCCATGAATTCGCTCGCGACGTTGCGATGGAACCAGGGTGGGCGGAACGTATCTTCGGCCGCGAGCCAGCGCGGCGGGAAGATCACGAAGTCGATCGTGTCGACGCCCGGCGTATCGCTTTGCGATTGCAGCACGAGAAAGATCGACGGGTCCGGATGGTCGAAGCTGATCGAACCGATCGTGTTGAAGCGGCGCAGATCGTATTTGTACGGCGCGTAGTTGCCGTGCCACGCCACCACGTCGAGCGGCGAATGACCGATATCCGCGCGCCACAGGTTGCCGTTCATCTTGGCGACGAGTTCGAAGTCGCCTTCGCGGTCTTCGTAAGCAGCTTGCGGCGTGAGGAAATCGCGCGGATTGGCGAGGCCGTTCGAGCCGATCGGGCCGAGGTCCGGCAGACGCAGCAGCGCGCCGAAGTTCTCGCAGATATAGCCGCGCGCGGTACCGTCCGGCAGGCTCACCGCGAAGCGCACGCCGCGCGGAATCACTACGATCTCGAACGGCTCGACATCGAGTCGGCCCATTTCGGTGGCGATATGCAGACGGCCTTCCTGCGGCACGATCAGCAATTCGCCGTCGGCGTTGTAGAAGAAACGATCCTTCATCGAGCGGTTCGCTGCATACAGATGGATCGCGCAGCCGTTCATCGCTTCGGCTGCGCCGTTGCCCGCCATCGTTATCCAGCCATCGACGAAATCGGTCGGCTCGGTGGGCATCGGCAATGCGTCCCAGCGCAACTGGTTAGGCGGCGTTGGCGGCACCTCGGCGAAGTTGGCGACGAGCCGGTCCGAGGGCAGCAGCGTGAACGGCTTGTGAACTGCTGCCGGACGAATCCGGTACAGCCATGAACGGCGGTTATGTCCGCGCGGCGCGGTGAACGCGGTGCCCGACAGTTGCTCGGTGTACAGGCCATAGGCCGCGCGTTGCGGCGAGTTGCGGCCCTCGGGCAGCGCGCCCGGCAAAGCCTCCGTAGCGAATTCGTTCGCGAATCCCGACTGATAGCCCGGCTCGATTTCGAGTCGCGAGCTGGCGGTATTCGGCGTGCGGGTTGAGGTATCCATACAAGGTTCTCCGTTGATACTTGATCTGTCGACGTGCGCTGTCTGTCTCAGGCCGCCTGGGGCTCTGACGGGTTGCCGCGTTGCCGCGTGGCGGCGGCCAGCGCGATCACCAGCAACGCGGAGCACAGCACCGGTACCGCAGCCGCATGAAACAACGATTCATTCGACCAGTTCAGCGCGATCAGTTGTCCACCAACCAGCGGCCCGATCACCGAGCCAATGCGGCCGATGCCGAGGCTCCAGCCGATCCCTGTGGAACGCAACGTGGTCGGATAAAAATGGCCGGCCAGCGCGTTGACCGCCGGCTGTCCGCCGACCACGCAGAAGCCGCCCGCGAATACGACAAGCAACAGCCACGGCAGCGCATGCGCGACCGTTCCGATGGTGCCGACCGCCAGCGCCGCGCCCGCGAAACACACGAACAGCACACGCACAAAACCAAAGCGCTCAATGAACCAGCCGAGCAACAAGGTGCCCACCACGCCGCCCGTCTGCAATACCCTGCCGACGATCACCGCCGTGCTCGGCGAGTAACCGGCATCGCGCATCACGGTGGGCAGCCAGTTCGACAGGAAGTAAAGATCGATCAGGTTCATGAAGCTGATCGCCCACAAAATCAGCGTGACCGGGCCACGACCCGCGCGGAACAGTTCGGCGACGGGCGCGCCGCCGTTGCCCTTTTCACGCACAACGATACGTGTATTCGCGTCAATCGGTAGCGCCGGATTGAACTTCGCGAGCCAGCGCAACGCGCGATCGCTGCGCCCTTTGAGGACCAGAAACTGCAGCGACTCCGGCAATGCGGCCAGCATCGCGAACGCGAGCAGCAAAGGCACGGCGCCGCCCACCCAGAACACCGCGCGCCAGCCGTACGCTGGGATCAGCGCGGCGCTGATGAAACCACCCAAAGCCGCGCCCAGCGTGAAGCCGCACGACACCAGCATCATGCGCTTGACGCGATGCGCGGGGGTCGAGAATTCGCCGACCAGCGCCATCGCATTCGGCATGATGCAGCCGAGTCCGAGGCCCGTGATGAAGCGCAGCGTGATCAATGCGGGGATCGTCTCAACGAAGGGCGTGGCCAGCATCGATAGCGCGAAGAAAAACGTCGCGCCAATCAATACCGGGCGCCGGCCAATGCGGTCAGCCAGCACCGACAAGCCCAACGCACCCAGCAACATGCCGAACAGACTGGCGCTGAACACGGGCCCGAGCGCCGCCTTCGAGACATGCCATTCACCGATCACGCTCGGCGCGACGTAGCCCATCGCTTGCGCGTCGAAGCCGTCGATCACGAGGCATAGCCCGCATAGCGCGAGCAGCATCAACTGGAATGCCGGGTGATGCGTTTCGCCGAGCACGCGCTCGACTTCGATCACATTGGCGGCGGCCACGGCCGGTTTGGCGCTCATTGGGTCGTCTCGTCCTGACTGGATTGTTTGGGTTTGGTCGCGGCGCGCGCCCGGTCGGTCCGCGGTCAGGGACCACGCCCTTTCCCGCAAAGGAGACACAAACACGCCCGCCATCGCAGCCGCGCTGCAATTTACGTATAGTAAAACGAATTACGTATAGTGAAATTAACGTATACCCTGGAAACTCGCCGCGAAATCCGCGGCGGCCTGTGCCGACAAGCGTTCGGCCGATAACGTTATGAGCATTTTGTTCAAGTGCGCGCGGCGCGGACTGCTACCATCAATGGATGCGGCAACCGAGTCGCGTTGCCGAGCGCCGAGTGCGCACCTATCGCCATCCATTCGCCTACATGATTCCGCCGACCATCCCCAACCTGATTGCACGCGCCGCCGATCACCCATTTCTCGGTGAACATCTGGTGATGGGGACCGGCGTGCATAGCGATGTCGCGCTGGCGCAGTTCGACGGCTTCGAGCTCGCCAGTGCCTATGAGCCGATCTTCGATATCAGCGTGCATGCGTTGGCGCAGTCGTTGTCGTCGGGCGCCGAGGGCGTGGATCGTTTCGGCGATGAGCTCGGGTTCCAGGCCGTCACGCAGCGCCTCGACGGCGCGCCCTTCGATGCCTTCGATCCCTTCGACCGTATTGCAGACGATCAGGAACTAGTCGCCCTCGACCGCATGTCACGCGCGCTGCACGCCATCAATTTCTTCGGCGCGCAACGGCACGGCTTGCTATTTCTGCGCGTGCACGAGCGCCTGCTCAAGAGCGTCAAGTACGACCATGGACGGCATTTTTCGAGCGTGCTGCTGTCGTTCGGACTGAACCCGTCGCGTGTGGTAATCGAGTTGCCGGCGTCCGCGGTCGCACATAAGACATTCCTCGGCTATCTGACCACGAGCTATCAGCGCTATGGCTTCAAGGTGGCGGGAAATCTTTCGAACGCGGGGCAGATTCTGTCGGTGTCGGAAACCGCGCGGCTCGACTTCATCAAGATGGATGCGGCGGTCGCATTGCGCGACGCGATGGTGAAGCCGCTGGTCGGCTATGCGAGCCGGCTGCGGGTTCCGCTGATCTTCAATCGGGTGATGGATGAGCCGCAGTTCCTCGCGCTGCAGCAGTACGACGTGCGCTTCGTGCAAGGGCCGTTATTCACGGCCCATTATCACGATCGGGCGGTGTGAGTATTTCTTGTGCTGACGCTGCGCGGGCCGGTACTTCAGCCGGTATCGCCTAATCGCCGCGCCAATGCCTTCAGCCGCGGCGCGACGCTTTCCCGGAACACCTCCTCCCCCATCGACGACGCCGGCCCGCTGCAACTGAGCACCAGCCAGCGGCCTTCGCGCGGCTCGCGAAACGGCACCGCGACCGCGTTCACGTCGTCATGCCAGGCGCGGAACGAATAGCAGCAGCGTTCCTCTGCAAAGGCTTCGATTTCCTTTTCGGCATCGGCCAGCAACGCAGCGCCCTCTTTGCCCGCCAACTTCTTGAGCTCGGCCAGCAAGGCGGCGCGCACGTCCAATGGCTGGACCGCCAGATACGCGCGCCCCATCGAACTGGTCAGCATCGACAGTTTCGAGCCCGAGGCGAGTCCGAGCGTCAGCGCGGTTTCACTGCGGATCGTCTCCAGATAAATCATGTCGAGGCCGTCACGGCATCCAAGCGACACCGCCGCGCCCACTTCGCGCGCGAAGGTGCGCATGTGCGGACGCGCGAGTTCGAGCGTGTCGGTGCCCGAGAGCAGCGCGAAACCAAGCGAGAGCACGCCGGCGTCCAGCGCATATTTGCCAAGTGTTTCGTCGAGCCGCAGATAGCCGAGCACGGTCAGCGTGTAGGCCAGACGGTTGACGGTCGCCTTCGGCAAGCCCGTGCGTTCGACGAAATCGCGATTGCCGAGCATCGTTTCGCCCGGCTTGAACGCGCGCAGCAAATCCAGCCCGCGTGCGAGGGCGACGACAAATTTGCGCTCGTCGAGCGGTTCGGAGAGAGTGGATATGGGCGTCATGTGGTGATACACTCGGGCGTGGTTTGCAAAACATTGTTTCGCATAGCGGAACTTAAGTCAAGCTCGAACACGTTTAACGAACACGTTCAAGTCAAGCAGGAAATCAGGAGATACGTCATGGCAGAGGCCGCGCAGTTTCACTGGGAAGACCCGCTGCTGCTGGATCAGCAGCTCACCGAAGACGAACGCATGGTGCGCGACGCCGCCGCCGCGTACTCGCAGGACAAGCTGCAGCCGCGCGTGCTCGAAGCGTTCCGTCACGAGAAGACCGACATCGAGATCTTCCGCGAAATGGGCGAGCTCGGCCTGCTCGGCCCGACGATTCCCGAGCAATACGGCGGCCCCGGTCTGAACTACGTGGCGTATGGTCTGATCGCGCGTGAAGTGGAGCGTGTCGATTCCGGCTACCGGTCGATGATGTCGGTGCAGTCGTCGCTCGTTATGGTCCCGATCTACGAATTCGGCTCGGAAGCGCAAAAGCAGAAGTACCTGCCGAAGCTCGCCACCGGCGAATGGATCGGCTGCTTCGGCCTGACCGAACCGAACCACGGCTCCGATCCCGGCAGCATGATTACGCGGGCGAAGAGGGTGGACGGCGGCTATTTGCTGTCGGGCGCGAAGATGTGGATCACCAATTCGCCGATCGCCGACGTGTTCGTTGTGTGGGCCAAGCTCGAAGAGGACGGCAAGGATTCGATCCGCGGCTTCATTCTCGAGAAGGGATGGAAGGGGCTGTCCGCGCCGACCATCCATAGCAAGGTGGGTCTGCGTGCGTCGATCACCGGCGAGATCGTGCTCGACGACGTGTTCGTGCCGGAGGAAAACCGCTTCCCCGAAGTCAGTGGCTTGCGCGGCCCGTTCACCTGCCTGAATTCGGCGCGCTACGGTATTGCCTGGGGCGCGCTCGGCGCGGCGGAAGCGTGCTGGCACACGGCGCGTCAGTACGTGCTGGATCGCAAACAGTTCGGCCGGCCGCTTGCCGCCAACCAGTTGATCCAGAAAAAACTCGCCGACATGCAAACCGAAATCACGCTCGGCCTGCAAGGCGTGCTGCGTCTCGGCCGCATGAAAGATGAAGGCACGGCTGCCGTCGAAATTACGTCGATTATGAAACGCAATTCGTGCGGCAAGGCGCTGGACATCGCACGGCTCGCGCGCGACATGCTCGGCGGCAACGGGATCTCGGACGAGTTCGGCATCGCGCGTCATCTGGTCAATCTGGAAGTCGTGAACACCTATGAAGGTACGCACGACATTCACGCGCTGATTCTCGGGCGCGCGCAGACGGGGATTCAGGCGTTTTTCTGAGGCACTGAGCTGAGTGCTTCGATGGCGGCGTTTCGTGCTGGCCGCTGAGTTGAAGATCGAACAGTAGAAAAGGAAAGGCCGGTTCTTTTGAACCGGCCTTTTTTTGTTGCGCCGCCTTGGTGCTAACGATGCGCTTCGTGACGCGTCAGCCGCTTACTTGTTCGGCTGCGGTGTCAGACGCAGATACGGGCGCAGGGCCTTGTAGCCCTTCGGGAATTTCTGCTTGATGACTTCTTCGTCTTTCAACGACGGCACGATCACCACGTCGTCGCCCTGCTTCCAGTTGCCGGGCGTTGCGACCGAGTGGCTGTCGGTGAGTTGCAGCGAGTCGATCACGCGCAGCACTTCGTCGAAGTTGCGCCCGGTGCTGGCCGGGTAGGTAATGGTCAAACGCACTTTCTTTTTCGGATCGATCACGAACAGCGATCGGACCGTGAAAGTTTCACTGGCGTTCGGGTGGATCATGTCGTAAAGCTCAGCGACCTTGCGATCGCCGTCGGCGAGAATCGGGAAGCCGACACTGGCGGCTTGCGTCTCGTTGATATCCTTGATCCATTCCTTGTGCGACTCGGCGCTGTCGACCGACAATGCAATCGTCTTCACATCGCGCTTCTCGAATTCGCCGGCCAGGTTCGCCGTCAGACCCAGTTCGGTCGTGCAGACCGGCGTGAAGTCAGCAGGGTGCGAAAACAGCACACCCCAACTGTCGCCCAGCCAGTCGTGGAACTTGATGCGGCCGACACTCGACTCCTGCTCGAAATCCGGTGCGATATCGCCAAGACGTAGACTCATATTGCAGCTCCTTGATTGTATTCGGACATTCCGCGCGAGCATTCGCTCGCGACGCGCAGCAAAAATACAGCATACGGGAGTGACAGTGAACAACTAACCAACATCGCGTCACTACTTTATGCGTTTTTGTAATTTTCACCGATTTAGTGGAAACTTTGCGGGACAGATCAACTCCATCTTATGCAAACTTCGCAACCCCGTGCCGCAAGGGTGGAGTTTTTAAGGTCTTGCTTCAACCAGGAACGGTTCGTGCGATTGTTCATGAATCGAGCGCTGCGCTCGCCAGCAGCCGTTTCTTTGGTTACGATTCACGCGTGGCGTGAGACGAAGGGGAGCTGTCAATGTCGGAAGTCAACAAGGAGAGATTGATGTCGGATATCAAAACCGTCCTCGCGGACGCTGAGGATTTGCTGAAACAGGCCGCGAGCGCAACTGGCGAGCGCGCTTCGGAACTGCGTGAAACGGCGCTTACGCGCCTGAAGCAGGCTAAGGAAAAGGCGGCTGACGTGCAGGTCGTGGTGGTCGAAAAAGGCAAGAAGGCCGCACGCGCCACCGACGACTACGTGCATGAGCATCCGTGGGCATCCATCGGCATCGCCGCGGGCGCCGGCGTATTGCTCGGGCTGTTGATCAACCGCAAGTAACACTGGTGAGGCTGCCGGGGCGATTCCGCCTCCGGCACATCAGCGAATCGAGTTGACCGGCGCACGTTTGGCCGGTCCGCTTCTTTTGGCGCGCTCGTTTTCACGCGCCGGTTAAGCATTCACGCGCAACGCCCAAAGCCATGACGATCGAAACACAATCGCAGCACGGCGAACATAGTCCGTTGCGCCGTATCATCGGATCCGTGTTTGCCATTTTGCAAACCCGGCTTGAGTTGGTCGGCATCGAACTCGCCGAAGAAAAAGACCGTCTGCTCGGCGTGCTGTTCCTCGGCCTCGCGGCCATGATGCTCGCGACGATGGCCTTGATCGCATTGACGGCGCTGATCGCCATCGCATTCTGGGACACCTACCGGTGGCAAGCGCTCGCCGGCATCACGGTGGTTTATGCCGTCGCGGGGATAGCCTGTGCACTGAAAGCGCGCAGTGGTTTGCGCAATGCTCCCATGGTGTTCGAAGCCACGCTTGCCGAGTTCGAAAAAGACCGCGACGTGTTCCGCAAACCGTGACGCAGCAGGCATAACAATGGGCTCGTGGGCGGATGTCAACTGCCCTGCGCCTTCGAAGAGACTTCGCCAATACCTCGAGCGATTTGCAGCACAGTTTTACTGCCCCACCTCCACTGCCGCCGACACGCCATGAGCCAAACCCATTCCGATACCGCATTCCGCAACAAACGCCACCAGGTCAGAGATCTGAGTGCGCCGCACCTGCGAGCGCTACGCAAGGAACTGCTGCTGGTACGCGCGGATGTCGAGCGCATGGAACTCGCTCAGGCAACCATCGAATTGCGGCAGGCCGTCACGCATTTCAGCTGGCTCAAATTCATTCTGCCGGGCTTCGGCGGCATGCGCGTGGGCCGCGGATCGAAGGCGGGCTTCCTCAACGCGGGGAGCATAGGCGCGCTTCTCAAACAGTATCCGCTCGTCAGTTCGATCGCTTCGCTGGTGTTGGCGAAGCCGCTGCGCGCGACCATTGCAGCAGGTGCAAAACCCGCACTCAAATGGGGCAGCCTTGCACTTGCCGGCTGGGAAGCGTATCGAATCTGGAAGCAGATAAAGAGTGATTCCGCCGCGTCTGCCGATGACAAGAAAGAGACGGTTGATAGCGGGTACTGAAGCGCGGGGATAGTCGACCGGTTCCTGCGTGGGGCTTGCAGCAGTAGCGTGTCGCTTGGCCCTAAGGTTCGCAGGTACTAGAACGCCTCGAGTCGCCAACCCTCGTTCTGCAGTAAGGGGCCCTAGCTTGTATTCCAACATTCGCGGCTTGCCGGTGCTGTGCCGTTTGTTCCGCTTCTATTGCCTCGCAGCCCTGTCGCATCCAGCGTGAAGGTACCGCAAGCGTCGTCTCGCATAGGGCTGGTTTCGATGGGCACGGCCTCTACCGAATAACCACCGTTTGCATCGTCTGCCGGCAGCACTTGCAACCGGTAGATCGGTGTGCCGAACTGGGGAGCCTGATCCAGGCCCATCGGCAATGTCGCGGGGCCATCGCTTGCCGATCCCTCGACGAATTGCGCCGCGCGATAAAGGGCTGACGCAGCGTCGACCCGATGTGCTCTCGCGACATGGCTCCGATACGAGGGCACGGCAAACGCAAGCAGCGTGGCGGCTATTGCCAGCGCGATCATCAGTTCCAGTAGCGTGAATGCGGATGTACGCGGTCTCGCCATAAACCTCCCGTCAAAATGGGTGTGCGGCAACGCGACGCCAATGGCGCTCGATCTGCTCGCCTGTGATCACGAGCTCCATCTGCAACCACACCTGCGACTCTCCGGTCCGGCCGAAGCCACGCGAAGTCAGCAAATAAGCTCGGGCATCGGCGCGAGTGCCCAGACGCCACGCTTCGATCAAACATTGCGGCGCTCGCAGCGATCCGGGCCATTGCGCGACGGGCGTGACGGCGCCGGCTTCAAAGGCGGCTTTGTGTGTCCATTGCGTCGGCTCGCCGGGTGAGAGCGATGCCACCGGTTGCGGCTCGAAAGCAGCCGCGGCGGCGACGCTCCTGGCGCATAAGGTCAGCGCCGAATCCGCGGCATGAAATGCCTGCAAATAGTCACGCACGTTGCTGGCGCCGCGCGCCGCTGCAAGCGATGTCTCAAACCAGGCCGCGGAGGTGGTCAACATCATCGCGGAAATCAGCAAAACGATCGGCAGGACAGTGCCGCTATTGAGAGCGCGTGAGCGACAACCCGTGCAGGTAAGACGCGTCAAATGTTTCGACGACGCGCGGCGGTGCGTTGGATTGCAAAGTCTTTCCGTCACAGGAGATCCTCCGCGTGATTGCGTATCGCCACCCGCCGCCAGAAAGCCTGCCGCGCACGCGTGTCGGCGCCAAGCACGCTCGCACCGTCGCAATCTATGTAGCGCATACGCCGTCCTTGCGGCGCTCCCCGGACGAGCACGCAGAGATCAACCGCGACGATCTTTGCCCATTGGCTGTCCGTCACCGCCGACGCATCTATTGCGGCCAGGCCACCGGCCAACCAGTACCTGAATCGCACGCGCTCGACGCCTTCGACCAAGGGTTGCGCGGACCCTGCCTTTCCGTTGCCTTCGCAGTAAAGCTCCGGCTCACCTGTCGACGCGCTGACTCTCGCGAAGTATCGGTTGACCACCAATACGCCCCGCTCGCCGAGTGCCGCGTTGTTGTTCGTTACAGCCTGGCCGAGACAGTCGGTCGTTTGGCCGGTCGCTGACGGCCACGTCGAAACGGCGTCCCCGACATAACGAACCACAATGCCATCCGAGCGACCCGGCAACGCCTCGCAGGCGACGCTGTCGTCCGCGCCGGTCGGGCGACCGCCAGAACAACCGAACAACGGCGGTGGACTATTGAACCTCACGACGTCCGCGGGCACGAAGCCGGCCATTTGAATTTGCTGGCCCATCAGCGTAAGCGCGCTCAGGCCGGCTTCGCGGATCCGCATCGCATCGCCCGCGCGCTCGAACACGTTACGCTGCGTTGTATAAAGCGCGACCGCGCCGGCGGTCACCACCAACCCCAACGCAATTGCGATCACGAACTCGACGAGCGTATGCCCACGCGCGGTAGCCATACGTCGTGTCATTTTGCGAACGCCAGCACAACGCATGAGGAGCCCGCTGGAACATCCACCCCACCGCACGACTCGGGCTTGTCGATGACATCGCCGGCGCGTGGCGTGTCACGCAGGGTCGCCCACGTAACGCGTGCGGCAGATACACCGCCACTCTCGCCTACCGAAGCCTCACCATGCGGTAACAAAGTCGCTGCACACGCGCTCCATTGCCTGATCGCAGAATCGCCTGCCGAAGGCTCGCGCATTGCTTCGACAACGGAATCGGCTATCCATGCTGCGTGCTCGCGCATTGCCATCGCACGGGCTTCGCGCGCAGTCCACAATTGACCGGCGATCAACCCGAGCGCCGTCACTGCCATCAAGGCAACGGCGAGCATTACTTCGATCAGCGAACTACCCCTATGTCTCGTTGAACACGTTGCTGCGCAATTGCGCACCCGTGAGTTGGACGGATATCGGCTCACGACGCCGCTCCACACGCGCCCTCGACAATCCGCACGCGCCCGCCAGCCGCGATGCGGATGCAGCGCCGCCACTTGTCGCCTTGCGTCGCTTTCGACGGCACGCGCGGCGCGATCTCAAAGCTGCGAAAGGTGCCGATCAACTGCCCCGCCGGCGGCGTAAACGTGAGATTTGTCTGCGTCCCGGTGATGCTGACCGCAGCGAGCAAAGGATGCGCGCGCAGCAGTGAGAGCGTGCCATTCCGTTCGGCCAACACAGCCCAGCCACACGACCAGTCCGTGACGCCGTTGCCACAAGCTTGCCCTGCGGCAAGACAACGACGTGCCGCGTCGATCCGGCACACAGTGACGCGGGCACCGAGGCGCAATGCCTCGCTGCGCGCATAGGCGAGCGTCGAGGCAAGCGCTTTCGCACGCGCGTCCACCTGGTCCCGCAGGTGCCACGCAACGAACGACGGTGTCGCCATCACGGCGACTATCGCCAGCAGCGCGACAACAGCCAGTGTTTCAACAAGCGTAAAGCCGTGGCGCGGCCGCAAACAGACTGCATCCCATTTCATCTGCATCCCTGATCGTTTCAAAGTATGCAGCCAATCTAGCGATTCGCAGGCGGGTCAACAATCGGCCGAATGGCCAGGTGGCGCTCGGACGCTATCCCGCGCAAAAATGCACGCGTGACGAACCATAACGGGAGCGGAGATGCAGATGCGCGAACCTACGCAGCGGAAAACAGAACCTGGCGCGCAACTTCAGGCGCGACAGAAATCAGCGCTTGCGGGACGGCTTGGGAGGAGAGGAGGCGCGGCGAAATTCCTCGATCACGTCCTCGAATTCGGAGACGTCTTCGAAGCGCCGGTAGACAGAGGCGAAACGAACATAGGCAATCGTGTCGAGCGCACGCAACTCGTTCATCACGAGTTCGCCGAGGCGCTCGCTGCGCACCTCGCGCTCGCCGCTGCCGAGCAGTTGATACTCGATGCGGGCGACTGCCGCGTCGATCGCGTCCGCTGCCACTGGCCGCTTACGCAGCGCCAGTTGCATGCTTGCGACGATCTTGCGGCGATCGAATTCCGTGCGGCTGCCGTCCTTCTTGACGACCGACGGCAACGCCAGCTCAACCCGCTCATACGTCGTGAAACGTTTGTCGCAGGCCGGGCAGCGGCGGCGCCGGCGAATCGTCGCGCCGTCTTCGGATACGCGGGAATCCACAACTTGCGTATCGGCGTGACGGCAGAAGGGGCAGTGCATGGCGGCTTAGCGGTAAACCGGGAAGCGCTGGGTCAGCTCGGCGACTTGCGCGCGCACACGTTCGATCGTGGCTGCGTCTTCCGGGTTGTCCAGCACGTCGGCGATCAGGTTACCTACCTGCTCCGCTTCCTTCACGCCAAAGCCACGCGTGGTCATGGCCGGCGAGCCGAGACGCACACCGCTCGTAACGAACGGCTTTTCCGGGTCGTTCGGAATCGCGTTCTTGTTGACCGTGATGTGTGCCGCGCCGAGCGCCGCTTCCGCTGCTTTGCCGGTGATTTTCTTCGCGCGCAGGTCGACCAGCATCACATGGCTTTCAGTGCGACCGGAGACGATGCGCAGCCCGCGCTTGACCAGCGTTTCCGCCAGCACGCGCGCGTTCTCGACGACCTGTTGCTGATACGCCTTGAACTCCGGCGACAGCGCTTCCTTGAACGCGACGGCCTTACCGGCGATCACGTGCATCAGCGGACCACCTTGAATGCCCGGGAAAATTGCCGAATTGATCTGCTTTTCGAACTCGGCCTTCATCAGGATCACGCCGCCGCGCGGGCCGCGCAGGCTCTTGTGCGTGGTGGTGGTGACGAAATCAGCGTGCGGCACCGGGTTCGGGTAGACGCCAGCGGCGACGAGGCCGGCATAGTGCGCCATGTCGACCATGAAATACGCGCCGACCGACTTGGCGATCTTCGACATCCGTTCAAAGTCGATGCGCAGCGAAAACGCCGACGCGCCGGCCACGATCAGCTTCGGCTTGTGTTCCTGAGCCAGTTTCTCAGCAGCGTCGTAGTCGATGTCTTCGGCTTCGTTGAGGCCATAGCTCACCACGTTGAACCACTTGCCCGACATGTTGACCGGCGAACCATGCGTGAGGTGACCGCCGTGCGCGAGGCTCATGCCCATGATCGTGTCACCCGGCTTGAGCATGGCGAAGAACACGCCCTGGTTCGCCTGCGAACCGGAGTTCGGCTGCACGTTGGCGGCGTCGGCGCCGAACAGTTGCTTAACGCGGTCGATCGCCAGCTGCTCGGCGACGTCCACGAACTCGCAACCGCCGTAGTAACGCTTGCCCGGATACCCTTCGGCGTACTTGTTGGTGAGTTGCGAGCCTTGCGCAGCCATCACGGCCGGACTCGTGTAGTTTTCCGACGCGATCAGTTCGATGTGCTCTTCCTGACGGCGGTTTTCCTGCTCGATGACCTTCCAGAGTTCAGGATCGACGTTGGCGATGGTGCTTTGGGCTCTATCAAACATACGGATTCCGTTGAGTGTGTGCAGGTTGACCGGATCGTGCGCCGAATCTTGCGTAGAGGGTACGCAGCGCTGCTGGCGGCTGGGCCAGCCCTGACGTGGCGGATGGAGAGTCGCCGCACACGCGAGGCAGGACAGCCACCGTCAGCGCAGATCAATGCGCGCGGATCACGGCTGCCCAGGCGAACGGCAAAACGGCTCCCTGCGCTTCACGGTGGGTTGCTCCACCTTGAACCCGATTGCTCGAATCGGTTCTATCGCCAGTCACGCAGGGATGAGCGCGTTAGTTTATTGGAAGAGGATCGAATAGGCAACCGGCTTCCTGCCGGGCCCGCGGATGCTCGCGAAGCCGGTCCTGGCGCCGCTGCGAGCGGCACACAAACGTCTGATGAAAGCGCGCCCGGAAGCCGCTCCGCGTCATTGCCGCAGCCACTCGTGCGACTGGTTCATCCTTGCCGCAGCGCCGCATTGGAAGTAGGCTTGGGGCCTTTCTCTCCTACCAACCAGGGAACTGCAATGATCGTGTTCGTCACCGGAGCGTCCGCAGGATTTGGCGCCGCTATCGCTCGTGCTTTTGTCAAGGGCGGCCATCGTGTCGTCGCCACCGCGCGCCGCAAGGACCGCCTGCAGGCACTCGCCGACGAACTCGGCGATGCCCTTCTGCCGTATGAACTCGACGTGCGCGACCGCGCCGCCGTCGAGGCCGTGCCGGCCTCGCTGCCCGCCGATTTCGCCGCACTCGACGTGCTCGTCAATAACGCCGGCCTCGCGCTCGGCATCGAACCGGCGCAAAGAGCGAGTCTGGACGAGTGGAACACCATGATCGAGACCAACTGCACAGGCCTCGTGCAGGTCACGCATGCGCTCCTGCCCGGCATGGTGGAGCGCAACCGCGGGCACATTTTCAATCTGGGCTCGGCGGCCGGCAGTTGGCCTTACGCGGGCGGCAACGTGTACGGCGCAACCAAGGCGTTCGTGCGCCAGTTCAGCCTGAATCTGCGGGCCGATCTGGCCGGCACGGCACTGCGCGTGACGGACATCGAGCCGGGCCTGTGCGGCGGCACCGAGTTCTCGAACGTGCGTTTCCGCGGCAACGACGAAAAAGCGGCCAAGATGTACGAGAACGTACAACCGCTGACACCCGAAGATATCGCCGACTCGATCTACTGGATCGCCACGCGTCCCGCTCACGTCAACATCAACACGATCGAGCTGATGCCGGTGGCCCAATCCTTCTCCGCTTTGTCCGTTCATCGCGGCTGAAATCCCGGCTGAGGCCCGCCAGACGGGGCGCACATCTTGAAACAGACCTCGGGGTGTGCGTTCCGGTAAAATGCGCCGCATGAATATGTCGACCAGCCAGCCCGGCACGGAAATCGGCTTCACGTGGCCAATCCGCGTGTACTACGAAGATACCGACGCCGGCGGCATCGTGTTTTACGCGAATTATCTGAAGTTTTTCGAACGTGCGCGCACCGAATGGCTACGCGCGTGCGGCGTCGACCAGAACCGTCTCGCCGGCGAATCGGGCGCAATTTTCATCGTGCGCAGCACCGCAGTCGACTATCGGGCACCGGCCCGGCTCGACGATGTCGTCAAAGTGGTGAGCCGAATCGAACGTCTTGGCCGCGCGTCGGTCGATTTTGCGCAGGAAGCATGGCGGGACGGCACGCTGCTTGCTACCGGTTCCATCCGGGTCGGCTGCGTCGAGCGCATTGCGCTGCGGCCGGTCGCGATTCCTCCGCCGGTTCTCGCGGCTTTGCGGCGTGGGCCGGGCGTGAACGACGGTGGCATGTCAACGGACAACGACTGAACCCCGTTGTTACGGGGCCAGTGAACTCGTATCGATCAAGCAACACAAAGCATGGTTCGGCTTGCAATATCGCCGATGCTTCCGTTTTGCTCACGGCAAGCTTCGAGTGACCTTGCAGCCGGACGCCCCCTTCCGGGACGTTAAAACGAACCTTTATGAACACTACACAAGATCTGTCGATCGTTTCTCTCGTACTCAATGCGAGCCTGCTGGCGCAGGCCGTCATGGCGCTGCTGCTTCTGCTGTCGCTGTTGTCGTGGACTTTCATCTTCCGCAAGTGGTTTGCGATCCGCCGGGCGCGCGCGCAAACTGAACGCTTCGAACGCGATTTCTGGTCGGGCGGCGACCTGCAGGCGCTCTATCAGAGCGCCGCGAACAACCGCCACACGATCGGCGCACTGGAACGGATTTTCGAGTCCGGCATGCGCGAATTCCTGAAGGGCAAGGAAAAGCGCCTGAACGATTCGGGCGCGATTCTCGACGGCGCACGCCGCGCCATGCGCGCCGCGTTCCAGCGTGAAATGGACGTGCTCGAGGCAAATCTGGCATTTCTCGCGTCGGTCGGCTCGGTCAGCCCGTATATCGGTCTGTTCGGCACGGTGTGGGGGATCATGAATGCGTTCCGCGGCCTCGCCAACGTGCAGCAGGCTACGCTTGCGAACGTAGCTCCAGGCATTGCCGAAGCGCTGACCGCCACCGCAATCGGCCTGTTCGCGGCGATTCCCGCCGTGGTCGCCTACAACCGCTACGCACACGACATCGACCGTCTGGCGATCCGCTTCGAGACCTTCATCGAAGAGTTCTCGAACATTTTGCAGCGTCAGGCACAGTAAGGAGTCCACGATGGCAGGCTCTTCCTCCAGCATGCGCGGCTCCCGTCAGCGCCGCGCGATGGCCGACATCAATGTCGTGCCGTACATCGACGTGATGCTCGTGCTACTCGTGATCTTCATGGTGACCGCGCCGCTCGTCGCCCCGTCGATCGTCAATCTGCCGACCGTCGGCGGCTCCGCGCCTCAGCAGCAGACCCCGCCGGTGATCGTCAATATTCGCGCGGACGGCAATATGAGCGTCAAATACAAGGACGACGCGGGCGCGCAGCAGCAGGAAGACATGACCAAGGCCGATCTGCACGGCTTTATCGCGGACCGCGCGCAGTCGCACCCTGACCAGCCTGTCGTGATCGCCGCCGACAAGACCGTGAAGTACGAAGTCGTGATGAACGTGATGTCCGAGTTGAAGGCTCAGGGTGTCAAGCGCGTTGGATTGCTCGTCAAATCACAATGATCCGCAAGAATTCCGAATACCCGCTTCAGCCGCCGCGTGAACGCGGCACCTGGCGAGCCTTTGTGTTCGCCCTGGTGATGCACGCGCTGCTCGGGTTCTTCCTGTATCACGGCATTCAATGGCAGAACAGCACGCCTGAAGGCGCGGAAGCAGAACTGTGGACCGAGGTGCCGGATTCGGCTATTCCGCGCCCGCCCCCACCGCCACCCGTTCCTGTCGCCCCTGCCCCGCCGCTGCCGGATGAACAGGCCGACATCGCGCTGCAGGAAAAGAAACGCCAGCAGCAGGAAGCGGCCCGTCAGGCGCAACTGGCCGAGCAACTGCGTCAGCAGAAGCTGCAAGCCCAGCAGGAAGCCGAGGCGAAGCGCCAGCAGCAACTGGCAGCCGATCAGGCTGCGCAAAAAGCCGCGGCGGCCAAGCAGAAACAGTTGCAACAACAGCAACAGCAGCAGGCCGACAAGCTGAAACAGCAGCAATTGGCCGATCAGCAAAAGCAGCAGCAGGAACAGCAGAAACAGGCCGACGCTGAGGCGCAGAAGAAGGCTGATGCGCAGAAAGCGGCGAAGGCCAAGGCGCAGGCCGATGCAGCGGCGCAAGCCAAGAAGCTGGACGCGGAACGTCGTGCACGGCTGGCCCAGATGCAAGGTTCGGCGGGCGCTCCTGGCTCGACCGGCAATGGACTTGCGAAGAGCGGCACAGGTAGCGGCTCGGGTGGCACGGCGACATCGCCGGGTTACGCGGACAAGGTGCGCCGTGTGGTGCGTCCGAACATCTCGTGGGGTGGCGAAACGGAAGGTCTGGAGACAGTCATCTCCGTGCGCTGCTCGCCGACAGGCACGCTGCTGGACGCGCAGATCGCGCACAGCAGCGGTAACTCGGCGTGGGACGATGCGGCACTGCGGGCCGTCCAGCGTTCCAATCCGATGCCTCAGGACATCGACGGGAAGACGCCGACCAGCTTCAAGATTACGTTGCGCCCAGCAGGTTGATTGCAACAGTTTGACAGTCAGTTGACAGCAGACGCCGCGCCCCGCCCAGCGCGGCGTGGCCGGGAACGAATTAGTTGTTTTCGGGTCTCTCTGCTGTCATGAAGTGTTAGTAAAACCGTTTTTGGGGAAACCATTCAGCATGAGTTTGATGACCAAGCTAGGCCTGCGGACACTTGTAGCATCGTGTTTGATCGCCGTCGGCGGCGCCGCCCACGCACAACTCAACGTCCTCGTGACAGGCGTCGGGTCCACCCAGTTTCCAATCGCAACGGCGAATTTCGCCAATGAAGCGAACTCGCCGCAGCAGGTCAGTACGATCGTGCGTCAGGATCTGCAACGCAGCGGCAAATTCACGAATATCGACGCGGGCAGCACGCCCGTCGCAGAAACCGATTCCGTCGACCTCGGCAGCTGGAAGGCCAAGGGCGCCAACGCGTTCGTGTCGGGCAGCGTGAACCGTTTGCCGAACGGCCAGTACGAAGTGCGCTTCAAGCTGTACGACACCGTCAAGGGCGAAAGCCTGGGTGGCCTCGTGCTGGTGAGCCCGGAAAGCGGCTTGCGCATGAGTGCGCACAAAGTCGCGGACTATATCTACGCGAAGCTGATGGGCGGCCGCGGTGTGTTCGCCACGCGCCTCTCGTACGTCATCAAGACCGGTGGCCGTTATCAGTTGCAGATCTCCGATTCGGACGGCCAGGACGCGCACATCGCGCTGTCGAGCCCCGAGCCGATCATCTCGCCGGCATGGTCGCCTGACGGCACCAAGGTCGCTTACGTTTCGTTCGAAAAGAAGAAGCCGATCGTCTACATCCACGACCTGCCTACGGGCCGGCGCGTGGTCGTATCGGACCAGAAGGGTAACAACAGTGCGCCGGCATGGTCGCCGGACGGCCGCACGCTAGCCGTCGCGCTCTCACGCACCGGCAACACACAGATTTTCGCCGTCAATGCAGACGGCAGCGGCCTGCGGCGCCTGACGCAAGGCAGCTCGATCGACACCGAACCGTGCTTCTCTCCTGACGGCCAGTCGATCTATTTCACCAGCGACCGCGGCGGTCAACCGCAGATCTACAAGATGTCGGCCCAAGGCGAAAACGCCGGCGCCGCGCAACGCGTGACCTTCACGGGCAGCTACAACACCAGCCCGCGCGTAAGCCCGGACGGCAAGCAGCTCGCCTATATCTCGCGCGTCGGCGGCGGCTTCAAGCTGTATATCCAGGACCTGCAAGGCAACACGGCAACGGGCCTGACGGACACCACACACGACGAATCGCCGAGCTTCGCGGCGAACGGTCAGTACATTCTTTACGCCACAGAGGTGAACGGCCGTGGCGTGTTGGCCGCAGTATCGACCGACGGTCGCACTCGGCAGGTCCTGTCCGTTCAGGGTGGCAGCGTACGCGAGCCATCCTGGGGCCCGTTTATGCAGTAACGTTCATGCAACAACACAAGGAGAGTAACAAAATGATGTCAAAACTTCGTTTCGCATTTGCCGTATTGATGGTCGGTGCGCTGGCCGCATGTCACTCGGGCGTCAAGCTCGACGAAAACGCTAACAAGGGTGGCGCAGTTTCGACGCAACCGAATCCGACCGATGTCGCTCAGGTCAACGTCGATCCGCTGAACGATCCGAACAGCCCGCTCGCCAAGCGCAGCATCTACTTCGACTTCGACAGCTACTCGGTCAAGGACGACTATCAATCGCTGCTGCAACAACACGCGCAATACCTGAAGAGCCATCCGCAACGTCACGTCCTGATCCAGGGCAACACCGACGAACGCGGCACCAGCGAATACAACCTGGCACTCGGCCAGAAGCGTGCAGAAGCGGTTCGCCGTTCGCTGTCGCTGATGGGCGTGACGGACTCGCAAATGGAAGCCGTGAGCCTCGGCAAGGAAAAGCCGCAAGCTACCGGTCATGACGAATCGTCGTGGGCACAAAATCGCCGCGCCGACCTCGTGTACCAACAGTAAGTAACAGGTGATGAGCCGAATGACGCATCGTTTCTCCTGGCTGCGGTTTGCCGCAGCGGCCTGCGTCGCGGGCACGGCCTTCGCGGCTGTGCCCGCGCATGCAGGCATCTTCGACGACGATCAGGCCCGTCAGGCCATTCTCGATCTGCGCTCGAAGACCGATAGCCTGTCGAGCCAGCTGTCGGCCGCACAACGCACGATCCTCGATCAGTCCAACCGCCTCGATCAGCTGAATCAGCAGGTCGCGACGTTGCGTGGGCAGAACGAAGATATGGGCAACCAACTCACCACGCTGCAAAAACAGCAGAAGGACTACTACACCGACCTGGACACGCGCCTGAAGAAATTCGAGCCGCAGCAACAGACGGTGGACGGCGTCCAGGGTGAGGTGCAGCCGGGTGAAACCGATTCGTTCAACGCGGCTTCACAGCAGTTCCGCAACGGCGACTTCAAGAATGCGGCGGCGTCGTTCCGCAGCTTCATCGCCAAGTTTCCGAACAGCCCCTACCAGCCGACCGCGCAGTACTGGCTCGGCAACGCGCTGTACGCGCTGCGTGACTACAAGGGCTCGACGGCGACCTGGCAAGGTGTGGTGGCCAAGTATCCGCAGCATCCACGTGCGCCGGAAGCGTTGCTCGCGATTGCGAACAATCAGCTCGAGCAAGGTCAGAAGGCTGCGGCCAAGAAGACGCTGGAGCAGATCGTTGCGCAGTACAGCGGCACGGACGTCGCGCAGTCGGCTCAGAGCAAGCTGTCGCAGATCAAGTAGTCAGTCGTACAAGGTTTGGCAGTTGATGTAACGCGCAGTGGCCACGCAGTCTTCAAATCAATAGTCACGCGCGCCTCTCGCTGGAAAGCCCAGGGTAGCGATACCTTGGGCTTTTCACTATCTGAAGTGCAGAAAATTCGACCCACCACCATGGGTTGACAACCTGCGGGTGTCATCGCTATAATCTCGCTTCTCTTTTGGGTCGTTAGCTCAGCTGGTAGAGCAGCGGACTTTTAATCCGTTGGTCACAGGTTCGAATCCCGTACGGCCTACCAAAAGATTCAAGGGCTTGCACGCGTCAGCGTCGCAAGCCCTTTTCTTTTTGCGGCTCGAATCCGCGCGAGGTCCGGGCGAATCACGCCCTCACCGTTCACACCGTATCGCTCGCATCACCCCGACCGAATGACGTCGCGAAAACGCCGTTTGAGTGATGAGCGAAATCGGTGAAATCGAAACGATATCGCCGCACCCTTTACACGCGCGCGAAGCATTCTCACAGCGTCAATCACAAAACCTCACGCAACCACGAGACCTCTCTTACATCACGCCTCTCCGATCCTGAACAGATACAACGGACTCCGAACATTGATATTTATTGAGACATAAAGACGTGCAATGATCGCCGCCGATTCTGCGAATCACGCTGCAACGCTGCGTGAGCAAACGCTTTGGCAACGCCACATACCTCTGCGCTTTCATTCCGTCAACATGACCAATTTTCTGTTCGACCTCGTCTCAAACCTCGTTTTGCTCGCTATCGTGCTGAGCGCATGTCATCTGTGCAACCGGCTCGTACCCAGCGCTGCGCTCAATGGCGCGCACATTTTCGTAGCGCTGGTTTCTGCCGCCTTGCTACTCGACGCCGCGCTGACCTTCCTCGTGTTCGCCGATGCGCAGAGCCGCTACGGCAGATTCAGCACGCCTACCGCGTTCTTCGAACGCGCCGGCGCGTATGCGCTTGCAGCCATTGCCGCATTGGCGTCGCGCTACGTGGCACGTCGCGCGCGCACCGTCAAAACTAACCACAACACGCTGGTCATTCGAACGTCCCCGTATTCCGAATCTCATCTGCCGATGTAAGCCCACGCAGCCCGCTTTCTTCCATTACGCAATCCGCATCATCAACAGGAACGGACCTTGCGGTTGCGCGCGCCGTCGCGTATAACTTTCGAAGACCGAGATTTACCGTGTGCGCCCGTCGCCGGGCATTTGCCGCTGTATTGCACTACCGCCGTTCAATCAGTCGAAGGCAACTCAACCAGCGAGGAACATCTTGGATCTCGAAACCGTACGCGTATTCATCATGACCCGAGGCATCGACCTCGGCACCAAGGTACTCGGCGCAATTGTCTTGTGGATCGTCGGCCGGTGGGTCATTGGCCTCATCACCGGCTTGCTTCGCAAACTGTTGTCGAAAAACGGCCGCGTCGATCCAACACTCGCTCATTACCTCGGTTCGATTCTCGGCGCACTGCTGAACCTGCTGCTGATCCTTGCAATCCTGCAGGTGTTCGGCGTCCAGACTACTTCGTTCGCCGCGTTGCTCGCCGGCCTCGGCCTTGCAATCGGCACGGCGTGGGGCGGCTTGCTCGCCCATTTCGCGGCAGGCATCTTCATGCAGGTGCTGCGGCCGTTCAAGGTGGGAGATTTCGTGATGGCGGGCGGCGTCACGGGCACGGTCTCGGAACTGGGGCTATTCGGCACGACCATCGTAACGCCCGACAACGTGGTAACCATTGTGGGCAACAACAAGATCTTTTCGGACACAATCTCGAACTACAGCGCATTGCCGGTGCGGCGCGTCGAGCTGACCGCGAAGATTGCGAACGGCGTCGATCCTACGGATGCGATGGTCCGGTTGAAGGCGGCTGTTACGCAGATCCCCAACGTGGCCGAGAGTCCCGCACCGGATATCGAAGTACTAAGCTTCACGCCAGAAGGACCGCTACTGTGCGTGCGGCCCTACACGCACACCGACCACTATTGGCAGGTCTACTTCGACACCAACCGCGCGATCATCCAGACCTTCAAGGATGCAGGCTATCCGACACCGGAAACACCGATTGCACCGCGCATCGTCAGTTGAGCATGATCGGGGTTTAGTAGGTCTCTAGATCCAGCCCGACGTCCGCTAAGGTGAAGCGTTCTTCGCTGTCTCAGCGCTTCAACCGATCAGACGCCAGAGCGCAAAACGAAAACGGCGTCGCGAGATTCGCGACGCCGTTTGTTCGTTCAGCTTCTTACTAGGTGAAGCGTTAGTGGCTACCCGGCTTGGCCGCGGCGTTTTTACGTGTCATCTTCCATACCGCGCCGAGCACAACCGGCACCACGGCCGCGCCGATACCCACCAGCACGATCAGGTTCAAATACTGACGGATGAACGGAATGTTGCCAAAGAAGTAACCGAGAAACACTAGCAACAACACCCAAAGCAGCGCACCCAGAATATTGAAAAGCTGGAACCGGCTAACCGTCATCTCCGACGCGCCCGCCACGAATGGCGCGAAAGTCCGCACCACCGGAATGAAACGCGCCAGCACGATGGTCTTGCCGCCGTGTTTTTCGTAGAAGTTATGAGTCTTCTGCAGCGCGCTGCGGTCGAGGAAGCGTTCAAGGAAAGGGATGTGCGAGTTGAACACCCGAGGCCCGATAGACCGCCCGACCATGTAGTTCACCGTGTTGCCGACGACCGCAGCGATGAGCAGCAGCACGATCAGCAAACCGAGATTCATCTCACCGGTCGCGCAAAAAGCGCCACCGATGAACAGCAGCGAATCGCCCGGCAAAAACGGCAGAACGACCAGCCCGGTTTCGCAGAACACGATCAGAAACAGCACCGCATAAACCCAGGCGCCGTACTCGTGAATAAAGACTCCCAGAAACTTGTCGATGTGCAAGACAAGGTTGGCGAACTGTAGCAGCGTGTCCAAAAAGCGTCCTTTATTAAGCGAATGTGAGCGTGCCGGGAGCGGCCGCGTCAGCAGCCTTGCGGGCGATGCGCAGCGAGCGCGTGCTCGCCGCCGGAAATTGACCGCGTCATGATACCGAAAGTGCCCGGCTGCGATTAAAAAACTGCCGCATGCGGGCAATTTCGGCGCCGCGCAGCGATTCGGCAGTTCTGTGGTCCCCGGCCGCAAGACCGCGGCGATTCCTACCTTCGGCCCGCATCCAGCCTGTTCGCGCCGAATCGCTATAATTTCGCCATGTCAGAATTCTCCGAAACGCCTGCCGGCACCGCCGACGCGGCCGCAGTTTCCGCCGCAGCGCCCGTCCCACGCCCGTTGCGGGCGATCCAGCCCCTGCCCGATCAGTTGATCAGCCAGATTGCCGCCGGCGAAGTGGTCGAGCGGCCGGCCTCGGTGGTCAAGGAATTGCTGGAAAATGCGCTCGACGCCGGCGCGCAGACGCTGCGCATCCTGCTCGACGAAGGCGGCGTCAAACGCATCTCTATCACCGACGACGGCTGCGGCATCCCCGAAAACGAGCTCGCGCTCGCGCTGATGCGTCACGCGACCAGCAAGATCCGCTCGCTCGCCGAACTGGAAGCGGTTGCCACGCTGGGGTTTCGCGGTGAGGCGCTGGCGTCGATTGCATCCGTCGCGCAGATGGCCATCACGAGCCGCACGGCCGACGCACCGCACGCCGTGCGCGTCGACGCGCAGACCGGAGTGCTCAGCCCCGCCGCGGGCACCCAGGGCACCACGATCGAAGTCCGCGAGCTGTACTTCAACACGCCCGCGCGCCGCAAATTCCTCAAAAGCGAGCAGACCGAACTCGGCCATTGCCTCGAACAGATTCGCCGCGCTGCGCTGGCGCGGCCGGATGTGGCGATTTCGGTCCTACACAACGGTAAGGCGGTCGAACACTGGAACGCCAGCGAACCGCCCGCGCGGGTTGCCAAGATCCTCGGCGAGACCTTTGCGACGGCTCATTTGCCGCTCGACGAATCCGCTGGACCCCTCGCCGTCTACGGCTGCGCCGGCTTGCCGACCGCGAGCCGCGGACGCGCCGATCAGCAGTATTTCTTCGTCAATGGCCGGTTCGTGCGCGACAAGCTGCTCACGCACGCCGTGCGCGCCGCCTACGAAGATGTGCTGCACGGCGACCGCTATCCGTCCTACGTGCTGTTTCTCGATCTGCCGCCAGAAGCGGTCGATGTGAACGTGCATCCGTCGAAAATCGAAGTGCGGTTTCGCGATTCACGCTCGATTCACCAGTTCGTATTCCACGCCGTGCAGCGTGCGTTGGCGCGGCACGCGGGCGCGTCGCCGGAAACGACCGCCGGTGGGCACGCGGCGCATCTGGAAGCGTCTCTGGGTGGTCCGGCTTCGTTCGGCGCTACACCGCTCGGCGGCGCGGGCGTTGGAAGCGGCGGTGGCTTTGGCACCGGTGCTGGCGCAGGCGGCTTCGGCGGCGGCTTTGGTGGCGGATCCTCGCAGCCGGGCAATACCTGGATGCGTCAGGCGCGCATGACACAAGGCACGCTACCGGTTGCCCAACCGTTGGCCTTCTACGACGCCCTTTTCGGCCGTAGAGACACGAACACCGGCACAGCGGAAGGCGCGACGCTCTTCGAAGCGCGCGACTCGGCTACGGAAGCGCCGTCCCCGTACAACGCCTCAGGGCCGTACACATCGCCTGCGTTCAATGTCTCGGACGAGCAGCCGCTGGGCTTTGCCCTCGGCCAGATTCACGGCATCTATGTGCTCGCGCAGAACGCGCATGGCCTCGTGATTGTCGACATGCACGCGGCGCACGAACGCATCCTGTACGAGCAGTTCAAGAACGCGCTAGCCGATCGCACGATTGCCGTGCAGCCGCTGCTGATCCCGCAGACCATGCAGGCCGATCCGATCGAAATCGGCACGGTCGAAGAAGAGCGTGACACGCTGGACGCACTCGGCTTCGACCTCGCCGTACTGTCGCCAACTACGCTCGCGATCCGTGCCGTCCCCGCGTTGCTGAAAGACGCCGATCTGCAGGCGCTGGCCCGTGCGGTCCTCACGGACCTGCATGCGTTCGGTGGTTCACGCGTATTGACCGAGCGTCAGCACGAACTGCTCGGCACGCTCGCCTGCCATCACGCGGTGCGCGCGAACCGGCGTCTGACTCTCGACGAAATGAACGCCCTGCTGCGCCAGATGGAGGCGACCGAGCGCGCCGACCAATGCAACCACGGGCGTCCGACGTGGTATCAGTTGACGCTGTCCGATCTCGATCGGCTGTTCATGCGTGGGCAATGACGGTGCGCCTGATTACGTTGATTTGGTGCGCGCCGTCTTGCCCATGACCTCAAGCATTTCACGCACACCCACGCCGATCCCTTGCCTGCTCGGCCCGACCGCGTCCGGCAAAACCGCTGCCGCGCTGGCGCTGGCCGCACGGCGGCCGGTGGAAATCATCAGTGTCGATTCGGCGCTGGTGTACCGCGAGATGGATATCGGCACCGCCAAGCCGACAGCGGAAGAACGCGCGGTGGCGCCGCATCATCTGATCGACATCGTCGATCCGACGGACGCATATTCGGCGGCGGAATTTCGCAGTGACGCGTTGCGCCTGATCGGCGAGATCAGCGCGCGCGGACGGCTGCCGTTGTTGGTCGGCGGAACAATGCTGTACTACAAGGCGCTCACTCAAGGGCTAAACGACCTGCCCACCGCCGATGCCGATGTTCGCGCGACACTCGACGCCGATGCCGCACGCGACGGCTGGCCGGCAATGCATGCGCGGCTTGCCGCTGTCGACCCCGTTACGGCCGCACGCCTCGCGCCGAACGATTCGCAGCGAATTCAACGCGCGCTCGAAGTTTTCATGCTGACAGGGCAAGCAATGTCCACTCTGCTAGCCGCGCCCGCACAAACGGATGACGCCGCTTTGGCTTGGCGCTTTGTGCCCATTGCGCTCGAGCCATCCGATCGGAGCTGGCTGCATGCGCGCATCGAAAAGCGCTTCGACGCCATGCTGGCTGACGGCTTTATCGACGAAGTGGTGAAATTGCGCGAGCGCGGAGATTTATTGCCCGAGATGCCGTCCATGCGCTGCGTGGGATATCGGCAGGCCTGGGAATATCTCGACGGAGCGGTCGATTACTCGACCATGCGAGACAAGGGGGTGTTTGCTACCCGGCAATTGTGCAAACGACAGCTCACATGGCTGCGCAGCATGACAGAGCGGGTTGTTGTTGATTGCTGCGACCCCAATGCTACTGGGCAGGTCGTGAGTTTGATTGAAGAGCTAACTTGAGGTTTCACCCGCGCGGCGCGTTCTTTCTGTACGCCGCGCAGGCAAACCAGCCTTGGGTCAAGCTGAGGCTGGTTACACGACTACCGTCTGCGCTTCACCGGGCGCGCTTTCGCGAATCACGCCGATTTTCCAGACCTGCTCGCCAGCCGCCGACAAAGATGCGATCGCAGCGTCAGCATCCGCAGCTGCAACCACCACCGCCATGCCGATCCCGCAGTTGAACACACGGTGCATTTCCGCATCCGCCACGCCGCCGTGCTTCTGCAGCCACGAGAACAGCGGCGGCATCGGCCAGCTATGCTGATCCAGCTCAGCCGTCAGACCTTCACGCAAAACGCGCGGAATGTTCTCGACCAAACCACCGCCGGTGATATGCGCCATACCCTTCACAGCGATCTGCTGCATCAAGGCCAACAAAGGCTTCACATAAATATGCGTGGGCGCCATCAGCGCATCGGCCAGCGAGCGGCCGTCGAAATCCGCATTCAGATCCGGCTGTGCGCGCTCGATGATCTTGCGCACCAGCGAAAAACCATTCGAATGGATGCCGCTGGAGGCCAGGCCCAGCACCACATCGCCGGGGGCGATCGTGCTGCCGTCGATAATCTTGCTCTTTTCCACCGCACCGACCGCAAAACCGGCCAGATCGTATTCACCGTCCGGATACATACCCGGCATTTCAGCCGTCTCGCCGCCAATCAGCGCGCAACCCGACAGTTCGCAACCATGCGCGATACCCTTCACGACCGTTGCCGCGGTACCGACGTCCAGCTTGCCGCAGGCGAAATAATCGAGGAAGAACAGCGGCTCAGCGCCCTGAACCAGAATGTCGTTCACGCTCATCGCCACCAGATCCTGGCCGACGGTGTCATGTTTGTTCAGTTGGAATGCGAGGCGCAGCTTGGTGCCGACACCGTCGGTGCCGGAAACCAGCACCGGTTCCTTATATTTCTTCGGCACTTCAAACAGCGCGCCAAACCCGCCGATGCCACCCAGTACGCCGTCGCGCATCGTCTTTTTGGCAAAGGGCTTGATCGCGTCGACAAGGGCGTCGCCTGCGTCGATGTCCACGCCAGCGTCGCGATACGACAAACCTTGGGCCGAATCAGTTGAATTCGGGGCGGATTTCGGTTGATTCATGGGGAAGCGCTCGAAGGTCGGTAAAATGCGATTTTACCCGATGCCGACCAGAGTTGGCGCTTCAGCGCTTACTCTGATCCCATACAGTTGCCGGCCGGCTGGCTGGAATTTGAATCATCCTGAATCCTCCGGTCACGACGACACCAGGGAAATAACTTTGCAACAGAACTCCTCGATCCTGACACCTGTGCAGCGCCGCGCCTTTATCTGGCTGGCGATCGCGCTAGTCGTCGGCATTCTGCTCTGGCTCCTGAGCCCGGTCCTCACGCCGTTCCTGCTGGGCGCCATTCTCGCGTACATTCTGCAACCGGGCGTCGCGTGGATGGTGCGCCGGCGCGTGCCGCGCGGACTCGCCGCCTTGCTCATGATGCTGCTGTTCTCGTTGCTGATGACGCTGCTCGTACTGCTGGTGCTGGCCGTCATCCAGAAAGAAGGGCCGCAACTGAAACAGCAGGTGCCCGTGCTGTTCGCCCACGTGAGCGCCTGGCTGCAACCCAAGCTGGCGCTGCTGGGCCTCGCCGACTCGCTCGATTTCGCCAGCATCCGCGATCTCGTGATGGGCCAGCTCGAAGGCAGCGCGCAGCAGGTCGCGCTCTACGTATGGACCTCTGTTCGCACCAGCGGCAACGTGATGATGACGGTGGTCGGCAATCTCGTGATGGTGCCGCTCGTGCTGTTTTATCTGCTGTACGACTGGAACCGCATGCTCGCTCGCATGCAGAGCACGGTGCCGCGCCGCTGGCTCGACAAGACGCTGCAACTCGCGCGCGACATGGACCAGATGCTGTCGCAATACCTGCGCGGCCAGCTGCTCGTGATGGGCGTACTCGCGGTCTATTATGCGATTGCGCTGACCATCGCCGGCTTCGAGATTGCGCTGCCGGTGGGTATTTTCACGGGCCTCGCCGTGTTCATCCCGTACATCGGTTTTGCAACCGGTCTGGCGCTGGCGCTCCTCGCGGCGCTGCTGCAGTTCGGCGACTGGTACGGCTTCGGCGCGGTCGCGCTGATTTACGGCGTCGGCCAGATCGTGGAGAGCTTTTATCTCACGCCGCGCCTCGTCGGCGAACGGATCGGCCTGCACCCGCTCGCGGTAATCTTCGCGTTGCTCGCGTTCGGCCAACTGTTCGGCTTTTTCGGTGTGTTGCTGGCGTTGCCGGTCAGCGCCATTCTGTCGGTAGCCATGCGCGAGTTGCGTCAAAGCTATCTGACGAGCACGCTTTACAACAACTGAGTCACTGATTGCTCATTGACTGCTCATTGACTGCTCATTGACTGCTCATTGACTGCTCATTGACTGTTTAGGGACGTTTTAGGGCCCGCGATCCGGGCCATTTGCGGCCTAAGCCTCATTTTCGGCATTAACCTACTGTGCTTCGTCAACTGACGCTCGATCTCGGCACCCCGCCGCCATCGACATTCGACAATTTCTTCGCCGGCGCCAACGCCGAGCTGGTCACGCGGCTGCGCGAGCTCGACAACGCGCTCGCGGCCGGGCCAGTGGCCGATCGCACCTTCTATGTCTGGGGCGAAGCCGGCAGCGGGCGCACGCATCTGCTGCAGGCGCTGGTCCACGAAGCGCCGCCGGGTCATGCACGTTTTGCCGGTCCACAAAGCAGCCTCGCCGCTTTCACGTTCGACCCGCGCGTCGCGCTGTATGCGATCGACGATTGCGACGGCCTGTCTGCGGCACAGCAGATTGCCGTGTTCAATCTGTTTAACGAAGTGCGTGCGCATCCCACCAGCGCGCTCGTCGCCGCGGGCAATGCAGCACCGATCGGCATGACGGTGCGTGAAGATCTGCGCACCCGTCTAGGCTGGGGCCTCGTGTTTCATCTCGCGCCGCTGCCGGACGAAGGCAAGGCCGCGGTGCTGAAACACGCGGCGCGCGAGCGCGGCATCATGCTCGCCGACGACGTCCCCGCCTACCTGCTCACGCATTTTCGCCGCGATATGCCGAGTCTGATGGCCTTGCTCGACGCGCTCGACCGCTTCTCGCTCGAACAGAAACGCGCGGTTACGCTGCCGCTCCTGCGCACCATGCTGGCCTCGCCCGACGCCGACGATCGGCGAGCCGCGCCGCCTTCATCCGCCTCATCCGCGTCCCCCGCCGCCGCTTCAAGTAAAATAGGCCCCCATGGCTAACCTCGCACTCTTCGACCTCGACCACACCCTCATTCCCACCGACAGCGACCACGAATGGGGCCGCTTCATGGTGAAACAAGGCATGGTCGACGCCGAAAACTTCGCTCGTGAAAACGACCGCTTTTTCGCCGACTACAAGGCCGGTAAGCTGGACATTCACGCTTATCTGATCGCCATGCTCACGCCGCTCGCCAAGTACACGCGCGCCGAGCTCGCCGACCTTCACGCGCAGTACATGCATGAAGTAATCAAGCCGGCGATCTTTCCGGTCGCGCTGGAGCTGGTCAGGGAGCACCGTGAAGCCGGCGATCTCTGCTGCGTGGTCACGGCAACCAACGAATTCATCACCCGTCCGATCGCGCAGGCGTTCGGCGTCGACGCGCTGATTGCCTGCGAAGCGGAAACCGTCGACGGCCAGCCGCATTCGCCGTACACCGGCCGCCCCACCGGCACGCCGAGCTACAAGGAAGGCAAGATCGTCCGTACCGAGGCGTGGCTGGCATCGCTCGGCAAGACCTGGAGCGACTTCGAGCACAGCTATTTCTATAGCGACTCGCACAACGACATCCCCCTGCTCGAAAAGGTCACCGATCCGATCGCGACCAATCCCGACGACACATTGCGCGCCCATGCGCAGGCCAAAGGCTGGCGCATCCTCGAACTCTTTCAACCCTCGTGATCAAAAAACTTATCCGCAAGCTATTCGGCCAGGACCCGGCGCCCGCTGACGACACCCCGCCCGCCGAAGCAGACGAAGCCGGCGAGGCGCCGGCACGCAACGCGTCCAGCGCCACCAAAGCGCGCCGCAAACCGGCGCGCCCGGCCGCCAAAACCGTGCGGGACCCCGACGTGCCGGTCATCATTCCGCACGACGTGCATGGCATCGATCAGTCGCTGATCTCGAGGAACGCGATTCGCGTCACCGAGGGTCTGCAGGAAGCGGGGCATCGCGCGTTTATCGTCGGCGGTGCGGTGCGCGATCTGCTGCTCGGCATCAAGCCGAAAGACTTCGACGTCGCAACCGACGCCACGCCAGAACAGGTGCAGAAGCTGTTCCGCCGCGCGCGCATCATCGGCCGCCGGTTCCAGATCGTGCACGTGCAGTTCGGCCAGGAAATCATCGAAACCTCCACGTTCCGCGCGCTGGTCGATCCGCCCGCAGCCGACGCGGCGCCGCCGCGCCGCCTGAAGCGCGACGAGCTCGACCGCCGCACGCACGCGGTGGACGCCAGCGGCCGCGTGCTGCGCGACAACGTCTGGGGCGAGCAGCACGAAGACGCCACGCGCCGCGACTTCACGATCAACGCGATGTACTACGATCCGGCCACGCAAACCGTGCTGGACTATCACAACGGCATGGCCGACATGCGCGCGCGTCTGTTGCGCATGATCGGCGACCCGGCCACGCGCTATCGCGAAGATCCAGTGCGCATGCTGCGTGTGGTGCGTTTCGCCGCCAAGCTCGAGTTCGAGATCGAAGACACGACCCGCGCACCGATCGCCAAAATGGCCGATCTGATCAACAACGTGCCGGCCGCGCGTCTGTTCGACGAGATGCTCAAGCTGATGCTGTCGGGCCACGCGCTTGCCTGTTTGAAACGTCTGCGCCAGGAAGGCCTGCATCACGGTCTGCTGCCGCTGCTCGACGTGGTCCTGGAGCAGCCGATCGGCGAGAAATTTATCACGCTCGCGCTGACCAATACGGACGCCCGCGTGCGCGCCGGCAAACCGGTTTCGCCGGGCTTCCTGTTCGCCACGCTGCTGTGGCACGACGTGCAGACGCGCTGGCAGCAATTTGAAGCGAACGGTGAATATCCGGTGCCGGCCCTGCATCGCGCGATGGACGAAGTCCTCGACATGCAAACCGAGAAACTCGCGATCCACAAGCGCTTTTCGTCGGATATGCGCGAGATCTGGGGTCTGCAGCTGCGCCTGGAGAAACGCTCGGGAAGAAGCGCGCTGAAGCTGCTGGAACACCAAAGATTTAGAGCGGGGTATGATTTCCTCCTGTTGCGCTGCGAATCGGGCGAACTCGAAGAGTCGGTCGGAGCGTGGTGGACGGAGTTCATCGAAGGAGACGTCGCTGCGCGTGAGACATTGCTCACGCAAGGCGGGAAGGACCGAAGCCCCAGAAAACGACGGCGGCGCAGCAGTGGCGCGAGGAGCCGCAAACCGGGCGACGGAATGGAGGGCGGCACGCAAGCCGAACGCACAGCCAGCGATGCGGGTCATGACGGCCCGCACGAAGACTGACACAGCGTTGGCTATTGCCGTCGAACGATAGTTGCAGGAAGTTATGCCATGACGGTTGCCTATCTCGGCCTCGGCGCGAATCTCGGGGACGCGCGCCAGACCCTGAAAGACGCGGTGGTGTGCCTGGCACAACAGCACACCATCTCCGTGCTCGCCAAGTCGAGCCTGTATCGCACTGCCCCGATCGACGCGGGCGGTGACGACTATTTCAACTGTGTCGTGAAGGTCGACACGACGCTCCCCGTGCGGCATCTGCTAGCGCTATGCCACAAAATCGAGCATCAGTTCGGCCGTGAACGGCCGTTTCGCAACGCCCCTCGCACGCTCGATCTGGACATCCTGCTATACGGCGATCAATCGATCGACGAAGCCGATCTGATCGTGCCGCATCCACGTTTGATCGAACGCGCCTTTGCACTCGTGCCGCTCATCGAGATCGACCCAACGCTGATCATCCCGCAACACGGCCGTGCCGAGGCGCTGCTGAATGGCGTGAGCGATCAACGCATCGAAAAGGTGAAGGGCCCCTGCCAGTGTCCGATGCTCAATGCATTGAGCGCCGGCGCCCCAACTGTGGACAAGGGCCGTTGCGAATGAATTCGCCGCCACTCACTGTCACTGCGCCTCAATTACGACCGCCCTTCGGCTATCTGGCGATCGAAGGGCCGATCGGCGTCGGCAAAACCTCGCTCGCGCGGCGGCTCGCCCAGCGCTGGTCGATGCAGGAACTGTTCGAGCGGCCGCAGGACAATCCCTTTCTCGAACGCTTTTATCGCGACACCACGCGTTATGCGTTGCCTACGCAATTGCACTTCGCGTTGCAGCGCGCACAGCAGGCCCAGGACGTGGCAGCCGCGCATGTGGCGGGCACACCGCTGATCGCCGATTTCATGACGCAGAAGAACGACATCTTCGCGCGTCTGACACTGCAGGAAGACGAGTGGCAGCTTTATCGCGCCCTCGCCGCGCGAATCGACGTGAGCGCACCGGCGCCGGATTTCGTGGTCTACCTGCAAGCCAGTCCCGAAGTGCTGTTCGCGCGCATCCAGAAACGCGCGGTGCCCATGGAACTGCAGATTTCCGATGCATATCTGCACGCGCTCTGCGACGCCTACAACGAGTTTTTCTATCACTACGACCGCACACCCGTGCTGACGGTCAACGCTGAACACCTGAATCCGCTCGACTCGGACGCGGACCTTGCGCTACTCGCCGAACGCATCGAAACCATGCGCGGCCGCAAGGAATTCTTTGTCAAAGGCACGTCGCTTTAAGCGACGCGCCGCTCTTCTTTCCAACGGATTTCCCCATGACCTATTTGCAGGAAGCGAGCCGGAACGCCATCACCGTGCCGAAACTGCAGGCAATGCGCGACGCCGGCGAAAAGATCGCCATGCTGACCTGTTACGACGCGAGCTTCGCCGCGCTGCTGGATCGCTCGGGCGTCGACGTGCTGTTGATCGGCGACTCGCTCGGCAATGTGCTGCAAGGCCAGACGACCACGCTGCCGGTCACGCTCAGCGAAATCGCGTATCACACGGCGAGCGTCGCGCGGGCGCGGCCCTCGGCGCTGGTGGTCGCCGATCTGCCATTCGGCACGTATGGGACGCCGGAAGACGCCTTCAGGAGTTCCGTAGAACTCATGCGCGCCGGCGCGCAGATGGTGAAACTCGAGGGTGGTGAGTGGCTCGCGGACACGGTGCGCTTTCTGGTCGAGCGGTCGATTCCGGTGTGCGCGCACGTCGGCCTTACGCCGCAATCGGTGCATGCGTTTGGTGGCTTCAAGGTGCAGGGCAAGACCGACGCCGGCGCGAGCCAGGTTCTGCGCGATTCCCTTGCCGTGCAGAATGCAGGCGCCCAACTGATCGTGATAGAAGCGATTCCCACGCTGCTCGGCAGTGAAGTCACCAAGCAATTGAGGATTCCGACGATCGGCATCGGCGCGGGTCTGGATTGCTCGGGTCAGGTGCTGGTGCTGCACGACATGCTGGGAATTTTCCCAGGCAAGCGGCCACGCTTTGTGAAAGATTTCATGCAGGGCCAGCCGAATATTCAAGCTGCAGTGGAAGCGTATGTGCGTGCCGTGAAGGACGGTTCGTTTCCGGGGCCGGAGCATACGTTCTGAACATGCGGTCCGTTCGCGCACTACATTGATCGGGCGCGGTTGCGCCTGTTTGAGACCCGTCTGATATCGCCTGAAAACGTGGTCGTCTATCTTCGTCTACCCATTAACGCGGCGCTGCCGCGAGCCGAAGAGAGATGACCATGAGCCCCTTTTGCCTGATCGACGTAGCGGGAATCCGCGAGCACGCCACCGCACCGCATGACGTGCGGGAATCGACTTGGCGCGCACGCCTGTCTGGATGGGTGATGCGCGTGCTACATGTTCGCCAGAGTTGAGCCGCCGTGGCGGCATGCGGCGCCCGAAGCCGGGAGCGCGGCTGTCGCGACGCCACGCCCCTTTCGCCTTAGCCCAGCACGCGCGCCTTTGCCGCGCCTCGCAGCGCGTTGCACACCAGAAGCGCTTCAGCATTCTGCACATCGACTCGAGTCAGCACGCGTTCAGCAGCGCGAAGGTCGGTATCCTCCAGCAACACGCCTCGCATGATCCCGGGCAGTACGCCCGACTCTAATGGCGGCGTCCACCACCGTCCCGCCAGCTTCACAAACACGTTCGACCGGCCGCCTTCGGTCAACTCACCGCGCTCGTTGAAGAACAGCGTGTCGAAAGCACCCTTCGCTTCGGCTTCACGCCAGCCGCGATCGTATGCGGCGCGGCGCGTGGTTTTGTGGCGCAGCAGCGGATCATTGGCGTCCATCGTGGGGAAATTGTGATCCGGTCCGAGCAGCACGCCGACCGTCGCGTCGGCCAACGGCGTCAGCACTGCCGTCGTTATTTGTGCGACGCCGTTTTTGCTCAACGCGAGTCGCATGCGGTGCGGAGTGTGCGTTGGCAACGCCGCACATTTCTCCGCGATTTGCGCGCGAATGTCGTCTTCGTCTTCGAGTTTGAAACCCAGCGTCGCGGCGCTCGCCGAGAGTCGCGCGAGATGACGCGACAGATGCCGCACGCCTTCTTCCCGCGTCGCATACATCGTTTCGAAGAGCTCGAAACCCGGCTCGGCGCCGGTTAGAAAGCTGGCCTTCAATTGGCACTCCGCATATTCGTCGGCAACGACGCTGTCGAGCACGATGCCTGCGCCGACCCCCATCTTGCCTTGCAGTTCGCCCGGCTGTGCGGTCGGCGTTAAGGTCAACGTGCGGATCGCGACGGATAGGCAGAAATTGCCGCAGGTGTTTTCGCTTGTGGTGGCATCGAGCCAGCCGATCGCGCCGGTGTAGAGGCCACGCGGCGTGCTTTCCAACTCCTCGATCAACTGCATCGTGCGATGCTTCGGCGCACCGGTGATCGAGCCGCATGGAAACAGCGCACGCATGATCTCGGCGAAAGACGTGCCGGCGCGCAACGTCGCGTGCACCGTCGACGTCATCTGCCAAACCGACGCATACGGCTCGACCGAAAACAGCGCCGGCACACTGACCGAGCCTGTCTGCGCCACGCGCGACAGATCGTTGCGCAACAGGTCGACGATCATCACGTTTTCGGCGCGATTCTTCGGGTCGTTCGCGAGGAAATCGGCGGCGCCGCGATCTGCGGCAGGATCTTCCGAGCGCGGCGCCGTACCTTTCATCGGACGGGCCCGCAACAGCGAGCCTTCCTTCTCGATGAACAACTCCGGCGAGCACGACAGCACCCACTCGTCGCCCGGCAACCCGATCAACGCGCCGTACGGAACCGGTTGACGCACTCGCAGCCGCCGATAAAGCGCGGTCGGCGAGCCGAATACATCGAAACCAAGCCGATACGTGTAGTTGACCTGATAAGAATCGCCCGCGCGCAGAGCGGCATGGATCGCATCGATCGCTTCGTTAAATTGCTTTGGATCGACGCTCGCACGCACGTTTGCGGTACCCGCCACCGACGCCTCAACGGTTCCGCCGTCGCGCGCCATGAGCCACGCGTCGACCTCGTCGCGTGACAGCTTCTCGCAACGTTCGAACAATAAAAAACGCAGCGTGGCATGGCCACGCTGCGTTTCTTTCAATGCCTGGTGAGAAAGGCCGCCGTCCAGAAGATGCCGGCCAAACTCATAGTCGGCTAGCACGACGGCATGCAAACCACGCCGTGTGTCCGCGGCCACGGTCTCGCACACATTTTCGAGTTGCGCGGCGTCCGCACAAACCCGTTCATGCACAAAACCCGTGTACAGACGACTCGAACGGCGCGCCGCCGTCGCGTCGCAATCGTCGAGCAACGCGAACACTGCGTCGCGCTCATCTGCCGTCATGCTTACCGCCACATCAAACCGCTATTAATCGAAGAAGCTCTTCACCCGATCGAACCAGCTCTTGCTCTGCGGGCTATGCCGCGCGCCGCCTTCCACGAGTGCCTTCTCGAATTGCTGAAGCAACTCGCGCTGCGGCTCGGTGAGCTTGACCGGCGTTTCGACTTGCACGTGCACGTAAAGATCGCCGGCAATGCTCGAACGCAGCCCCTTGATCCCCTTGCCACGCAGACGGAACGTCTTACCCGACTGCGTGCCTTCCGGCACCGTGAAGCTCGCGCGACCCGCAAGGGTCGGCACTTCGATTTCGCCGCCGAGCGCCGCCGTAGTAAACGGAATCGGCATCTGGCAATGCAGGTCATCGCCGTCACGCTCGAACACCGAGTGCTGCTTGATGTGAATCTCGACGTACAGATCGCCCGACGGACCGCCGTTGATGCCCGGCTCACCGTTGCCGGCCGAGCGGATTCGCATGCCGTCGTCGATACCTGCCGGGATCTTCACTTCCAGCGTCTTGGTTTCCTTCACCTTGCCCGCGCCGTGGCAATGGCCGCACGGCTCGGGGATATAGGTGCCGGTGCCGTGACACTTCGGGCAGGTCTGCTGGATGCTGAAGAAGCCCTGCGACATCCGCACCGAACCCGAGCCACTGCAGGTCGGGCAGGTTTCCGGCTTGGTGCCGGGCTTCGCGCCCGAGCCGTGACAGATTTCACACGACACCCAGCTCGGCACGCGAATCTGCGTGTCGTAGCCGTGCGCGGCCTGTTCCAGCGTGATTTCCATGCTGTAGCGCAGATCGGCGCCGCGATACACCTGCGGGCCTGCGCGGCCGCCACCGCCGCGCGCGGCACCGCCGGCCGCCTGGCCGAAGATGTCGCCGAAAATATCGCCGAATGCATCGGCAAAACCGCCGAAGCCCTGCGCACCCGCGCCGCCCATGTTCGGATCGACGCCCGCGTGGCCGTACTGATCGTACGCGGCACGCTTTTGCGAGTCCGACAGCATTTCATAGGCTTCCTTCACCTCTTTGAAATGCTCTTCCGCATCCTTGTTGCCGGGATTGCGGTCGGGGTGGTGCTTCATCGCAAGCTTGCGATAAGCCTTCTTGATTTCGTCGTCGCTCGCGTTCTTTGCGACGCCCAGAACCTCGTAGTAATCCCGTTTCGCCATATCGGTTCAACGCCACTCGCGCAATGCGACGCGGTGGCTCCTCTTGAATGCTGGAGTCTTGCGACTCGTCCGGCCGCTGCTCACGCCGTTTTTACGCGGCTTAAACAACGCCCTCCATAAAACAAATGTGCCCGGAGAGCCCAAAAAGGCTCACCAGGCGCGATAACCGCTTTGCAGGTTCATGCACCCGGACGGGAGCAAACCGTTTTGCAGCCAGGCCGCACACATCGCTGTGTGCGGCTTTACGGTCAGATTGCGACCCGGCTTTAGTCTTTCTTCACTTCCTTGAACTCGGCGTCGACCACGTCGTCCTGCTGCTGGTGGCTCGCGCCACCTGCCGATGCGCCCGCACCTGCCGCGCCCGCTGCCGCAGCTTCGGCACCTTGCGCAGCCTGCATGTCGGCGTACATCTTTTCGCCCATCTTCTGCGAGGCGGTGGCCACCACTTCGATCTTGGCTTCGATCGCGGCCTTGTCGCTCGAACCGCTCTTCAGCGTTTCTTCGAGGTCCTTCAGCGCGGTTTCGATCGCTTCCTTCTCAGAGGCTTCCAGCTTGTCGCCGTATTCGGTGAGCGCCTTCTTCGTGCTGTGGACCAGCGCGTCGCCCTGGTTGCGGGCATCGGCCAGCTCACGCAGCTTGTGATCTTCTTCCGCGTTCGCTTCGGCGTCCTTCACCATCTTCTCGATTTCGGCTTCGGACAGACCCGAGTTCGCCTTGATCGTGATGCGGTTTTCCTTGCCGGTCGCCTTGTCTTTCGCGCCGACGTGCAGAATGCCGTTCGCGTCGATGTCGAAGCTCACTTCGATCTGCGGCGTGCCGCGCGGTGCCGGCGGAATGCCTTCAAGGTTGAACTCGCCCAGCAGCTTGTTGCCCGCTGCCATTTCGCGCTCGCCCTGGAACACCTTGATCGTCACGGCACCCTGATTGTCGTCAGCCGTCGAGTAGACCTGTGCGTGCTTGGTCGGGATCGTGGTGTTCTTGTTGATCATCTTCGTCATCACGCCACCGAGCGTTTCGATGCCGAGCGACAACGGGGTCACGTCGAGCAGCAGAACGTCCGTGCGGTCGCCCGACAGAACCTGGCCTTGAATCGCGGCGCCAACGGCCACGGCTTCGTCCGGGTTCACGTCACGGCGCGGGTCCTTGCCGAAGAATTCCTTAACCTTTTCCTGCACCTTCGGCATGCGCGTCATACCGCCGACCAGAATCACGTCGTCGATTTCGCCGACCTTCACGCCTGCGTCCTTGATGGCCATGCGACAAGGTTCGATCGTGCGTTCGATCAGCTCTTCAACCAGTGCTTCCAGCTTGGCTCGCGTGATTTTCAGGTTCAAGTGCTTCGGACCCGACGCGTCGGCCGTGATGTACGGCAGGTTGATTTCGGTTTGCTGGCTCGACGACAGTTCGATCTTCGCCTTTTCAGCCGATTCCTTCAGGCGTTGCAGCGCGAGCACGTCTTTCGACAGGTCGACGCCTTGTTCCTTCTTGAACTCGCCGATGATGTAATCGATGATGCGTTGGTCGAAGTCTTCACCGCCGAGGAACGTATCGCCGTTCGTGGACAGCACTTCGAACTGCATTTCGCCGTCAACGTCAGCGATTTCGATGATCGACACGTCGAACGTACCGCCGCCCAGGTCATACACCGCGATCTTGCGGTCGCCCTTTTCGGCCTTGTCCAGACCGAATGCCAGCGCAGCTGCGGTCGGTTCGTTGATGATCCGCTTCACTTCCAGACCGGCGATGCGGCCTGCGTCTTTGGTAGCCTGACGCTGGCTGTCGTTGAAGTACGCGGGAACCGTAATCACAGCTTCGGTGACCGGCTCGCCGAGGTAATCTTCAGCGGTCTTCTTCATCTTGCGCAGCGTTTCCGCCGAGATTTGCGGCGGTGCGAGCTTCTGGTCGCGCACTTCGATCCATGCGTCGCCGTTATCGGCTTTCATGATCTTGTACGGCATCAGCGCGATGTCTTTCTGCACTTCCTTTTCTTCGAAGCGGCGGCCGATCAGGCGCTTAACCGCGTACAGCGTGTTCTTCGGGTTCGTGACCGACTGACGCTTCGCAGGCGCGCCGACGAGAATTTCGCCGTCTTCCATGTAAGCGATGATCGACGGCGTGGTGCGCGCGCCTTCCGAGTTCTCGATCACCTTGACCGAATTGCCTTCCATGATCGCCACGCACGAGTTGGTCGTGCCGAGGTCGATGCCGATGATTTTGCCCATTTTTACTAATCTCCTGACTTTGATCGCTGCGGGAATCGCCGTTTTTGCCCATCTGGCGGTACGGCGATCCGCTCTGAATTCCTACCTGCACTCAACATAAGTGCGTCCGCATCGTTTTCAAGACCTCTTTTTCGATGCGGTCTTTAATTTTTTTCAATCGGTCGAACTTTTGCCGCTTTTTTCACCATTTGCCGTGCTGCCGACCACATTGGCCGCACGGATCGTTTCCCGCGCGGCCACAACCGCCGCCTCGAACTGCCCGAGACTGCGCCAGCCGGCTGCCCGGCCGAGCCGCTTGCCTCGATAAAAGAAGAGCCATGTGGGCACGCTGTGAAGCATGACCGCAGTGGCGTCGACGGGAATGTTGGCCATGACGGCGCCTGTCAGGCGGACCGGCTGATAAACGGCTTCTGCTGCGGCCCGTGCCGCAGCGTGGGCTGCTTACTTCGGCGCCGCGACAGTCACGAGGGCCGGACGCAGCACGCGGTCGGCGATCACGAAGCCTTTTTGCAGCACAGCAACGACGGTGTTCGGCTCCTGGTCGGCCGGCACCATCGAAATAGCCTGGTGACGGTGCGGGTCGAATTTCTCGCCAACCGGGTTCAGGGCGACGACGCGGCCCTTCTCCAGCGCGCCGGAGAGCTGGCGCAGCGTGAGCTCGACGCCTTCGCGAACCTTCTGCAGGTCGTCGGACGAGTGGGCAACCGCTGCTTCGAGGCTGTCGACCACCGGCAGCAAATGCTCAGCGAAGCTTTCGATCGCGAACTTGTGGGCCTTGGCGACATCTTCCTGGGCGCGGCGGCGCACGTTCTCAGTCTCCGCCTTCGCCCGCAAGAAGCTCTCCTGCATCTCGGCAAGCTTCGCTTCTGCCTCGGCCAATGCGGCTTCCGCGCCGGTTGCCGGCGCTTCAGGCGCTGCGTTTGCAGCCGCGTCCTGCTGGGGTGCCGCAGCCTCGGCGGCCTGGCGCGCGGTTTCGTCGGCGGGCGTGGGATTCTGGCTCGTCGGGTTCTCTTGCGTGTTTTCCATGTCGCTGAAAGTCGTTTAAAAGTTAAAGCTATCGGTGGCGGCAACGCGTCAAAAACTGCCGCAATTTGTGCGTTGCAAAATTGCGACAGACAACTTACTACGTTAACGCGTATCGAAACGCCAGATGGGGCCGGAAAGACCCAATTCAAGCGCCTCTCCCGGAACTTTTCACACCGCGGACGTGCGGCAGAAATGCCCGGTTACAACCATTATTGCGTCGCAATCAGATTGAGATTGAGTGCGCTCAACAAGTGGCCTATGCTCCATTAAAGCGTCGGAAAAGACACGTTAACCCTAATCTAACGTAAGCCTTACCGATAATTTTCAATTCCACCTGATTCGCCTGTTTCCATCTGAATCTTCCCAAGGGGAGTACCGTGAAACTGACCTTTGCAATATCGGTGGTCGCATTGGTACTGATCGCGGGCACCACGACCATCTGCATGTCCGGGGCCGTCAACGATCACACCACCGAGTACGGCGGTGTGCACGCGACGATGGAACAATTGTTCAATCCCCACCTGAAAGTTTGTCGATAGTGCGCCGGTCGCGCTTTGTCGGTCTGCCGTGCAAAGCGGCGGCCGGTTCGCGGTATGTCTTGCGCCGCTCCTGCTCGACCTGTCGCTTCACCTTGCTCTCTTCCGTTTCCGCATAAAGCGTCTGCGCGACGCTGGCCGGGCCGCGCACGTCGCACACGCCCAGCACTTCCACCTGCCAGACAATCCGCTCGATTTCGATCTCGACCAGGTCGCCTACGCGCACCTCCTTGGCCGGTTTGACGCTCGCGCCGCCGATGCGCACGTGCGCTTTTTCGACGGCATCCGCCGCGAGCGAGCGTGTCTTGAAGAAGCGCGCCGCCCAAAGCCATTTGTCGATGCGCAGCTTCGCGCCCGGTTCGGTTGAAATCCTGTAGTTCATGAGCCTGCTTAAGCCCCAGTCGTGTGCGGCACCGGCACTGCTTGCACGGGCCAGCCCTGCAGATTCTGCGCGACGATCTCGCCAAGCGCGGCAATCCACGGCTGCGAGGCGTTCAGGCAGGGAATCCGATGAAACTCCTTGCCGCCCGCCTGCAGGAACTCGTCGCGCACCTCCATGCCGATTTCTTCGATCGTTTCAAGGCAGTCGGCGGTAAAACCCGGACAGAACACGTCGGCACGCCGCACGCCCGCCGAGCCCAATTCCTTCAGCGTGGGCGCGGTGTACGGCTGCAACCACTCGGCCTTGCCGAAGCGCGACTGAAACGTGACGCGGCATTCCACCTGCGTCAATCCCAGCGCCTGCGTCAACAACGCGCCGGTCTGCTGGCATTGCTCGTGGTACGGATCGCCGAGATCCATCGTGCGCTTGGGCACGCCGTGGAAGCTCAGCACCAGCTTGTCGCCCGCCGCGAAATCCGGCCGGCCGTGCTGATGCCAGTAGTGGTGCACCTGAGCGGCGAGCGCGGCGATATACGCCGGATGATCGGCGTACTGCCGCACCGTGCGGATTTCCGGCTGATTGCGCATGCGCTTCAAGGCCGAAAAGGCGTCGTCGAAAGCCGTGGCCGTGGTCGACGACGAGTATTGCGGATACATGGGCATCAGCAGCACGCGCTCGGCGCCCGCCAGCTTGAGCTGGTTCAGCATGGCCGGAATGCCCGGCGTGCCATAGCGCATCGCGTAGTCGACCAGTACCGTGTAGTCGTTCAATTGCAGCAGATGGCGCAAACCCTCCACCTGCTTCTCGGTGAAGACACGCAGTGGCGAGCCTTCCGGCATCCACACGGCCGCGTACTTCTTCGCCGACGCGGGGCTCCGGAACGGCAAAATCAACGTGCGCAGGATCACCTGCCACAGCAGCGCCGGAATTTCGACCACACGCGGATCGGACAGGAACTGCGCAAGATAGCGCCGGACCGCACGCGGCGTCGGCGCGTCGGGCGTGCCGAGATTGATCAGCAACACGGCGACACGGTGTGACGTGGCGTTCTGTGATGGCCGCTCGAGGTCGAAGCGCATAGGCAGCAGGGATAACCGCTTGGGGCGGAGAGTCGGTTCAGGTGGAATTCATTATAGCGGCGCGGTCCATTGCAAGGTCCGCCAGGGCCCCCTGGCCATTCGGCCAATTGGCAAGCCGCGCGCCGTCGCGCATTATTTGCAGCATGAGATGTGCCGCAGCCAACGGTGACCGCAGGTTACTGCTGGCTGAGCGTCAGGGAAAGCAGCCGCGCAGTGATGTCCACGATTGGGATCACGCGGTTGTAAGCCATGCGGGTCGGCCCGATCACGCCGAGCGTGCCGACAATCTTGCCGTTCACCTCATAAGGCGCGGTGACGACGCTCATTTCCTCGATCGGCACGAGATTCGACTCGCCGCCAATGAAAATCTGCACGCCCGCGGCGTGACTCGACACGTCGAGCAACTGAAGGAGACTGGTCTTTTGGTCGAATACATCGAACAGCTTGCGCAAGCGCGCCATGTCCGACGACAGGTCGGCGACTTCGAGCAGGTTGCGCTCGCCGGAAATCAGCACGGTCTCGCCGGTGTCGGACTCATCCGTGCTGGCCGTGACCGCGGCGTGCATCAGCGTGGTCATGTCGCCGCGCAATTCGTCGATTTCTTCGCGCAGGCGGCGGCGCACGTCGTCGAACGAGAGGCCCGCGAAGTGCGCGTTGATGTAATTGGAGGCTTCCACCAGCTGCGACGGCGAAAAGTCGCGCTGGGTGGCCATGATGCGGTTCTGTACGTCGCCCTCGGGCGTCACGATGATCAGCAGGATGCGCTTGTCCGACAGGCGCATGAATTCGATCTGCTTGAACACGTGGCTGCGGCGCGGCGTGAGCACCACGCCGGCGAACTGCGACAGATTGGACAGCACACTAGCCGCTGCGGCGACGACTTTCTGCGGTTCGCCCGCCTGCAGCGTAGTCTTGACGATACGCATCACCGCTTCTTCGTCCGCGGCGGATTCCACCGTCAGCATGGTGTCGACGAACAGCCGGTAGCCGCGCGGCGTCGGGATCCGGCCCGCCGACGTATGCGGACTGATTACGAGCCCCAGGTCCTCGAGATCGGACATCACGTTGCGGATCGTGGCCGGGCTCAGTTCGAGGCCGGAGTAGCGTGACAACGTGCGCGAGCCGACCGGCTGACCTTCGGCGATGTAGCGCTCGATCAGCGTTTTGAGGAGGGTTTGTGCGCGGGGATCTAGCATGACGGAAAATTTTAGCTCAATGGCGCGGCTACAGCGAGCGCTAACGGCGCCAACCCCTGACTATCGCGCCGCCGGTTGGCGGGGCAGCGCCTGTCATCAATGTTTCACCATTCTAACGATAATCCTCCAATGCGCTGGCAGCCCGTTTGCGCAGGCCCGTCACCGGGTCTGTCTGCGGTTCTTTTCAGGCCCTACCTATGGTGTAATGCCGGCATGCAAGTGACCAGCCAGTTCAAGACCGTCGCGCTCGTCGGGCGCAACAATACGCCGGGCATCGGCGAGCCGCTGACCGCGCTCGCCTCGTGCATCGCGAAGCGCGGCTTCGAGGTCGTATTCGAAGCCGACACCGCCGCCGAAATCGGCGTCACCGACTATCCGGCGCTACGCCCCGCCGAGATCGGCGCGCGCGCCGACGTTGCCGTGGTGCTAGGCGGCGACGGCACGATGCTAGGCATTGGCCGCCAGCTTGCGCCCTACCGCACGCCGCTGATCGGCATCAACCACGGCCGCCTGGGCTTCATTACCGACATTCCGATCTCCGACATGCGCGAGATCGTGCCGCAAATGCTCTCGGGTAACTTCGAGCGCGAAGAGCGCATGTTGCTCGAGGCGCGCATCATGCGCGACGGCGCCCCGATCTATCACGCGCTTGCCTTCAACGATGTGGTGGTCAACCGCAGCGGTTTCTCGGGGATGGCGGAACTGCATGTCTCGGTGGACGGGCGCTTCATGTACAACCAGCGCTCGGACGGCCTGATCGTCGCCACGCCAACGGGTTCGACCGCCTACGCGTTGTCTTCGCAGGGGCCGATCCTGCATCCGCAACTACAAGGCATCGTGCTGGTGCCGATCGCGCCGCATGCGTTGTCGAACCGGCCAATCGTGCTGCCGGACGACTCGAAGGTGAGCATCCAGATCGTCTCGGGCCGCGAAGTAAACGTCAACTTCGACATGCAGTCGTTCACTTCGCTGGAATTGGGCGACACGATCGAAGTGCGCCGCTCGCGCCATACGGTGCCGATGCTGCACCCGGTCGGTTACAGCCATTTCGCCACGCTGCGCAAGAAACTGCACTGGAACGAATACCCGTCGCACGAAGAAGATACCAAGCCCTGAGCGGTCCCCGAGCGCCGGAATGCCGGACCGCCGGGCTATCGGAACACGAACGCCGCTGCCGAACCCTGAATCTCAAGCTCACCAGACGACCTCCATGCTTCGCCACCTCTCGATACGCGACTTCGTCATCGTCGCCGCGCTCGACCTCGAATTCGATAGCGGCTTTACCGTTTTCTCAGGCGAAACAGGCGCCGGCAAGTCGATCCTGATCGACGCGCTGGCCCTCGCGCTCGGCGCCCGCGCCGATGCAAGCGTGGTGCGCACCGGCGAGAGCCGCGCCGACATCACCGCGGAATTCGAGACGCATGCGCCAGTCGAGCAATGGCTCGACGAGCAGGCGCTCGGCACGACCGCCGACGACGGCCATCACGGCAGCACCGTCATGCTGCGTCGCGTGGTGGACGCAAATGGCCGCTCGCGCGCGTTCATCAACGGCACGGCGGCAACGCTCGCGCAGTTGCGCGAAGTCGGCGAGATGCTGGTGGATATTCACGGGCAGCATGCGCACCAGTTGCTGATGCGTCCGGACGCGCAGCGCGAACTGTTCGACACCCACGCCGGCCTCACGGAAACCGCGGTAGCCGTCACGCGTGCATGGCGGTCGTGGCGCGACAAGGTTCAGGCCATCGAGCATGCGCAAACGCGCGACCGCGAGCTGCAACTGGAGCGCGAGCGTCTCGCCTGGCAGCTCACCGAGCTGGACAAACTTTCACCGCAACCGGGCGAATGGGAAGAGGTCAACACCGAGCACCGGCGCCTGTCGCACTCGGCCAATCTGATCGACGGCGTGCAAGGGGCGCTCGGCGCACTGTCCGAATCTGATGAAGCGATGATCACGCATCTCGCCTCGATCGTGTCGAAGGTGCGCGACCTCGCCGAGATCGACCCGGCGCTGAACGACGTGCTGGCGGCGCTGGAACCGGCTGAGATCCAGTTGCAGGAAGCGGCCTATTCGCTCAGCCACTACGCGCAGAAACTCGAACTGGATCCCGACCGGCTTGCCCAGGTCGAAAAGCGTCTCGACGCGCTGCACTCGGCCGCACGCAAATTCCGCCTGCGACCCGAGACGCTACCTGAAGAACACGAAGCACGCCGCGCGCAACTTGCCGCGCTCGACGCCGCCGCCGATCTGGACAGCCTCCACGCAGCCGAAGCCAAAGCCAAAGAAGCCTTCCTCGCCGAAGCGAAAAAGCTCTCGAAGGCGCGCGCGAAGGCTGGCAAGGCTCTAGGTGCAGCGGTAACCACCGGCATGCAGGAACTGTCGATGAAAGGCGGCAGCTTCGATGTGGCGCTGGTGCCGTTGCCGGAAGGTGGCGCGCATGGGCTCGAACAGGTCGAATTCCGCGTCGCAGGTCATGCCGGCGTGCCGTTGCGGCCGCTCGCGAAGGTCGCCTCAGGCGGGGAACTGGCGCGGATCAGCCTCGCTCTCGCGGTCATTGCGAGCGCCGCGAGTCCGACTCCAACCCTGATCTTCGACGAAGTGGATACGGGAATCGGCGGCGGCGTCGCGGAAGTGGTCGGGCGCTTGCTGCACCAACTGGGGCAAGCGCGTCAGGTGCTGTGCGTCACGCACTTGCCGCAAGTCGCCGCACGCGGCGACCATCATTTCCAGGTGGCGAAGTCGGGCAATGGCAAGGGTGGCACGGTCAGCAGCGTGACCTCACTCGACCGCGCGAGCCGCGTCGAAGAAGTCGCGCGCATGCTCGGCGGTCTGGAGATCACCGCCACCACCCGCAAGCACGCGAAGGAAATGCTGGCGGCCTAGGAACGCGGGACGGAAATCATCGCGGAGCCTCAGCCGAACACCCGCTTCCACAGCTTCAGCACCGCTTCACGCTCCGTCACCACCAGCGCGGGATCGACCCGCGCCTTTTCCATCCCGTCGAGCCGCAACTGGTGCTGCAACTTCCGGTAGGTCCGATACGCCGCCCCGACCGTCTCCGCTTCCGCCTCGCTCATCAAGCCGAAGCGCGACACTTCGCGCAGCAACGCGATATTGCCGGTATTGCGGATCAGTTCAGGATCGCTCGCCGCATGTAGCAACACCCAGTACTGCACGGTGAATTCGATATCGACCATGCCGCCGCGATCGTGCTTCAGGTCGAACAGCGCCGTATGGTTCGGGTGCCCCGCCTCGACGCGCTCGCGCATCTCGACGATTTCCTTCGCGAGCGGCGCGGCCTCGCGCGGCGTGGTCAGCACCTGTTCGCGGATCTGCTCGAATTTCGCGCCGATTTCAGCGTCGCCCGCACAGTAGCGCGCGCGGCTCAATGCCTGATGCTCCCACACCCACGCGGTATTCGCGGCATCGCCTTCGCGTAGTTGATAACGGCGGAACGCGTCCAGATCGGTGACCAGCAGGCCCGACTCGCCGTTTGGCCGCAACCGCAAGTCGACGTCGAACAAGGTGCCCGCGCCGGTCGCCGTCGTCAGCCAGGTGATGAGGCGGCGGGTGTAGGTGGCGTAGACGTCCGCAGCGGCATCGTCCGGATCGTCGTAGAGGAAGATGACGTCGAGGTCGGACGCGTAGCCGAGCTCCTTGCCGCCCAGCTTGCCGTACGCGATCACCGCAAACTTCGGCACCTCGCGGTGGCGTTTGGCCAATTGGTTCCAGACGGCTTCGAGCGTGACGTCGAGCACGGCATCGGCGAGCTCGGACAGGCGGTCGCTCACATGCTCGACGCTCAACTTGCCGGCCAGATCGATCAACAGGATGCGGAACACCTCGGCCTGGTGCGCGTGGCGCAGCAGATCCATCTGTTGTTCGATGCCATCCGCCGCGGCCAGACGCAAGCGCAGCGTGCGCTTGAATTCAGGCCAGTCGAACGGACTGTCCATCGCCTCTTCGTCAAGGAGTTCGTCGAGCAATTGCGGGTGGCGGATCAGGTAGCCAGCGGCCCAGTGTGAACCACCCAGCACCGACAGCACCCGATGCAGCGCCTGCGGATATTCCGTCAGCAGCGCAAGGTACGCGCCGCGCCGGCTCACGGCTTCGAGCAAGTCGAAGAAACGCGCCACCGTATCGCCGCGCCGTTCGACCGGCTCCAACGTACGCGCGGCTTCCAGCGCACGCTGCGCGACGATATCGAAGCGCTGGCGGCTACGCTCGGCGAGCCCCGCGTAACGCGACGACTGCCATATCGCACGCAAGCGCGCCAGCAACTCGTCCGGCTCGGACACACCCAGTTCGATCAGACGCGCGCGAAGCGCGTCCTCAGCGCTGTCGTCGGCGAGCGCGCTGCTCCAGATCCACACCGCCGCGCCGTCTTCCGGTGCGCCGCAGCCATCGCGGCCGCTCACCTTGTCGGCGAAAATCTGGTCGAACTGCTGTTCGACGAACTCGCGGTGCGCGTCGAGCTTGAGCATCAGCGCGGCATAGTCGTCGCAACCCATGGCTTGCGCGAGCGCCACACGCTCCTCAGGATCGACCGGCATCGCGTGAGTTTGCGCGTCGTTGCGGTATTGCAGACGGTGCTCGAGTTCGCGCAGGAAACGGTAAGCCTGTGAAAGCTTCACGCAGACCGAGGTATCGAGCAGCCCGTGCGTGGCCGCGTGCCGCAAGACTGCGAGCGTCGGTCGAACCCGGAAGCCGGCATCCTGGCCGCCGCGGATCAACTGAAACACCTGAGCGCTGAATTCGATTTCGCGGATGCCGCCGCGGCCCAGCTTGATGTCGTCGGCCTTGTCGGGGCGCATCGAGGCACGCCGCTGCGCTTCCTGGCGAATCTGCAAATGCAGCGCGCGGATTGCGCTGATCACACCGAAGTCCAGATAACGCCGATAGACGAACGGCGTGACGATCGCATCGAGCTGCTTCTGCAGCCGACGCGCTGCGTCGCTCGCGCCTTCGGACACGAGCCGGCCCTTGATCCACGCATAGCGCTCCCACTCGCGGCCCTGCACGTAGAAATACTCTTCGAGCATGCCGAGGCTGCACACAAGCGGCCCGGAATCGCCGTTCGGCCGTAAGCGCATATCGACCCGGAACACGTAACCGTCGGCGGTCACCTCGGCCAGTGCGCCGATCAGGCGCTTACCCAGTCGCGTAAAAAAGTCCTGCGTCGCAATCGGCGAACGCTGACCGCCCGCGGTCTCACCGTCCTCTTCATAAATGAAGATCAGATCGATATCCGACGACACGTTCAGCTCACGCCCACCCAGCTTGCCCATCCCGACCACGCCGAGCGCGAGCCGCTCGCCCTGTGGCCCGCGCGGCTCGCCATAAAGCGTTTCGAGTTCGGCGGACACGACCGCGAGCGCGCGCTGGATCGTCGTCTCCGCCAGATCGGTCATCGCGCCGGTGACTTCGGCGACATCCGCCTCGCCCGCGAGGTCACGCTCCATCACGGCGCAAAATACCTCCGTGCGCAATTGGCGTAAGGCCCGTTTGAGTGCATCCTCGCTCAACGGACCCTCGCCCGCGCCGGCTGCCTCGGCGCACAGTGCGTCAAAGCGCGCGTCGATCCGTTCGCGCGTGAGGGGTGCGGAGGCGAGCGCCACCACCTGCGCCACGATTTGCGGACGGGCCGCCGCGGCACGCGCCGCGTAATGTGAATAGTTGGAACTCAGGAGTGTTGCGTCAGTCATCAAGGGTCTGGCTCGCTCGTTGCTTTATCAGCGTTGTTCAGTTCGCCGCAACACACAGGTCCGGCAGCCTCGCGCAGGTCGCGAGACGGCATGGAGAAAGGGTTTGCCGGAGGTCCGCCGACGCTTTCCCGTGTGTTACATTTCGTCGTTAATTCGCAAAACTACCATACGCCACCCGCCGCAGCATGTCCGAGCGAAACGAATCCGCCGACCCGCACGAAACCAGGCAGGTCCGGCCTGCGAGCGGAAGCGCCCACATGGTGCTGCATCGGACGTCCCATGTAGTGCTGGCGCTCGCACTCGCCTTCTACTTTATCGCGGCGGGTCTGTTTCTCGGTTTGCGTTATGTCCTGCTGCCGCGCGTCGACTCGTTCCGCCCGCGCATCGAAGCCATCGTTTCCGAGAAGCTGCACGCACAGTTCACCATCGGCAAGCTGGCGCCGCACTGGAGCGGCTTTCAGCCAGGCCTCGACGTCACCGATATCGTCATCCGCGACCCGGAAGGCAAAGCGGCCCTAACCATTCCGCACGCCACCGCCGCGCTTTCGTGGAAGTCGCTCTGGCAGTTCCATCCCGCGCTTTCCAGCCTGATCGTCGATCAACCGGACGTGCTGGTGTCGCGCAGCAGCGACGGCGTGATCTCGGTGGCAGGCGTGCCGGTGCCGACCCGGCACAGCGGCAACGACACCCTGTCCACATGGCTGTTGCGCCAGCAGGCGATCGTGGTGCGCGGCGGCGTGCTGCGCTGGCGAGATGCCGAGCATGACGCACCGGAACTCGCCCTGCGCGACATCCGGATCGCGATCCTCAACGAAGGCTACGATCACCGCCTCGCGTTGCAGGCGCCCGCCGACGGCCATGTCCTGCACGGACCGATCGACTTCCGTACGCATTTCAAACACGCCCGGCTCTCGGCGATCGGCAAGCCGGTCAACTGGGCGGGCCAGGTCTATATGTCGACCGGTCCGGTCGATCTGCCGACCCTCGCGCGCTACATCAACTTCCCAATCGAGATGTTCGCCGGCCGCATCGACAATGCGATCTGGGCCGACTTCGCCGACGGCCGCATGAAGTCGGCGAGCGGGCAACTGGCCGGCACGGATGTCTCGATGCGGGTCCGCCCGACCCAGCCCAAGCTGGTGGTACCGATCGCTAATTTCTCCTGGGGTCTCGACGTCAACCAGGGCGACTACACGCTGCAACTGAACCACTTGCACGCCGAACTCGGCCAGCCGCCGCTCGACGACGGTACGCCGCTCACCCGCACCCTCGCGCTAACCACGCTGCACGGCCGCTATCGGACCGCCTCGCTGCAGCATGGGCAACTCGTCAGCGTCAGCGGCGACCGCGTCGACCTGGGCATCCTCGCCGAATTCAGCCGCGCGTTGCCGTTGCCGCGCCCCCTGCTGAACAACCTGGTGCGCTTCAATCCACGCGGCATGGTGTCGAACTATGTGATCGAGGTCGAACGCGGCAAACCGGAATCGGGCGAAGCGGGCAGCGACCATCGGCCAAGCGGCGCCGAGCCGATCGAGCGCTATCGTTTCAAGGGCGATCTGCAGGGCATCAGCATCGCCGCGCAGGAACCGCCGCCGGGGCTGACCCCGCTGAATCACCCGCGCGCGGGCATTCCCGGCATCGAAAACCTGTGGGGCAGCGTCGATGCAGACGAAAACCACGGCACCGCGACGCTCAACACCTCCAACGTCGCGATTACGTTGCCTGGCGTGTTCGACGACCCGCGCCTGACACTCGACCGCCTGCATGGTCGGGCGGACTGGACCATCACGCCGAAGGCGCCGGGCGAAAATCACCCCGCCTTCACCGTCAAGCTGGCCGACTTCGGTATCTCGAACGCGGACGCCGACGCCACCGCCACCGTCGACTACAGCAACCCCGGCCATGGGCGCGGCTCGCTCAACCTGAAGGCCGACTTCCAGCGCGCACAGGTCACGCGCATCGTCCGTTATCTGCCGACCAGCATCAGCGAAAAGCTGCGCATCTACCTGGGCCATGGGCTGCAAGCCGGCGTCTCGCGCGGCGCGACGATCGAAATCCACGGCGATCTAACCAAATTCCCCTACTCGCGCGCCCCTGAGGCCGGGGTCTTCCATATCGTCGCGCCGTTCAAGGGTGGCAAGTTCGACCCTTCGCCGTACCCGCCGCGCAAGATGAAGAACGGCACGCCGAACGTGTGGCCACCGCTGGATGGCATCGACGGCGTGTTCGAACTCAAAGAAAACTTGCTGCGCTTCGATATCGACCGCGCCCATTACAAGCGGGTCGCTTTGAACAAGGTGAACGGCAAGATCGACGATCTCGGCACCAGGGCTTCCGACCTCATCATCACGGGCAACGGCCGTGGGCCGCTTGCCGACATGCTCGACTACGTCAACGAAAGCTCGCTCGGCATCATGTCCAAACATGCGACCGAGAAAGTGCGCGCCGAAGGGCCCGCAGCGCTGGCGCTCAAGCTGACCGTACCGCGCACGCCGAAGCCGCACATCGCTGTGGAAGGCGCAGTGGGCTTCCAGAACAACCGTTTGACGGTCGATAACGTGCCGCCGTTGTCGCAACTCAACGGTAAAGTCCGTTTCACCGAACATACTGCGCAGGTCGACCGGCTCTCGGGCCAGTTCCTCGGCGGCGATGTCCACGCGAACGGCGGCCTGAAACAGGACGGCACGTACGCACTCGACCTCGGCGGCCATATCGCCGTCGACGCCGCGCGCGGCCTGAATCTGCATGGTCCGGCCGCGCAGGTGCTGACGCGCATGAGCGGCAGCGCGCCCTACGCGCTTAACGTGCACGGCGCCAAGGGGCGCTTGCCGGAAGTCACGGCGAACTCCGATCTGACCGGGCTCGCGCTCGACTTCCCCGCGCCGTTCAACAAGCCAGTCGGCACGCCGATGCCGCTGCACTTCGCTGTCAGCCCGTTCACCAGCGCAAGCGAAGCCGATCTGGAACGGGCCGACCTCACCTTCGGCCCGATCGCCGCCACCTACCTGCTGCGTTACCAGCCGAAAACGCCGCCGACGGTCGTGAGTGGCGCGATCGGCGTCAACAAGCCCGCCGACTTGCCATCCGAAGGCGTGATCGCCGCCGTCGACGTCGAAGCGTTCGACGCTGATGCCTGGCGCGCGCTCGTCACGCAGATGCGCAACAAGGACGCGCCCACTCCCGCGCCCGCCGCTGCGCCGGCCACACCGAATCCAACCCTCGCGCAATTCCTGCCGAGCCGCTTCGCGGTGCACGTCGGCACGCTGACACTGCTCAAGCGGCACTGGGACAGTGTGATCGTCGGCGCGTCGCATGCGGACGGCAAATGGCAGGCCAACATCGCGTCGAACCAGGTGTCGGGCCACGTGTCCTGGCTGCCGGGCGCGAACAAGGAATCGCCCGGCACGCTGCAGGCGCGCTTTGCCCGGGTGGTCATCCCCTCGGCCACGGATAAAGACCTGCTCGGCCAGGCCATTTCGGCGCCGGCGCAGAACATGCCGTCGATCGATCTGGTGGTCAATGAGCTGATCGTGCGCGATCGCGACATAGGCCGGCTCGAAGTCGACGCGCACAACTTCGAAGAAGACGGTGTGCCGGTCTGGCAGCTCGACAAGCTGGACATCACCAACCCCGCCGCCACGCTGACCGCCACCGCGAACTGGCGAACCTCGACGGGTCTCGGCAACACCGCCGACGAAGCGACGCCGCGCCGTACCGTGTTCGATTTCAAACTCGACATCAAGGACGCCGGCGGGCTGCTGGAGCGCTTCGGCCAGCCGCACACGCTCAAGGCCGGCAACGGCACGCTGTCGGGCAAGGTGGTGTGGCGCGGCGGCCCGACGACCATCGACTATCCGACGCTCAACGGCAATCTCGCCGTCGATCTGCGCCATGGGCAGATTCTCAAGGTCGACCCGGGCGTCGCGAAACTGCTGGGCGTACTCAGCCTGCAAAGCCTCGCACGCTTCGCCACGCTCAATTTCCGCGACGTCATCGGCGAAGGGTTGCCGTTCGAGCGCGTCACCGGCACGGGCGAGATTCACAATGGCATCGGCCGCACCGAGAACTTCGAGATGGTGACGGCGCCGGCGCGCGCCGAAATGAAGGGCTCGGTGGATCTCGCGCAGGAAACCCAGGATCTGCACGTGCAGATCGTGCCCACTGTCAGCGCCGGCGCCGCCGTGATCGCCGCGACCGTGATCAATCCGCTGCTCGGGCTGGGCGCGCTGGTGGCCGATCTGGCGTTCAGCAAATCGGTGTCCACGGCGTTTGCACGCGAGTACGCGATCACCGGTCCGTGGTCGAAACCGCACATCGAGCGGGTGAAGGGCGATCGCGGTAAGATGGACGCTCCGGCTTCGACCGTGGAAGCGCACTGAGCCCGATCCTGTGTTTGATCAGAAGAGCGCCGTGCCGCCCCGCAGTCCCCAGCCAGCCTTGAACGACGTATGCGGCGCCTACGGTTCGCGCCGCCGCCTTGCCGGGAGTTTTTCGAAACGCTCATGAGCGAAACACACGTCTCTTCATCCTCGTCCACCGCTTCGTCCACTGCCTCGCCCGGCGCGGCGTCCAGCGGATCTTCCGAAAGCGCCTTTCGCGTTGCCGCGTTGCAGATGGTGAGCACGCCGGATCGCGAACGCAATCTGGCCGAAGCGGAGCGCCTGATCGCCGAAGCCGCCGCCGACGGCGCGCAACTGGTCCTGCTGCCCGAGTACTTCTGCTTCATGGGCTTTAAGGACACGGACAAGCTCGCCGTGCGCGAGCCCTACCAGGACGGCCCAATCCAGCGCTTTCTCGCCGACGCCGCGCGCCGCCACAAGGTATGGGTGATCGGCGGCACCTTGCCGTTGATGTCGCAGGAACCGGCGCGCGTGCTGAACACCACGCTGGTGTTCGACCCGCAAGGCAACGAGGCCGCGCGCTACGACAAGATCCATCTATTCAATTTCGAAAAGGGCGAAGAATCGTTCGACGAGGCACGCACCATCTGCCCCGGCGGCGAAGTCCGCACCTTCGAGGCGCCGTTCGGCCGGGTCGGCCTGTCGGTCTGCTACGATTTACGCTTTCCGGAGCTGTACCGGCGCATGGGCGACTGCGCGCTGATCGTGGTGCCGTCGGCGTTCACTTACACCACCGGCCGCGCGCATTGGGAGATGCTGCTGCGCGCCCGGGCGGTCGAAAACCAGTGTTACGTGCTGGCCGCCGCGCAAGGCGGCAAACATGAAAACGGCCGCCGGACATGGGGCCACAGCATGCTGATCGACCCGTGGGGCGAAGTCGTCGCGGTGCGCGACGAAGGCCCCGGCGTGGTGAGCGGCAATCTCGAGCGTGCGCGCATCGACGAAGTGCGGCAGAGCCTGCCCGCCTGGCGTCACCGCGTGCTGAGCTGCTGACGTATTACCTGACATTGAAAGTGCGGCGCCCGTCACTCATATAGTGATGCAAGCGCTAACCGAATCCTTCGTATCGAGCAGAACATACTTCGCATGAACATCATCGAACCCGGTATCCGTAATCTCGCCACCGCCAAGGACATCCTCCTGACGCCCTACGGTCTCGACGAATCCCTGCTCACCCGCACGCTCGCCGAAATCTTCACGCACAAGATCGATTACGCCGACCTGTACTTCCAGTACACGCGCAGCGAAGCATGGAGTCTCGAAGAAGGCATCGTGAAGTCGGGCAGCTTCAGCATCGACCAGGGTGTCGGCGTGCGCGCCGTGGCGGGCGATCGCACTGCCTTCGCGTATTCGGACGATCTGTCGCCCGAAGCAATTCGTCAGGCGGCGCTCGCCACCCGTTCGATTGCCAAGGCGGGCGGCGGCAAGCAGAAGATCAAGGTGGCCTCGTCGCTGACCGGCATCGCCGGGCGCGATCTGTACTTGCCGTCCGATCCGCTGCACTCGCTCGATGCGACCGCCAAGGTCAAGCTGCTCGAGCGTATCGAACAGATGGCGCGCGGCCGCGATCCGCGCATCCAGCAAGTGATGGCAGGCCTCGCCGGTGAATACGACGTGGTTCTGGTCGCGCGCAGCGACGGCGGCTTTGCGGCCGATATCCGTCCGCTCGTGCGCGTGTCGGTCACGGTGATCGCCGAGCAGAACGGCCGCCGCGAAATCGGCAGCGGCGGCGGCGGTGGCCGCTTCGACTACGGCTATTTCACCGACGAAGTGCTGTCGGGTTATGTCGACGACGCCGTGCATGCGGCGCTCGTGAACCTCGACGCCCGCCCGGCTCCGGCCGGCGCGATGACGGTCGTGCTCGGACCGGGCTGGCCCGGCGTGCTGCTGCACGAAGCGATCGGCCACGGCCTCGAAGGCGACTTCAACCGCAAGGGATCGTCGGCGTTTGCGGGTCGAATCGGCGAGCAGGTTGCGGCCAAGGGCGTGACCGTGGTCGACGACGGCACGCTGCCGAACCGCCGCGGCTCGCTGAACATCGACGACGAAGGCAATCCGACCCAGTGCACGACGCTGATCGAAGACGGCATCCTGAAGGGCTACATCCAGGACACGCTGAATGCACGCCTGATGAAGATGCCGGTTACGGGTAACGCTCGTCGCGAATCGTATGCTGCGCTGCCGATGCCGCGCATGACCAACACGTACATGCTCAACGGCGACAAAGACCCGCAGGAAATCATCGCGTCCGTGAAGAACGGTTTGTACGCGGTGAACTTCGGCGGCGGCCAGGTCGACATCACCAACGGCAAGTTCGTGTTCTCGGCCTCCGAGGCGTACATGATCGAAAACGGCAAAGTCACCTACCCGGTCAAGGGCGCGACGCTGATCGGCAGCGGCCCTGAATCGCTCAAATTCGTCAGCATGATCGGCAACGACATGAAGCTCGATTCGGGCGTCGGCGTGTGCGGCAAGGAAGGCCAGAGCGTGCCGGTGGGCGTCGGTCAGCCGACGCTGCGTATCGACAAGATGACGGTCGGCGGTACGGCCTGATTTTGATGTAGACGCATACTTCGTGCATACAATGCTCGAAGTATGCGGATTTACCGCATTTTTACACCCTGCAGCTTGCCAGCCGAGCTTGCACGGGTTATAAAGGCACTCACCCTTTTTGACCAGCGACCCAATTTCGCCATGTCCGCCAAGTTTTACTTTTACTTTTTTTGGCATCTCAGACCGCTGGCGGATCGAGAGGGGTGTTAGTGCACGCAAGACACCCAGAATTCACGAAAACCGCCAGCTAGCCTGGCGGTTTTTTTTCGCCTCACGCCTTTGAAACTTTTGCCGTTGAAATCTTTTTGATTGTTGTTCGCCCTGGCAGCGCTGCCAGATTGCCGTCTGATCGCAGCCTTCATTGCCCGCGCGAACACGCTACGACCGATTCAGGAGAACAAACATGCCCCCGCACAACACCGACGATGTCCGCATCCGCGAATTGAAAGAACTCACGCCGCCCGCTCACCTGATCCGCGAATTCGCTTGCGATGAAACGGTGTCCGACGTGATCTACAACTCGCGCAACGCAATGCATCGCATCCTGCACGGCATGGAAGACCGTCTGATCGTCATCATCGGGCCGTGCTCGATCCACGATACGAAGGCGGCGATGGAATACGCCGGGCGTCTCGTCGAACAGCGCAAACGCTTCGCCGGCGAACTCGAAATCGTGATGCGGGTGTACTTCGAAAAGCCGCGTACGACGGTGGGCTGGAAGGGTCTCATCAACGACCCGCATATGGACAACAGCTTCAAGATCAACGACGGCCTGCGCACCGCGCGCGAACTGCTGCTGCGTATCAATGAGCTCGGCCTGCCGGCCGGCACCGAATACCTCGACATGATCAGCCCGCAGTACATCGCCGATCTGATCTCGTGGGGCGCAATCGGCGCGCGCACGACCGAATCGCAAGTGCACCGTGAGCTGGCTTCGGGACTGTCGTGCCCGGTCGGTTTCAAGAACGGCACGGACGGCAACGTCAAGATCGCCGTGGACGCGATCAAGGCCGCCTCGCAGCCGCACCATTTCCTGTCGGTCACCAAGGGCGGCCACTCGGCGATCGTCTCGACCGCCGGCAATGAGGATTGCCACATCATCCTGCGCGGCGGCAAGACGCCGAACTACGACGCGGACAGCGTCAATGCGGCATGCGCCGACATCGGCAAGGCGGGTCTCGCGGCACGTCTGATGATCGACGCAAGCCATGCAAACAGCTCGAAAAAACACGAGAACCAGATTCCGGTGTGCGCGGACATCGGCCGTCAGATTGCTTCGGGTGACGAACGGATTGTCGGCGTGATGGTGGAATCGCATCTGATCGCGGGCCGCCAGGATCTGCAGGAAGGCTGCGCGCTGACCTACGGCCAGAGCATCACCGATGCCTGCATCGGCTGGGACGAAAGCGTCGCCGTGCTGGAAGGTCTCGCCGAAGCCGTCAAGCAACGGCGTGTGACGCGCGGCAGCGGCAACTAAAAAGTCTCTGCGCGACTCTGCGCGATCGCTGTAGTTGATTCATCGAAAACCCGGCTCATGCAGCCGGGTTTTTTGTTAGCCGAACGGACGAATAGTGCTCCGTGCGCCGCCTCTGTACCGTAACAACTCGTTGCCGGGTCGGATACGACTTGACCAGGCTGGGTGTTGCGTATAAGATTTTGTACATGAAAGGCGGCTATGGAGCACGAAAAAGAAATTCGCTGGATGGGTTCCAGCTATCACGATTTACTCGCCTTTCCTGAAGAGCCACGTCGGCGGGCCGGATTTCAGCTTGGCAAGATTCAGGCAGGTCTCGACCCAGACGACTGGAAGCCGTTTGACTCGATCGGCGCTGGAACACGCGAGATTCGCATCAAGGAGGCAGACGGTATTTACCGCGTGATGTATGTCACCAAGTTCGTGGAAGCGCTGTATGTGCTGCATTGCTTCCAGAAGAAGACGCAGAAGCTACCGCCGCAGGATAGAAAGATTGCCGAGATGCGGTACCGCGCCATCATCAATGATAGGAAAACTTAACAAATGACGATCGACACAAAAATCCGTCACGTAACAAAACCCGGCGCAAACCTGTTTCTCGAACTCGGTTTTTCCGCCGAAGAAGCGAAGCGCCTGCACGCCGCTTCGCAGAAACAGATCAACGACACGCGGCTGCTCAAGGAACAGCTGATGACCGAGTTGTCCAGCTGGATCGAGCAACATCATCTGAAGCAGGCAGAGGCGGCCGAGATTCTGATGGTGTCGCGTCCGCGCGTGTCAGACGTGGTCAACAAGAAGACCACCAAGTTCACTATCGATACGCTAGTCGAAATGATGAGCCGGATCGGCAAGCCGGTCACACTGGCTGTTGGGTAAGGTGGATGGCGCGGCGCCCTAGCGTGCTTTCGCACGTCGCTTGCCGCGCGCCCTTGTTTTACTGCACCGCGCCTGAACCGAACACTTCGGTGTGAATCCGCGCCACATCCACACCGAGCGAGGCCAACGCCTCGCATTGCGCGCGCATGAACGGCACCGGTCCGCAGATGTAGTAATCCGCATCGGGAACGATCACCTTGTCGGCGATTTTCATGAGGTCGAGGCGGCCCTCGAAGTCGTAGTCGATAGCAGCGCGGTCGCAGGCTTCAATGGCTTCGTAGAACACCGCACGCGTGACGTTGGGATGCGCTGCGACCGTATCGTTCAGCCACTGCCGGAACGCGTGCACGCGGCCATTGCGGCAGGCATGCACGAAGGTCACACTGCGCTCACTCTGGTCGGCAAGCAACGTAGACAGCATCGAGGTCATTGGGGTCACGCCCACGCCGCCGCTCATCAGCACCACGGGTGTCCTCTTCTTGCGATCCAGCGTGAAGTCGCCCGCTGGTGCGCTGACATGCACCACCGCGCCCACTTCCACACCGTCGTGCAGGAGGTTCGATACGTGGCCGGGTGCCATATCTTCCCGACCGGCTTCGCGCTTTACCGAGATACGCAGCCAGTTGCCGTTCGGCGCATCCGACAAGCTGTACTGCCGCGGCTGATCGACGCCGAGTTCATCCACGAAACGCTTCACGCTCAGATATTGGCCAGGCTCGAAACCGCAGGCCGGTGAGCCATCGGCGGGCGTCAGATAGAACGACGTGATTTCATCGCTCTCCACTTCCTTGCGTGCAACCTTGAAGGGCCGGAAGCCGCTCCACGCCGCACCTTCGTAAAGCTTGGCCTCTGTGCCGATAAAAATATCCGCGAGCTGCCCGTAAGCGACTTCCCACGCGCCGAGCGTCTCCTGATCGACTGCATCGCCGAGCACATCAACGATTGCGCCTAACAGGTGGCGTCCCACGATCGGATACTGTTCCGGCCGGATATTCAGACTCACGTGCTTATGCGCGATGCGTGAGACGGTGGGACCAAGGGCGCCGAGGTTATCGATATTGGCGGCATATGCGTATACCGCCTTCGCCAGCGTCTCCGGCTGATTGCCGCTCTTCTGGTGAGTCTGGTTGAACACGTTCTTCAACTCAGGATGGTGCGCGAACATGCGCTTGTAGAAGCGTTTGGTGATGGTCGTGCCGTGCACGGCAAGCACGGGAACGGTGGCTTTGACGCGGGCGATCTGGTCGGCGGTGAGTGCGGTCATAACGACTTCTCCTTAAAGATACATTTACAATACATCTTTAAGGAGAAGCTTTGCCCGGACAGATTGTCACAGGAGCTTAAAGGGACTGAAGCGCCGTGTTAGCCGACGCTACGATCGTGCTGCCACAGCACGTCGCTGCCGCCGTCCGCGCGATTGAGCACCCGCGCGAGCACGAACAGCAGATCGGACAGCCGGTTCACATACTGACGCGGCGCCTCATTGACCGCCTCGCTTTCACCGAGCGCGACGATCGACCGTTCGGCGCGCCGGCACACCGTGCGGCACACGTGCGCAAGTGCGGCTGCGCGCGAGCCGCCGGGCAGAATGAATTCCTTCAATGGCGGCAGGGTGGCGTTGTAATCGGCCAGCCAGTCGTCGAGCTGGCCGAGATGCGTGTCGGTAATCATTGTGTGGCCGGGAATGCAGAGCTCGCCGCCAAGATCGAACAGGTCGTGCTGAATCGCAACCAGCGCCGCCCGCACCGTGTCGGGCAGCGTTTCGCACAGCAACACGCCGAGATTTGAATTGAGTTCATCGACGTCGCCGATTGCGGCAATGCGCGCGCTGTCTTTGCGCACGCGCCGGCCATCGCCGAGACCGGTGCTGCCGTCGTCGCCCGTACGGGTGGCGATTTTGCTCAGGCGGTTGCCCATGATGTCTCCCATGCATTCATTCAGTAACGATGCGTCTGCGCGGCGGCGGTGAATCCATCCGGCGAACCTGGTAAGCAAGCCACCGGGTTATCCATATTGCGCGCATCGTGAGGTCGCCGCCATTATAGGAGCGGCAGCCGTCCCCGACGCCGGCCCGCGGGTGATCGGCGTAAAATGAAGCACAAGCTGTAGAACAGCTCCGCCCCAATATCAGGAGACATGCGTGAATCATCCCGTGCCGCCGGCCCCGCTACGCCGGCCGTTTCCCGCCGAGTTACTGACTGCCCTCAAAGCCGTTTTCGGCGAACGCGTGTCCACCGCCGAAGCCGTGCGCACCCACCATGGCCGCGACGAATCGCCGTTCGATCCCCAACTGCCCGACGCCGTCGTCTTCGCGCGCAATACGGAAGACGTGCAAACCATCGTCAAACTGTGCGGCCAGTACAACGTACCGATCATCCCCTACGGCAACGGTTCGTCGCTTGAAGGACATCTGCTGGCAGTGCAAGGCGGCGTGTCGATCGACCTGTCGGAAATGAACCGGGTCTTGTCGATCAACGCTGAAGACCTGACCGTCACCGTCGAACCCGGTATTTCGCGCAAGCAGTTGAACGAAGCACTGCGCGACACCGGCCTGTTTTTCCCGATCGACCCGGGTGCTGACGCGAGCATCGGCGGCATGTCGGCTACGCGGGCCTCGGGCACCAACGCCGTGCGCTACGGCACCATGCGCGAAAACGTACTGGGGCTGACGGTGGTTCTCGCCGACGGCCGCGTGATCAAAACCGGCACGCGCGCGCGCAAGTCGTCGGCGGGTTACGACCTCACGCGTCTGTTTGTCGGCTCGGAAGGCACGCTCGGCGTGATTACCGAAATCACCGTTCGGCTGTATCCGCAACCGGAAGCGGTCTCGGCGGCGGTCTGCACGTTCCCGTCGATGGGCGATGCGGTGCGCGCGGTCATCGAAACGATTCAGATGGGCGTGCCGATTGCACGTGTCGAGTTCGTCGACTCGCTCGCGATCCGCTCGATCAATCGTCATTCGAACCTCACGTTGCGCGAGGCGCCAACGCTGTTCTTCGAATTCCACGGCACCGAAGCCGGCGTGAAAGAGCAAGCCGAACTGGTGCAGGAGCTCGCCGCGCAGAATGCCGGCGAAGGCTTCGAATGGGCAACCCGGCCGGAAGACCGCAGCCGCCTGTGGAACGCGCGCCACAACGCCTATTTCGCGATGCTGCAACTGAAGCCCGGCTGCCGCGCCGTCACGACAGATGTCTGCGTGCCGATCTCGCGCCTGGCGGAATGCGTGATGGAAACCGAGCAGGATCTGAAGACGTCGCCGCTGCCCTGCCCGATCGTCGGCCATGTCGGCGACGGCAACTTCCACGTCGCGATCCTGATCGATCCGAACAAGCCGGAAGAGCTCGTCGAGGCCGAGCGCCTGAACCATCTCATCGTGCAACGCGCGCTGCGCATGGACGGCACCTGCACGGGCGAGCACGGTGTCGGCCTGCACAAGATGAACTTCCTGCTCGAAGAACACGGCGAAGTCGCGGTCGACACGATGCGCTCCATCAAGCACGCACTCGATCCGCATAATCTGATGAACCCGGGCAAGATCTTTTCCTGGGCGGCGTGACGCTTCATCAGCACTCAGCTCAGTTGCATCGGCGGCAGCGGCAACGCCTGCTGCCGCACAACGAGGCTTGACCGGGCACGCAGCGTGAAAGACACCAGGAGACAAGTCATATGAACGCACCCGTCGAACTGACGGCCGAAGTTCTCGCCCAGCGCCAGCGCGAAGTCGTGCAGGCGCTGATGGCCGTGCTGCCGAACCATTGTCTGCTGTATCGCGAAGAAGACACCGTTGCCTACGAGTGCGACGGTCTCGCCGCGTACCGGCGTCTGCCGCTCGCGGTCGCCTTGCCCGAGACGGAATCGCAGGTCCAGCGCATCGTGCAGATCTGCCACCGGCTCGACGTGCCGATCGTGCCGCGCGGCGCGGGCACCGGTTTGTCCGGCGGGGCGATGCCGATCCGGCACGGCGTGGTGGTGTCGCTCGCGCGCTTCCGCAAGATCGTCGAAGTCGACTCCTATGCCCGGACCGCGACCGTGCAACCGGGGGTGCGCAATCTGTCGATCTCCGAAGCCGCCGCGCCCTACGGGCTTTACTACGCGCCCGATCCGTCGTCGCAGATCGCCTGCACGATCGGCGGCAACGTCTCCGAGAATTCGGGCGGCGTGCACTGCCTCAAGTACGGTCTTACCGTGCATAACGTGCTGCGTGTTCGCGCCGTGACGATGGAAGGCGACATCGTCGAATTCGGCTCGCTCGGGCCTGACGCGCCCGGGCTCGATCTGCTCGCGGTGCTGATCGGCAGTGAAGGCATGTTCGCGATCGTCACCGAAGTCACCGTCAAGCTGATCCCGAAGCCGCAAACGGCACAGGTCATCATGGCCAGTTTCGACGACGTCGTGAAAGGCGGCAACGCGGTCGCCGGCATCATTGCCGCAGGCATCATTCCGGCCGGTTTGGAGATGATGGACAAACCGGCTACCCGCGCGGTCGAAGAATTCGTCAACGCGGGCTACGACCTCGACGCGGCGGCGATCCTGCTGTGCGAATCGGACGGCACGGCTGAAGAGGTCGCCGACGAAATCGTGCGCATGACCGCGGTGCTGCGCGAACAGGGTGCAACCCGCATCCAGATTTCGCGCTCGGAGAATGAACGGCTGCGCTTCTGGTCCGGGCGCAAGAACGCCTTTCCCGCGGCAGGCCGCATTTCGCCCGACTACTACTGCATGGACGGCACCGTGCCGCGCCGCAGTATCGGACCGCTGCTGGCGCGCATCGAGGTCATGGAGAAGAAATACGGCCTGCGCTGCATCAACGTGTTCCATGCCGGCGACGGCAACATGCATCCGCTGATCCTGTTCAACGGCAACGATATGGACGAGTGGCACCGGGCCGAAGCCTTCGGTTCCGACATTCTCGAAACCTGCGTGGAGCTGGGCGGCACGGTAACCGGCGAACACGGCGTGGGCATCGAGAAAATCAATTCGATGTGCGTGCAGTTTTCGCCCGAAGAGCGCGATGCATTCCACGCGGTCAAACGCGCCTTTGACGCGCCGGGCTTGCTCAATCCCGATAAGGGCATTCCCACCCGCGCGCGTTGCGCTGAGTACGGCAAGATGCACGTGCGCGGCGGCTTGCTGCCGCACCCGGACCTGCCGCGGTTTTAAGACGGCTGATGACGCTGCCGGCCCAAGGCGGGCCCGCAGCGTAACATGGCGCGGCCGCCGCCCGGCTCCGTGCCGCCCGTCCACATATCGGGCCCCCCGCCCACGACCAGCCAGCCTCCCCGCACGCCCGTTCCCCACCGGCACGTCCACAAGTCCCAAGCCCCAAGCGCTTCCCCGCTCCCACCCTGATTACCCGATGCGGGTCCGCTCCGGGTTGCCAGCGCGCCGCCGCCCGGTACAATCAATCGAAACACAACGAAGCAGGACACCATGGAAGAGGACGACATCGTCGCCGTTTGGTCTGAACGCGTGCGTTCAGCCAGCGCCGAAGGGCGCACACTGCGCATCCGTGGCGGCGGCACCAAAGACTGGTACGGTCAGACGCTGGAAGGTGACATCCTCGACACGCGCGCTTATCGCGGCATCATCGCCTACGACCCGGCCGAACTGGTCATCACGGCGCGCGCGGGCACGCCCCTGCTGGAGATCGAGGCCGCGCTCGCCGAGCACCATCAGATGCTCGCCTTCGAGCCGCCCCACTTCGGGCCACAGGCCACCTTCGGCGGCTGCATCGCGGCGGGCATCGCCGGTCCACGCCGCCCGTCGGCCGGTGCGGCGCGCGACTTCGTGCTGGGTGCGGTCATCATGAACGGCCAGGGCCAGGTCCTGCATTTTGGCGGCCAGGTGGTGAAGAACGTCGCCGGATACGACGTCTCCCGCTTGATGGCGGGTTCGCTGGGCACCCTTGGGCTGATCCTCGAACTGTCGGTCAAGGTCCTGCCGCTACCGCAGGCCGAAACCACGCTCAAATTCGACATGAACGGCACCGATGCGGTCCGCAAGCTCAACGAATGGGGCGGCCGCCCACTGCCGATCACGGCGAGCGCATGGCGTCACGGCACGCTGGCCGTGCGGATGGCCGGCGCGGAAGCCGCGGTCAAAGCGGCGCGCACGGCGCTCGGCGGCGAAGTGGTCGATGCCGTCGAAGCGGAGCGCTTCTGGGCCGGCCTGCGCGAACAGACCGACTCGTTCTTTGCGGCCATCCCGCCGAAGGCCGCGCTCTGGCGCCTCGCGCTGCCGTCCATCACCGAGCCGATGCAATTGCCCGGCGCGCAACTGATGGAATGGGGCGGCGGCCAGCGCTGGTGGATCACCGACACCGACGCGCAAACCGTGCGTATCAGCGCCAAACAGGCCGGCGGCCACGCCACCATCTTTCGTAGCGGCTACGGCTACGACCGCAACGCCGGAGTCTTCACACCGCTGCCCGCACCGCTGATGAAAATTCATCGCGGCCTGAAAACCGCCTTCGACCCGGCCCGCATCTTCAATCGCGGCCGCCTCTACCCCGACTTCTGAGCGACGCGATGCAAACCAACCTCGCGGACTTCATTCGCAATACACCCGATGGCGACGAAGCCGACGCCATCCTGCGCAATTGCGTGCATTGCGGCTTCTGCACCGCGACCTGCCCGACCTATCAGATACTCGGCGACGAACTCGACGGACCACGCGGCCGCATCTATCTGATCAAGCAGATGGTGGAAGGCGCGGCGGTCACGCGCAGCACCCAGGTTCACCTGGACCGCTGCCTCACTTGCCGCAACTGCGAGACAACTTGCCCTTCCGGTGTGCAATACGGCAGGCTGGTCGAGATCGGCCGCAAGATCACCGAGGAAAAGGTCACACGCCCGTTCGGCCAGCGGATGGTGCGCCGGCTGCTTGCGAGCTTCGTGCCGAACAGCGCACTGTTCACGCCGACCATGCGAATCGGTCAGCATATCCGCCCGCTCCTGCCGAAGAAACTGCGCGACAAGGTGCCCGCGCGCCAGCGTCCGCTCGAATGGCCGACCGCGAAACATCCGCGCAAGATGTTGATGCTCGCGGGCTGCGTGCAACCGTCGATGATGCCGAACGTCAATGTCGCGACGGCACGGGTGCTCGATGCGCTCGGCGTGGAAACCTTGATCGCGCCCGAAGCAGGCTGCTGCGGTGCGATCCGTCTGCATCTGGGCTACAACGACGAAGCGCTCGACGACCTGCGCGCCAACATCGACGCGTGGTGGCCGTACATCGAACAGGGGGTCGAAGCGATCGTAATGAACGCGTCAGGCTGCGGCGCGACGGTCAAGGAATACGGGCATCTGCTGCGCAACGACCCTGCGTATGCGGAGAAGGCGCGCCGCGTGACCGAGCTGACGCGCGACGTCGCGGAGATCCTGCCGGAGTTCGAAGAAGCGCTCGTCGCCGTGACGCGCCGCCGCGCGATCCATACGGTGGCGTTCCATCCGCCGTGCACGTTGCAGCATGGTCAGCAGGTGCGCGGCAAGGTCGAACATCTGCTGACGGCGCTCGGCGTGGAAGTGCGCCTGCCCGCCGACAATCATCTCTGCTGCGGTTCGGCCGGGACCTATTCGCTGACCCAGCCCAAGCTCTCGTACGCGCTGCGCGACCAGAAGCTCGAGCGGCTGCAGGCGCAGGAACCGCAGGTGATCGTGTCGGCCAACGTCGGCTGCATTGCGCACCTGCAAAGCGGCACGTCCACGCCGGTCGCTCATTGGATCGAACTGGTGGAGCATATGCTGTCCGCCTGAGCGATACGTTTTGATGAGAAGCGCGGCACGTGGCTTGCGGCACCTCACCGCAAGCGCGTGCGCCTATCCCGCAGCGGCATAAAGCGGCACGAGATGGCGGCGTCCGTATAATTCGATCATCGCTTTTCGCCAGACTTCCGGTTCCGTTCCATGCCCGATCTGATTCACAACCTCGAAGCGGTGCAGCAGCGCATCGCTCTCGCCGCGCAGGTGGCCGGACGCGACCCGCGTTCGATCACCCTGCTCGCGGTCTCGAAGACGTTTCCCGCCGAAGACGTGCGTGCCGCCTACGCAGCCGGCCAACGCGCGTTCGGTGAGAACTACGTGCAGGAATCCATCACCAAGATCGAAGCGCTGGCCGATCTGCGAGCCGCGCTCGAATGGCATTTCATCGGACCGTTGCAATCGAACAAGACGCGCCCGGTTGCCGAGAATTTCGACTGGGTGCATTCGGTCGACCGCCTGAAGATCGCACAGCGGCTCTCGGAGCAGCGCCCGGACAACCTGCCGCCCTTGAACGTCTGCCTGCAGGTCAACATTAGCGGCGAAGCGTCGAAAAGTGGTGCGAGCATTCCCGAGGCCGTCGAAGTCGCACAGGCAATTGCCGCGCTGCCTAAGCTGAATCTGCGCGGCCTGATGGCGATTCCGGAGCCGGCCGGCAGCATCGAAGAACAGCGCGCGCCGCATCGGCAACTGCGTGAACTGTTCGAGCGTCTGCGTAACGACGGCCTCGAACTCGATACGCTCTCGATGGGCATGTCGAGCGACCTCGAAGCCGCCGTGCTGGAAGGCGCGACGATCGTGCGCGTCGGCACGGCGATCTTCGGTGCACGCGATTACTCTCACTGACCGTTTCAGACCTTTCCCTTCCCGACACCTCACGGCACTTCTTTCGGAACATCATGAAAATTGCTTTTATCGGCGGTGGCAATATGGCCGCCGCGTTGATCGGCGGTCTCATCAAGCGCGGCGTCGCGCCCACTGACCTGTACGCAATCGACCCCAACGAAGACGCGCGCAAACGCAATGAGCAACAATTCGGCGTCAAGACCGGCGCCGCCGCGGACGCTGCGCTCGCGTCGTACGACGCCGTCGTGCTGGCAGTGAAGCCGCAGATCCTGAAGAGTGTCGCCGAGGCACTGGCGCCGCATCTGCAGGCCTCGCAACTGGCAATCAGCATCGTCGCGGGTATTCGCATGGATGACATGTCGCGCTGGCTGAACGGCCACGCGCGCATCGTGCGCGTGATGCCAAATACGCCGGCGCTGATTGGCATGGGCGTCACGGGCCTGGTTGCGACCGGCAGCGTCGACGAAGCCGGCCGCGCGCTCGCCTCGCAGGTGCTGGGCGCAGTTGGCGAAACGGTCTGGTTCGACGACGAAGCGAAGATCGACGCCGTCACCGCGATTTCGGGCAGTGGCCCTGCTTACGTGTTTTATTTCATCGAGGCGCTGCAGGAAGCGGCACGCCAGCTCGGTATGGATGAAGCGCAAGGCCGCGCGCTGGCGGTCGCGACCTTCACCGGCGCGGCACAATTGGCCGCGAACTCGGACGAGCCGCCGAGCCTGTTGCGCGAACGTGTGACGTCGAAGGGCGGCACCACGGCGGCCGCGCTGGCCTCGTTCGAAGCGAGCGGGATCAAGGATGCGATCGTCCGCGGCGCGCTTGCCGCCAATGCGCGCGCCAACGAAATGGGCGACGAGTTCGGCAAGCTGTAAGGGCGATCAGCTGGCAATTGCCAGCACAAGAGCAGGAAAGTAGAAAGTACGCTCAAGGACGCTGCGCCTCGAACTCATCCGAGGCGGCGTCCGCGGCGGAACAGAAGCGCGCAAGAACTAAAACGAAGCCGCCGCGTAATGCGCTGCGATACCGACAAACAACGCGCCGCCGAGCCAGTTGTTATGACGGAACGCCGCGAAGCACGCCATGCGCTCGCGATTGCGGATCAGCGTGTAGTGATAGATTGCGCAGCCCACCGCCGCCGCCCATCCCAGCCAATACAACACACCGAAGCTGAGCATGACGCCGATGCCGACGTAAATCCCCAGCGTCGCCGCATAGCACAGCATGATCGCCGCCACGTCGAAGCGGCCGAAGGTGAGCGCCGACGTGCGGATACCGATCTTGATGTCGTCGTCGCGATCGACCATCGCGTATTCCGTGTCGTAGGCAACCGACCAGAACACGTTGGCCAGCAGCATGACCCAGGCGAGCATCGGCACGTGATCCTGAATCGCGGCGAACGCCATCGGAATACCGAAACCGAACGCGATGCCGAGATACGCCTGCGGAATCGCAAAGAAGCGCTTCGTGAACGGATACGACCCGGCGACGAACAGCGCCGCCACCGACAATTCCTTGGTCAACGTATTCAGCGGCAGAATCAGTAGAAAGGCCAGCAGCGACAAGCCGGCCGCCAGCGCCACCGCTTCCCATGCCTTGATCTTGCCCGACGTGATCGGGCGGTTTTCCGTGCGCTTCACGTAGCGATCGAAGTCGCGATCCGCGTAGTCGTTGATCGCGCAACCCGCCGAGCGCATCAGCACCGTACCCACCGTGAAAATCACCAGCAGCGGCCACGACGGATGACCGTCGGAGGCAATCCACAGCGCATTGAGCGTCGGCCACAGCAGCAGCAGGCTGCCGATCGGCTTGTCCATGCGCACGAGGCGCAGATACAGGGGAAGTCGGGCGAACATGGGCGGATTCGGTGAAGTGCAGACGGTGCCGCTATTTTACGGGATGCGGACTGAAGGCAGTCTTCAGGCGGGCGAAGCTGGCCTTCTGGGTGCCAGAACCGGGGCCGCAACCGTAGCCGGGCCTCGAGCTACAGCTGAATGCAGATCGGGCACCGCAAAAAACAAAGCCTCCCGCAAAGGGAGGCTTTGTTTGTTTTGCTACTCAACTCAACTTAACGCTAAAGCATTTAAGCCAACATCGAGCGCAGCATCCACGCAGTCTTTTCGTGAGTTTGCATGCGTTGCGTCAGCAGGTCAGCGGTCGGCTCGTCGTTGGCGGCTTCCGTCGACGGGAAAATCGCGCGTGCAGTACGCACCACGGCTTCCTGACCTTCCACCAACTGCCGGATCATTTCTTCCGCCGCCGGCACGCCGTCCGCTTCCGGAATCGACGACAGCTTCGCGAATTCCTTGTAGCTGCCCGGCGCATGCACGCCCAGTGCGCGGATGCGTTCAGCGATCGAATCGACCGCGAGCGCCAGCTCGTTGTACTGCGTTTCGAACATCAGATGCAGCGTGTTGAACATCGGACCCGTCACGTTCCAGTGGAAGTTGTGGGTCTTCAGATAAAGCGTGTAGGTGTCGGCGAGCAAGCGCGACAGACCTTCTGCGATCTTCTTGCGATCCTTGTCGCTGATTCCGATATTGACGTGCTGTACAGCTTCTTTCTTGGCCATGATGACTCCTTTGAAGAGTGATACGAACCGGTAGGTAGAGTGACGGCGTGCGGCTAGCAAACCCGGCACGTCGAACGCCCGCCAGTTTAGCTTAGAAAGCCGCTGCGTTCGTGTGACGCGTGGTCGCTTGCCGCACCCGCGGTCCCGCGTTCAATCACGCACCCAATGCATGTTGCACGGCTTGCGCGACGATCACCACGAGTCCGCTCGAGAAGATCGCGAATCCGACTGCCTTGCGCAGCGTCGATGCGTAGTGCCGTTGCTTGCCGCGAGCGGCCGGCGAGCCGCCAATGGTGGACATCATCATCTGGATCATGATCGTGCTTCCTCGATTCGTATCAATACCGGCGGGGCGCCGATGCGCCCCGTCCTGCTACATCAACTCACTGCAACTGCTCACTTCTTGCCGCCTTCGGCAAGTTCGGCCAGCGCGGCGCTCACGCCTTGCGCATAAGCCGGATCGGCGCGACGGAAATGCTCGATCTGACGCGCGACGATCTCTTGCGGCACACCGTTAATATGGCGTGCGATGTTGCCGAACAAACGCTGACGCTGTGCCGCATCGAAGAGCGCAAACAGCATGCCCGGCTGCGTGTAGTAGTCATCGTCCTCGCGATGCTCGTAACGATCGACCGTACCCGCTGCGAGCGGCGGCTCCGCTGCGTTGGTGTCCTGCGCGAAGTCGCCGAAGCGATTCGGCTCGTAGTTCACGTTGCCGCCGAGGTTGCCGTCCGTGCGCATCGCGCCGTCGCGATGGAACGAATGGTGGACCGGGCAGCGCGGCGCATTCACCGGAATCTGATGGTGATTGATCCCGAGGCGATAACGCTGCGTGTCGCCATACGAGAACAAACGGCCTTGCAACAGACGGTCCGGCGAGAAGCCGATACCCGGCACCACGTTGGCGGGCGTGAACGCGGCCTGCTCCACATCCGCGAAATAGTTCGCCGCGTTGCGGTTCAACTCGATCGTGCCGACGTCGATCAACGGGTAATCCTTCTGCGACCACACTTTCGTGATGTCGAACGGATTGAAGCGGTACTTCGCGGCTTCCGCTTCCGGCATCACCTGAATAGCAAAACGCCATTTCGGGAAGTTGCCTGCGTCGATGCTCGTGAGCAGATCCTGTTGCGCGCTTTCACGGTTCTGTGCGACCACTTGCGCCGCTTCGGCATCGGTAAAGTTCTCAATGCCTTGCATCGACTTGAAGTGGAACTTCACCCAGAAACGCTCGTTGTTCGCGTTGATGAACGAGTACGTGTGCGAGCCGAAGCCATGCATCTGGCGGAAGTTCTGCGGAATGCCGCGATCGCTCATCAGGATGGTGACCTGATGCAACGACTCCGGATGGCGCGACCAGAAATCCCATGCCGCGATATTGCTGCGCATGTTGGTGTACGGGTCGCGCTTTTGCGTGTGGATGAAGTCCGGAAACTTCAGCGGATCGCGGATGAAGAACACTGGCGTGTTGTTACCGACCACGTCCCAGTTGCCTTCTTCCGTGTAGAACTTGATCGAGAAACCGCGCACGTCGCGCTCCGCGTCGGCGGCGCCGCGTTCGCCCGCCACCGTCGAGAAGCGCATGAAGAGCGGCGTGTCCTTGCCGACCTCGGCGAACACTTTCGCCTTCGTGAAGCGCGAGATGTCGTGCGTGACTTTCAGCGTGCCGAATGCGCCCGAACCCTTGGCGTGAACGCGGCGTTCCGGAATCACTTCGCGATCGAAGTGAGCGAGTTTTTCGAGCAGCCAGACGTCTTGCAGGACGACCGGACCGCGCGCGCCGGCGGTCATCGAGTTCTGGTTGTCGGCGACGGGTGCGCCGGCTGCATTGGTGAGCTTACGTTCGGACATGCGGTACTCCTGAGTGGCTTTGATCGGAAACGGAATGCGGGGAGAGGTGCGGCGCGCTGATGCCTACGGCTTATGCGGATAGGGCCCGATCGACCAGCAATGACAATGCAACCGTGCCCATACCGCGCACCGACGCGGCGAAGGTGCCGGTGCTGCCGGTGGTCATGCGGATGGGTTGGGCGAGGACAGTTGGGACTTGCTGCGAGTTCGGCTGCGTCATGATTTCCTCCGGGTCTGATGGGATCGGGCGATCCATGGAGGAAACTATAACAATGCTATCGAATTAACGTGTTTGATTAATTATATCTATTCGATAGGGAGTGCGGTTGTCGGCGCCTTGGGTATCGCCGGACCGGCTGCACAGAGCGTGCGGCGGACCGGCGTGGGCGCGAGCGTAGCCGTTCAGTTGACGGCGACAGGCAGATCGAGTTTTTTTACACCCGTCAGATCGCAGGCGTTGATGGCGTCGCAGATGGCGTCGATAGCCGGTGTCCGCGTGAAGCTCTTACGCCAGGCAAGCACCACACGGCGATCCGGCACCGGTTCGTCGAAGGCGACGTAGCTGAGCAGGCCGGCGTCGATACCACCAGCGTGCGGCTTGACCTCCTGAACCGACATGCGCGGCAACACGGTAATGCCGACGCCGCTCGCCACCATATGACGGATGGTTTCCAGCGACGAACCTTCGAAGGTCTTCTGGATGCCGTCCGCGTTCTGCGAGAAGCGCATCAGTTCCGGGCAGACGCCCAGCACATGGTCGCGGAAGCAGTGGCCGCTGCCGAGCAGCAGCATGGTTTCCTGCTTCAGATCCTCGGCGTCGATCTTCGCGCGGTTTTCCCACGCGTGACCAGACGGCAGTGCGACGACAAACGGCTCGTCATAGAGCGGACGTTGCATGAGACCCGTTTCCGGGAATGGCAGCGCCATGATGGCGACGTCGATTTCGCCCTGCTTGAGCAGTTCGATCAGCTTGACCGTGTAATTTTCCTGCAGCATCAGCGGCATCTGCGGGACGCGCTTGATCATCTGTTTGACGAGCGTAGGCAGCAGATACGGCCCGATCGTATAGATGACGCCGAGGCGCAACGGCCCGACCAGCGGGTCTTTGCCCTGTTTCGCGATCTCTTTGATGGCGAGCGTTTGTTCGAGGACGCGCTGTGCTTGCGTGACAATCTGTTCGCCGATCGGCGTGACACTGACTTCGCTGGTGCCGCGTTCGAAGATCTGTACGTTGAGCTCGTCTTCGAGCTTTTTGATGGCCACCGACAGGGTCGGCTGGCTAACGAAACACGCTTCGGCGGCCCGGCCGAAGTGCCGTTCGCGGGCAACCGCGACGATGTATTTCAATTCGGTGAGCGTCATTGGGGGACCAATCAGTGCGATGAGTTCGATAGGTTCTAGTTATACACCTATAGGGTCGGTTCGCCAACTTTTTGGTCCTTTGCCGGCCTGGCTGACGAGCGTATCTGCCGTCAAGGACCTGTCGTCAAGCCTTCAAATACTGCTCCCGCGCCCCGAGCCAGCGGGCCAGATGCTGCAACACCACCTCCGGATACTTTTCGAGCAAAGCCGCGGCGGCCTCTCTGGCCGGCTCGATGAGCCACTGGTCATTCTGGAGATCGGCAAACCTCAACATGGCCGCGCCCGACTGTCGGGCGCCAAGAAACTCTCCCGGACCGCGAATCTCGAGGTCGCGCCGGGCGATTTCGAAGCCGTCGGTCGTCTCCCGCATGGTCTGCAAGCGCGCCCGCGCCGTCATCGAGAGTGGACCGGTATAGAGCAACACGCAGACCGAAGCCGCACTCCCGCGCCCCACCCGCCCGCGCAACTGATGCAATTGTGCGAGACCGAAGCGCTCGGCATGCTCGATCACCATCAGCGAGGCATTCGGCACATCCACGCCCACTTCGATCACCGTCGTCGCCACCAGAAGCTGCACTTCGTTGCGCGTGAACGCATCCATCACCGCGGCCTTCTCCGCCGGCGCGAGACGCCCGTGCACCAGCCCAACATTCAATTCGGGCAACGCGGCCACCAGCGTCTCGTAAGTCTCCACCGCGGTCTGCAACTGCAGGGTTTCGCTTTCCTCGATCAGCGGACACACCCAGTACACCTGGCGTCCCGTCAACGCAGCTTCACGCACGCGGCCGATCACCTCTTCGCGCCGCGCATCGGAAACGAGCTTGGTCAGAATCGGCGTGCGCCCAGGCGGCAATTCGTCGATGGTCGAGACATCGAGGTCGGCGTAATAGGTCATCGCGAGCGTGCGCGGAATCGGCGTCGCCGACATCATCAGTTGATGCGGCTGGAAATCGCGCGCCCCGTCAGCGGCGTTCCTCGCCTTGGCGCGCAAGGCGAGGCGCTGCGCCACGCCGAAGCGATGCTGTTCGTCGACGATCACCAACCCCAGTCGCGCGAACTCGACTGCGTCCTGGATGATCGCGTGCGTACCGATCACAAGCTGCGCAGTACCAAGTGCCGCTGCTTCAATCGCAGCGCGCTTTTCCTTCGTCTTAAGACTGCCGGCGAGCCACGCGACGCTTACGCCGAGCGGCTCCAGCCAGCCGCGCAATTTGCGCGCGTGCTGTTCGGCGAGAATTTCGGTCGGCGCCATCAGCGCGGCCTGGTAGCCGGCGTCGATCGCCTGTGCCGCGGCCAGCGCGGCCACAATCGTCTTGCCACTGCCCACGTCACCCTGCAGCAAGCGCTGCATCGGATGAGGCTGCGTCAAATCGAGCGCGATCTCGCCGCCCACGCGCTCCTGCGCCGCCGTCAGCGAAAACGGCAGCGCCTTCAGCAACCGCGCCACCAGTGCCGCTTCGTCGCCCAGCTTGCGGCGTGGCATGGCCGGCGCCGCACGCGTGCGGCGCTCGTCATGGGCGCGCTTCAACGACATCTGCTGCGCCAGCAATTCCTCGAACTTGATCCGCACCCACGCCGGATGCGTGCCATCCATCAGCGCGTTTTCATCGGCCTGCACGCCCGGGTGATGCAGCGTGCGCACCGCCTCCATCAGCGCCGGCACGCCGAGCGGCTGCAAATAAGCCTGCGCGATCGGCTCGGGCAGCAACTCCGGCAACGAGGTGCGCGACAACGCGTTGTCGATCGATTTGCGCAGATACGCCTGCGTCACGCCCGCGGTGCTCGGATAGACCGGTGTCAGCGCCTGCGGCAGCGGCGTGTCTTCGTCGACCACGCGCACCGCCGGGTGCACCATCTCCATGCCGAAGAAACCGCCGCGCACGTCGCCACGCACGCGCAGCCGCGCGCCGATCGCCATCTGCTTGACCTGCGAGCCGTAGAAATTCAGAAAGCGAAGGACAAGTTCGTCGCCGGCGTCGTCGCGCAGTTTCACCAGCAATTGGCGGCGCGGGCGATAGGCGATCTCGTTGTCGAACACCACGCCTTCGGTCTGCGAGATGCCACCCGGCAGCAAATGCCCGATCGGTGTCAGCGAGGTCTCGTCTTCGTAGCGCATCGGCAGATGCAACACCAGATCGATGTCGCGCGTGAGACCGAGTTTGGCGAGCTTGTCGACGGGTTTGGCCGCGGGCTTGGCGCCGGCTTCGGCTGCAGGCTTCCTGGCGACTTTGCCCGCGGATTTGCCGGCAGGCTTGTCGCCGAATGGGTCAACCATTTCGCCTTCACGCGCGGCTTGGTCGCTCTCCGGCGCGACACCCCCGCCAAGGTCGTTCTGGTCGGCCGCCGCTGCTTTGCCCCGCGAGACGCGGCGCTTCGGCTCGGCGCTCACTTCATCGGTAGCGGAGGGCAATCGGCGTTCGGACAAAGGCATGGGTTGCTTCGCAAGTACAATATCGGCTGTCAAAGGTGTCGCCGCCAAGCAGCACGCGGGCTCGCGGGCCGCTCCGGCGTCCCGCAATCATAGCCGCCCGGCTCCGGCTTCGGCTCAATTCAGTCCCAATTCGCTTCCAGTCGTCCGCATGTTTACGCTTTCCGATTTCGATTTCGATCTGCCGCCCGAGCTGATCGCGCAAGTCGCGCTGCCCGAGCGCAGCGCCAGCCGTCTGCTCGAAGTGGCCCACACGGCCGACGCGACCGACGCCGCGCACCTGATCGACCGCCGCTTTGCCGAGTTGCCCGAGTGCATCGCGCCCGGCGATCTGCTGGTCTTCAACGATACCAAAGTCCTGAAGGCACGCTTCCTCGGCCAGAAGGCCAGTGGCGGCAAGATCGAAGTGCTGGTAGAGCGCCTCACGGGCGAGCGCACCGCGCTCGCGCAGATCCGGGCGAGCAAGAGCCCGCAGCCGGGCACCACGATTCGTCTCGCCGACGCGTTCGACGTGACGGTCGGCGAACGCGTCGAGCCGTTCTACACACTGCATTTCCCCGACGACTGCCTCACGCTGATCGAGCAATTCGGCCGCCTGCCACTGCCGCCGTACATCGAGCACGACCCCGACGCGACCGACGAAACCCGCTACCAGACGGTGTTCGCGCAAAACCCGGGCGCGGTGGCCGCCCCCACTGCCGGCCTGCATTTCGACGACGCGCTGCTCGCGCGGCTCGACGCCCGCGGCGTGGAGCGCGCGACGCTGACGCTGCACGTCGGCGCGGGCACCTTCCAGCCGGTGCGGGTGGAGAATCTGGCCGAGCACAAGATGCACAGCGAGTGGTACCACCTGCCGCAATCGCTCGCCGACAAGATCGCGGCGACGCGTGCGCGCGGCAACCGCGTGATCGCCGTGGGCACGACGTCGATGCGCGCGCTCGAAGCCGCCGCGCGCGATGCCGACGCGGCCGGACGCCCGCTCGGCGCGGCCAGCACGGAAACCGACATCTTCATCACGCCGGGCTATAAATTCCGCGTGGTTGACCGGCTGGTGACCAATTTCCATTTGCCGAAGTCGACATTGCTGATGCTGGTGTCGGCATTCGCGGGCGTCGAAACGATTCGCGAGGCTTACCGCCACGCAATCGAACAGCGTTACCGCTTCTTTAGCTATGGCGACGCGATGCTGCTCACGCGCCGCGACGCTTGAACCGTTGTTTTTTACCCAGCCGCCGTGGCCTACCCGGCGGCGTTCATCATTTGCGCCGGACTGTTCTCCGGTGGCACAGGAGTCCCCCATGACCGACGGTCATACCCACGATACAAGCGGTACCTGCACTACCTGCGCGAGCCACGGCGAGCGCCCTGAAAACGGCCTCAAATTCGAACTGCTCGGCACCGACGGCCAGGCACGCCGTGGCCGCGTCACGCTGAATCACGGCGTGGTCGAAACGCCGATCTTCATGCCGGTCGGCACCTACGGCACGGTGAAGGCGGTCCAGCCGCGCGAGCTCGAAGAAATGCACGCGCAGATCATCCTCGGCAACACCTTCCACCTGTGGCTGCGCCCGGGCCTGGAAACCATCGAGGCGCACGGCGGCCTGCACGGCTTCATGGGCTGGAAGAAGCCGATCCTGACGGACTCGGGTGGTTTTCAGGTGTTTTCGCTCGGCGATCTGCGCAAGATAACCGAAGATGGCGTCACGTTCGCGTCGCCGATCAACGGCGACAAGCTCTTCCTGTCGCCGGAAGTGTCGATGCAGATCCAGAAGGTGCTGAACTCGGACATCGTCATGCAGTTCGACGAATGCACGCCCTACGCGACCAACAACGTGCCGACTTCGCATCAGGAAGCCGCTGATTCCATGCGCATGTCGATGCGCTGGGCCAAGCGCTCGATCAACGAATTCAACCGCCTCGGCAATCCGAACGCGTTGTTCGGCATCGTCCAGGGCGGCATGTTCGAAGACCTGCGCGACGAGTCGTTGGCGGGTCTCGCGGAGATGGATTTCCACGGTCTCGCGATCGGCGGCCTGTCCGTCGGCGAGCCGAAAGAAGACATGATGCGCGTGCTGAACCATATCGGCCCGAAGCTGCCGGCCGACAAACCGCACTACCTGATGGGCGTCGGCACGCCGGAAGATCTGGTGGCGGGCGTGGCCGCCGGCGTCGACATGTTCGACTGCGTGATGCCGACCCGCAACGCGCGCAACGGCTGGCTCTTCACCCGTTTCGGCGACATCAAGATCCGCAACGCCGCGCACAAGAACTCGCTGCGCCCGCTCGACGAGCAATGCGGCTGCTACACCTGCCGAAATTTCACACGCGGCTACCTCCACCATCTGCATCGTGTAGGGGAAATCCTCGGTGCGCAGCTGAACACGATTCACAACCTGCACTACTACCTCGAGTTGATGCAGGAAATGCGCGACGCGATCGACGCAAAACTGTTCGAGCCTTTCCGCAAGCGCTTCCACGAGGACCGCGCGCGCGGCATCGATTAGCCGGCATTTGGGAATCAGCTGACGAAATTGCCGGAGGAATCTGCTGGCGTCGCGCGGAAAACCTTACAATTAACTTTCGCGCACGGCAAAAAGGCCTTAAACGGTTGATCGGAAAGCCGATTCGCCGCGCCGACCCCTGTCAGGCCAGTGGTAGAATAACCGGCTGATTTTTTTGATCGTTTTGATTTATAACGGAGAGACCAACGTGTCGTTCATTTCCAATGCCTTTGCCCAAGGCACAGCAACAGGTGGCATTGAATCGAACCTGATGAGCTTCCTGCCGCTGATCCTGATGTTCGGCGTGCTGTACTTCATCATGATTCGCCCGCAAATGAAGCGCCAGAAGGAACACCGCAATATGCTCGCCGCCATGGCCAAGGGCGACGAAGTGGTGACGAATGGCGGCATCGTCGGCAAGGTGACCAAGGTAGGTGAAGCTTACGTCGGCGTCGAAATCTCGGAAGGCACGGAAATCACCGTGCAAAAAGCGTCGGTCACGACGATTCTCCCGAAGGGCACGATCAAGTCGCTGTAAGGCCTGCTCTCTCGCGTCCGGCGCGGCCTCGCCGGCAGTTCTCGCAGCACAACGCTGAACTGCCCGCGCTCATCGCCGGACGCATCGCTTCCAAGCCAACCTTCCCGTTGGACCACTCATGAATCGCTACCCCCTCTGGAAATACGCCGTGATGCTGGTGGCTCTGGTCATCGGCCTCGTGTACACGCTGCCCAATCTGTTCGGCGAAGCGCCGGCGGTGCAGGTGTCGAGCGGCAAGGCAACGGTCAAGCTCGACTCGACCACGCTGTCGGCAGTCGAAACGGCGCTGGCCGCCAATCAGATCAAGCCTGACGAAGTCACGTTCGACAACTCGTCGACCAACGCGAACATCCGCGTGCGCCTGCTGGACACTGACACGCAACTGCGCGTGAAGGATCTGCTGCAGAAGTCGCTTAACAGCGACCCGACCGACCCGCAATTCATCGTCGCACTGAACCTGCAAAGCGCGTCGCCGCGCTGGCTGACCGCCCTGCATGCGCTGCCGATGTACCTCGGTCTGGACTTGCGCGGTGGCGTGCACTTCCTGCTGCAGGTCGACATGGCCGGCGCGTTGAACAAGAAGCTCGACTCCGACGCCTCGGATGCACGCACCATGCTGCGTGACAACAACATCCGCGACGGTGGCGTAAACCGCGTCAACCAGACGGTGGTGATCAATTTCGCCGACCAGGCCACGGCAGACGCGGCATCCAAGCAACTGGGCCGCGGCATCAGCGAACTCCAGTGGACCTCGCAAGCGAATCCGGACGGTGGTGTGCAACTGGTCGGCACGTTCACGCCGGCAGTGCAGAAAGCCGTGCAGGACGCCGCGCTCAAGCAGAACATCACCACGCTGCATAACCGCGTGAATGAACTCGGCGTAGCCGAGCCGGTGATCCAGCAGCAAGGCTCGGACCGTATCGTCGTCGAACTGCCGGGTGTGCAGGACACGGCGAAGGCAAAGGACATCATCGGCCGTACGGCAACGCTCGAAGCGCGCCTCGCCGACCCGGTCAACACGCATCCGAATCCGTCCGATCCGGTGCCGCCGGGTGACGAGCTGTTCACCCAAGGCAACCAGACGCCGGTGCTGCTGCGCAAGCAGATCATCTTCACGGGTGACCGCATTATCGACGCGTCGGCAGGCTTCGACGAACATCAGCGTCCGTCGGTGAACATCCGCCTCGACTCGGCCGGTGGCCGCGCGGTGCGCAGTGTCTCGCGCGACAACATCGGCAAGCCGATGGCCATGGTGCTGTTCGAAAAGGGCAAGGGCGAAGTGCTGACGGTGGCGACCATCCAGTCGGAACTGGGCGACCGCTTCCAGATCACCGGCCAGGCCACGCCGCAAGGCGCCGCCGACCTTGCGCTGCTGCTGCGCGCCGGTTCGCTGGCAGCGCCGATGGACATCATCGAAGAACGCACGATCGGCCCGAGCCTCGGCGCGGACAACATCAAGAAGGGCTTCCACTCGGTGGTGTGGGGCTTCGTGGCAATCGCCGTCTTCATGATCGCGTACTACATGCTGTTCGGCGTGATCTCGATGATCGGCCTGTCGGTCAACCTGCTGCTGCTGATCGCCGTGCTGTCCATGTTGCAGGCCACGCTCACCTTGCCGGGTATCGCCGCTATCGCGCTCGCGCTCGGTATGGCGATCGACGCGAACGTGCTGATCAATGAGCGCGTGCGCGAAGAACTGCGCCACGGCGCGCCGCCGCAACTGGCGATCCAGAACGGCTACGCGCATGCATGGGCGACGATTCTCGACTCGAACGTCACCACGCTGATCGCCGGCCTCGCGCTGCTCGCCTTCGGCTCCGGCCCGGTCCGCGGCTTCGCGATGGTCCACTGTATCGGCATCTTGACCTCGATGTTCTCGGCTGTGTTCTTCTCGCGCGGTATCGTCAACCTCTGGTACGGCGGCAAGAAGAAGCTCAAGTCGCTGGCTATTGGCCAGGTGTGGCGTCCGCAACCGGAAGGTATCGACGGCGCCGCCGCTTACCTCGGCAATGAAGACGCCGCGACCGACACTGCACGTGCCGTCGCTGCGGCAAGCGCCAAGCCCAAGACCAAAGCTACGGCCCAGGCGCGCACCAAGCCGACCGTGCGCCGTCGCGATGCGTCGGGTTCGTCGAACACGCCGCAGAAACCGGGTTCATCCCGCTGAGTCCCGGAGAACAAGACCATGGAATTTTTCCGTTTTCGCAAAGACATTCCGTTCATGCAGCGTGCGTTGCTGTTCAACGCAATCTCGCTGCTGACGTTCGTCGCTGCTGTGTTTTTCCTGCTGCATCGCGGGCTGCATCTCTCGGTGGAATTCACCGGCGGTACCGTCATCGAAGTGCAGTATCCGGGTGCGGCGCCGCTCGAACCGGTGCGCGGCACACTCGGCAAACTCGGTTATGCCGACGCTCAGGTGCAGAACTTCGGCACCTCGCGCGACGTGCTGATCCGTCTGCCGCTCAAGCAGGGCTACACGTCAGCTCAACAGAGCGACCAGGTGATGGGCGCGCTGAAGGCCGACACGCCGGAAGTGCAATTGCAGCGTGTCGAGTTCGTCGGCCCGCAGGTCGGCAAGGAACTCGCTACAGACGGCCTGCTTGCGCTGGCCTGTGTGGTGGTCGGCATCGTGATCTACCTGTCGTTCCGCTTCGAGTGGAAATATGCAGTAGCCGGCGTGATCGCTAACTTGCACGACGTGATCATCATTCTCGGCTTCTTCGCGTTCTTCCAGTGGGAGTTCTCGCTGTCGGTGCTGGCTGCGGTGCTCGCGGTGCTCGGCTACTCGGTGAACGAATCCGTCGTTATCTTCGACCGGATTCGCGAGACCTTCCGCCGCGAACGCAAGCTGACCGTGATCGAGGTGATCAACCACGCGATTACCAGCACCATGTCGCGCACGATCATCACCCACGGCTGTACGCAGATGATGGTGCTGTCGATGTTCCTGTTCGGCGGCCCGACGCTGCACTACTTCGCTCTGGCGCTGACGGTCGGTATTCTGTTCGGTATCTACTCGTCAGTATTCGTGGCCGCGGCGCTCGCCATGTGGCTCGGCGTGAAGCGCGAAGACCTGATCAAGGACAAGAAGGAACGCGTCGATCCGGACGATCCAAACGCAGGCGCGCAAGTTTGAGCTTGCTCTAGTCAGACCTCGCAATAAGAAAGGCCGGTTCTCTCGAACCGGCCTTTTGCGTTTACGGCGTTTATCGCCCTTATCGCCTTTGCCGCGCGTTAGCGAAACCCGAGCTTGCGCCGCGCCGCCATCAGCGCCACCAGGCTCACGACCGCGGCAAATATCATGTAGTAGCTCGGCGCCGCCTTCGACCCCGTGAAGCTGATCAGCCACGCGATGATGAACGGCCCGAAGCCGCCGAAGATCGTCACGGCGATGTTATAGGCCAGCGACATGCCGGTCGTACGCGTCTGCACCGGGAACATCTCGGAGAGCAAACCCGGCAGCGCCGCGAAGTAGCCGGTCATCAGAAAGCCGAACACCACCTGCAGCGCGATCAGCGTGCCGAAGGTCGGATGCGCGACCAGATACACGAACGCCGGATTGATCAGCACGAGAAGCAACAGCGCCGAGATCAGCATGATCGTGGTGCGCCCGTGGCGGTCCGACAGATGGCCGACCAGCGGCGAAAACACCATCTGGATCACACCGGTCAGGGCAATCGCCGCGAACGCGACCGAAGGCGCCAGTCCCAACTGCTTCACGCCATAAGTCGGCATGAACAGGACCAGATAGGTCGACACGGTACCGAGCACCACCACGCCGATCGCAATCACGAGGCGCAGCTTCTGGCTCGTGAACGTGTCGCGCAGCGGCGTCGTGGTGGTTTCCGCCGCAAGAAACTCAGGTGTTTCGTCGAGCTTGGTGCGGATGTACCACGCGACCGGCCCGATCAGAAGACCAAAGAAGAACGGCACGCGCCAACCCCATGAGGCCATCTGCTCCGGCGACAGCTGGCCGGTCAGCAGCACGCCGAAACCGGCCGCGAGCAACGTGGTGAGCCCCTGGCTCGCGACCTGCCAGCTCGCGAAGAAACCGCGCCGCCCCGGCACGTGTTCCGCGAGAAAAGCCGTGGCGCTGCCGAACTCGCCGCCGGCCGAAAAGCCCTGCATCAGGCGCGCCACCACGAGAATCACGGGCGCGGCAATGCCGATGCTCTGATACGTCGGCAGAAGCGCGATGATCAGCGTGCCGCACATCATCAGCAGGATCGACAGCGTGAGCGCCGCTTTGCGTCCGGCGCGGTCGGCGTAGGCACCGATCACGATCGCGCCGAGCGGCCGCATGAAGAACGACACACCGAAGGTGCCGAGCGTCAGCAGCAGCGAGACCGTGTCGTTACCCGCCGGGAAAAACAGCTTCGCGATGGTGACCGCGAAAAAGCCGTACACCACCAGATCGAACCATTCCAGCGCGTTGCCAATCGAGGCGGCGACCACCGCGCGCCACGAATTCCGCCGGCTCCCCGCCAGACTTGCCGCTGTCGTTGTATTCATGCAGATCTCCAATGCGCGCGAAATATTATTAACGTAGGTTTTACGCTGGATCTTGCCGAACTGGGTGCGCGCACAACCAATGCGGTGTCAGCGCTCTATGTACCTGAAAAATTAAAACGGCGCGAGCGGCAAATCGCTCGTGGCCATTGCACAAGGCTTCCGGCGTTTCGGGCAGGCAATAAAAAACCGCTTCATCGCAAAAGCGAACGAAGCGGTTTTTTTGTTGCGGCGCAACGGCAGCGTCATAAGTGACATTGAATACGAGCCGGCTAAAAGGCTCGCTAATGCGCTTATTGCTTGATGCCTTCGGCTTGAATGTGAAGCTTGGTGTCCATGCTGAAGCCGTACTTGGCGCCGAAATCCATGCCGTAATCGTTACGGTTGAAATGCGCGCTCGCTTCCACGCCGCACACTTCGCGCTTGAGCACCGGATGCTGCATGCACTTGAACGATTCGATCGTCAGATTCAGCGGCTTGGTCACGCCATGCATCGTCAGGCTGCCGACCACCTGGACCGGCTTGTCGCCGTCGAACTTGATATCGGTGCCCTTGTAGGTCACCGACGAATACTTGGCCACATCAAAGAAGGCGTCCGTCTTCAGATGCTCGTCGAGCTTGGTGTTGCCGGTTTCGACCGAAGCCGGGTCAACCGTGACGTCCACCGTGCCGGTCTTCGCTGCGCGATCGAGCGTGACCGTGCCGGAGCTCTTGGTGAACTTGCCGCGCCACACCGAGAGGCCACCGAAGTGATCCGCCTCGAAGCTGGGATACGTGTGGGTCGGGTCGAGCTGATAGGTGTCGGCAGCAGCAAACGCGCCGAGCGAGAAAGAAGAAGCCAGTGCGCCGACGGCGATCAACAGGGATGTTTTCAATTCATGCTCCTTATGGTTCCGGAATTCCCGACTTGAAGGAAAGCAGCCGCGCCCAGAGAGCGCGGCGAACGTCACTTGTGTGCTGCAACGATATGAAACTTGATCACCACGTCATCGGCCACCACCGAGGTGTCCTTCCATTCGCCGGTGCCGATGTCGAATTGCGAGCGCTTGATCGGCAACGAGCCGTCGAACGTCTGGTTCGCACCCTGCTGGGTGACCGTAACCGGCACCACGACGGTCTGCGATTTACCCTTGATGGTCAGCTTGCCCGTGACCTTGAACTGATTGCCGCCGGCCGGCGCAATCGCGCTCGATACGAAGGTTGCAGTCGGATACGTCTTCGCGTCGAACCAGTCCTTGCCGCGCACCTGATCGTTGTAGCTTTCGTCACCGAGATCGTAGCTGGCCACGTCGATGCTGAACTGCGCGCTGCCGTCGGCCGGTTTTGCCGGGTCGAACTTGACTTGTGCGGTGAACTTGCCGAACTTCCCTTCCACCGGCACGTTCATCTGCTTCGAGGTTGCCGTCACCGAACTCTTCGCGACGTCGACCTGGGCCAGCGCACTGCCGGCGGCGGTCAGCGAGGCCGCAGCGAACGCGGCGAGCATGTAGCGATAAAACGAAACTTTCATGGTTATCCTTATTTGATGAAAGGGAGCATGCGCGACAGCAGGCCGTCGCGGTCCAACCATTGATGCTTCAGGGCCGCCGCAACGTGCAATGCGACCAGCACGAGCAACGTGTAATTCAGGGCGATATGCACGTTCTTCAGCAACTCCTTGAGATGCGGGTCCGGTGCGATCAGGCGCGGCAGCGGAATCAGGCCGAGGTACACCACCGGGATGTTGGCCGCCGAGCTATACAGATAGCCGGAAGCGGGAATAACGATCATCAGCACGTACAGCAACAGATGCGTGAGATGCGCGGCGCCGCGCTGCCAGCCCGGCATGCGGCGCGGCATCGGCGGGGCCGCATGGGTGGCGCGCCACAGAACGCGCAGCACGGCGAGCGCGAACACCGTCACGCCGATCCATTTGTGCCAGGAGAAATAGCGCAGCTTGGTGGGCGTGAAGCCGGGGATGTCGGTCATCACCCAACCCAGCGAGAAGCCGCACACGATCAGCAGCGCGATCAGCCAGTGAAGGGCAATAGCAGTCCGCGTGTACGATTCCCGGCCACCGAAAGAAGGATTGTGTGCCATGACAGGTCAACGCAAGCTAAGAGAGGTTAACGGCGCAGTCGGCCCTGCTATTCCACGCCCGCCAATGCATGCTGCATTGCGCGACGCGATAGAAAACATGGCGGCTGCGGCACACGCCAAGGCCGCCATGCTACCGCAAGCGGAAAAAGCTGGCAGTGTCGACCGGAGTTAGCGCTTCAGCGCTTACTCCGGTCTCATGCAGAGCCCAGCACCCGGAAAGTTTTCCCGCGAGCAGAACGGTATTGAACAATTAGGGCCGGACGGTGTCAGAGGTAAGCTTTTATGTAAGACTATTCCGATTCCGAAGCCGCCTGGCCGAGCGCTTGCGCGAGAAGCAACGGCCTGCCCTCGGCGAAGCGCGTTTGGTACTATTGCTCCACGCTTTCTGCAGCCCTGCCCTGAAACGGGCATTGCACGCCTCCCATCACGTCGTTAGCCCTTCTGCCGTATGGACCATGACAACCTGATCGCGTGCCATGAATGCGATACGCTGTTCCGCAAGCCCCGGCTTGTCGGGCGGATGGTCGCGCGCTGTCCGCGCTGCGGCGCGACGCTCTATCGGGGCGTCTCCCGCAAGCTCGACACCATCTGTGCGATGACGCTGGCCGCGTTGATCACCTTCGTCATCGCCCAGGCCTTCCCGATCGTCGAACTCGAAACCAACGGCATCACCTCGCAGACCACGCTGTTCGGCGCGCTCGTCGCGTTATGGGGCGAGGACATGCAGATCGTCGCGGTCATGGTGTTCTGCTCGACCATCCTGTTCCCGCTGACCGAACTGGTCGCGCTGCTCTATGTGCTGATCCCGCTGCGCTCGGGCTACGTGCCACCTGCCTTCAACCGCGTGTTGCGCGCCATTCAATTCGTGCGGCCGTGGGGCATGATCGAAGTGTTCATGCTCGGCGTGCTGATCACCATCGTGAAGATGGTGAGTCTCGCGCGCGTGATTCCGGAAGCGGCGCTATTCGCGTTCGGCGTGCTGACGCTGATGATCGCAGTGGTCGTCACGTTCGATCCGCGCGTGCTGTGGGATCTCGCAGACGAAATGGGCGAGCGCGGCCGGCGGCCGTTGCCGCGTACTTCCGCGGACAGCGCGGCGGCTGCCGTCAGTTCGGTCGCCGGGCCGCCCGCGCCACCGGAAGTGCAAGGCGGGTCGCAATCCGCATTGCCGCCGGGCGCTCCGCCGGCCCCGCATCAGGGATGAGCGCACGATGAAATACGTCACCGCGAAGCGCGCGGGCCTCGTCTCCTGCCATGCATGCGGACGCGTCGAGCCGCGCATCCGCTCCGTCACGCCGCAGCACTGCAGCCGTTGCGGCGCGGTGCTGCACCGGCGCAACCCCGACAGCCTGATGCGCACGTGGGCGCTGCTGATCGCCGCCGCCTTGCTGTATATTCCCGCGAATCTGCTGCCGGTGATGCATACGGCGTCGCTGCTCGGTTCGGAAGACGACACCATCATGAGCGGTGTCGTGTACTTCTGGACCTCGGGCGACTGGCCGCTGGCCGTGATCGTGTTCATCGCCAGCATCATGGTGCCGATGCTCAAGCTCAGTGTGCTGGTGCTGCTCACCACTACCGCGCAGCGCCGCTCGCGCTGGCGGCCGGAGCAACGCACCACGTTGTACAGGATGGTCGAACGGATCGGGCGCTGGTCGATGCTCGACGTGTTCGTCGTCACGCTGACCGTCGCGCTGGTCCGTTTCAAGTCGCTTGCTGTGATCACGGCCGGCCCGGGCGCGATCGCCTTCGGCTCGGTGGTGATTCTGACGATGATGGCATCCATGCAATTCGATCCACGGCTCATCTGGGACAACGTGGAAGGCAGTACTCCAAAACCTCAGGACCTCGACCATGACTAGCCCGCAAGGACCGACGCCCGCCTCCGATGCGCCGCGCAACGATTCGAACGGACCGAAGCTGCCGCCCCAACTGCCAGACCCCGACATCGAGCCGAAGAGCCGCTGGCTACCCTCCCTCGTCTGGGTGATTCCGCTGATCGCCGCGTTGATCGGCCTCGCGCTCGTGATCAAGTCGGTGACCGAAAGAGGCCCGACGATCACGATTACGTTCACCAGCGCCGAAGGCCTCGAGCCCGGCAAGACCAAGGTCAAGTACAAGGACGTCGACGTCGGCTCGGTGAAGACCATCACGCTCTCGAAAGATTTGTCGCACGTGCTGGTTCAGGTGCAGCTCACCAAGGAAGGTGAAGACTTCGCGGTCAAGGATTCGCGCTTCTGGGTGGTGCGCCCTCGCGTCGGCGCGAGCGGCGTATCGGGCCTGACCACGCTGCTCTCGGGCGCGTACATCGGCGCGGACGCCGGCCATTCACCGGACACCGAGAAGAACTTCGTCGGCCTCGAAACGCCGCCGCCTATTACGGGCGACCAGAAGGGCCACCAGTTCATTCTGCACGGCGACTCGCTCGGCTCGATCGACATCGGCTCGCCGATTTTTTACCGGCGCGTGCAGGTCGGCCAGGTGGTGGGCTTCTCGCTCGACAAGGACGGCACCGGCGTGACGATGCAGGTGTTCGTGTCGGCGCCGTTCGACCAGTACGTCGGCACCAATTCGCGCTGGTGGCATGCGAGCGGCGTCGATCTGCGGCTCGACTCGAGCGGGTTCAAGCTGAATACGCAGTCGCTTGCGACGGTGATCGTCGGCGGCCTGTCGTTCCAGTCGCCGCCGGGCCAGGGCGTGGGCGCGCAGGCGCCGAACAACATGACGTTCCGCCTCGGCTCGGATGAACAGGACGCGATGCGCGAACCGGACGGCGTGCCATTGCGCGTGGTGATGAATTTCAATCAGTCGCTGCGTGGGTTGTCGGTCGGCGCGACGGTCGACTTCCGCGGCATCGTGCTGGGCCAGGTGACCAACATCGGCATCGACTACGATCCGAAGACGCGCAGCTTCACGATGCCGGTGACGATGAACCTGTACCCGGACCGCCTCGGCAAGCGCTTCCGCGAAACCGCGCCGACACCGGGCAGCCTCGCGGGTCAAACCTTGCTGCAACAACTCGTCAAGCATGGTCTGCGCGGCCAGTTGCGCACCGGCAATCTGATTACGAGCCAGTTGTACGTGGCGCTCGATATCTTCCCGAAAGCGCCGCCGGCCACGGTTGACGTCACGGGCGATCCGCTCGAGTTGCCGACCATTCCGAACTCGCTCGACGAACTGCAGGTGCAGGTTGCCGACATTGCGAAGAAGCTCGACAAGGTGCCGTTCGACCAGATCGGTTCGAACCTGAACAGCGCGTTGAAGAACGCCGACCAGCTGTTCACGCGACTCGACAAGGAAGTCGTGCCGGAAGCGCGCGACACCCTCGCTGCGGCGAAGCAGACCTTCGGTTCGGCCGAGGCGACGTTGCAGCAGGACTCGCCGTTGCAGTCGGATGTTCATCAGGCGTTGCAGGAACTGACGCGCACGTTGCAGTCGCTGAATGCGTTGTCGGATTATCTGGAGCGTCATCCGGAATCGCTGTTGCGCGGTAAATCAGGAGATAAACCATGATGTTTGCCCGGCTCCCCCGCCCGCCGCGCGGGCTCGTGCGCGGCGCTGTTTATGTCGGCGCTCTGGCCGGACTGGTGGCGATGGCGGCGTGTTCGTCGCCGAGCAGCCGCTTTTATACGCTCGGCGCCGATGGCGCGCCTGCTGGCGCCGCGGCGCCGGTTAGCGCGCGGACTTCGGCTGCGCCGGCGTGGCTGATCGAAGTCGCGCCGATCGATGTGCCGCCGCAGGTGGCGAAGAATCAGCTGGTGGTGCAGACGGGACCGACGCAGGTCCAGGTGCTTGAACAGGAGCGATGGGCTTCGTTGCCGGGTGACGAGATTCGGCGGGCTTTGTCGACCAGTCTGACGCAGCAGTTGGGCACGATTGACGTGTATGGCACTGCGTATCCGGATACGACGCCGGTGTACCGGGTCAGCATGAATGTGCAGCGATTCGAGTCATGGCCGGGGTCGCATGCGTTGATCGATGCGGTCTGGAGTGTTAGGGCTGTACGTGGTACTGGGGTGATGACCTGTCGGAGTGTGGTGAGTGAGACGGTTAGCGGCGGCTACGATGCACTTGTTAATGGGCATCGCGTGGCGTTGCAGCGGATTGCTGTGCAGGTGGCTGCTGCTGTGCAGATGATGGCGGCTGTGGCGCCTAAGGGTGGTTCTGCTGGGAAGGGGGTTGCTGTTGCTGTGCCGGCTTGTCCTTCTGCTGTTGTTAGTAGCTGAGAGGGTTTTTTGCCTGCGCGGCGCTTATTGTCCGTGTTCTTAGCGCTTTGGCCTTTCCTTGAATTGTTAGTGGTCTATTAGCGTTCCCCCTGTGCGGGG
>NZ_JALPRH010000029.1:0-102357 GCF_030464795.1 Paraburkholderia sp. SECH2
GGGGCAACGCTAATAGACCACTAACAAATCAAGGAAAGGCCAAAGCCCCAGGAACGTGGCCAAAAAAAGCGCCGCAAAGGCAAAAAAACCAAAATCACTTCCGTAAGGAATCCAGATCAACAACAAACCGATACTTAACATCACTCTTAAGCATCCGTTCAAAAGCGTCATTAATCCCCTGCATAGGAATCACCTCAATATCCGAAGTAATCCCATGCTCGCCGCAAAAATCCAGCATTTCCTGCGTCTCAGCAATCCCGCCAATCAACGACCCAGCCAGCCGGCGGCGCTTAAAGATCAGATTGAATACCTGCGGCGACGGATGGTCATGCTCCGGCGCTCCAACCAGCGTCATCGTCCCATCGCGCTTGAGCAGATTCAAAAACGGATTCAAATCATGCTGCGCAGCCACCGTATTCAGAATGAAATCGAAGCTATTGGCATGTGCGCCCATCTCCTCAGCATTCTTTGAAATGACAACCTCATGCGCACCAAGCCGCTTGGCATCTTCAATCTTCGACGGGGACGTCGTGAACAACACGACATGTGCGCCCATCGCACGGGCCAGCTTCACGCCCATGTGACCCAGGCCGCCAAGGCCGACAATCCCGACCTTCTTGCCAGGACCGGCGCCCCACGTGCGCAGCGGCGAATACGTCGTGATACCCGCGCATAGCAACGGCGCCACACCCGCCGGGTCGAGGTTCTCCGGCACGCGCAGCGTGAATGCTTCATCTACTACCAGTTGCGTCGAATAACCGCCGTAAGTGATTTGACCGTCAACCCGGTCCACGCCGTTGTACGTGCCGACAAAACCGTTTTCGCAATACTGCTCGAGACCTTCCTCGCAACTCGCACACGTGCGGCACGAATCGACCAGGCATCCCACGCCCACCAGATCGCCTGCCTTGTACTTCGTCACGTCCGGACCAACTGCCGTTACGCGGCCGACAATTTCGTGGCCCGGCACCACCGGGAAAACCGTGTTCTTCCATTCGTTGCGCGCCTGATGCAAGTCGGAATGGCACACGCCGCAAAACAGGACTTCCATCTGCACGTCATGGGCGCGCAGTTCGCGGCGCTGGATTTCGAACGGAGCGAGCGGCGCGGTCGCGTCGGTCGCTGCATAGGCGTAAGTCGTGCTCATGGGTAACTCCAGCAAAGAGGATGACGTCGCAAGGCGCCGGCGATGGGCGACACGCGTCGCCGATGCGGCCAAACCTTGTCATGGACCGGGATCAGGGCGCAGGCGGTGGTCGACGCTTTCACCGAAACGGTGAATGGATAACCGAGCCCGGCGCAGCGTGGAAATAGATGATCCGGTAGGGTTCCCATAGTAGGGGCCGGGAGCAAACCGGGGAATACCTGAATATCTTGAAGATTTGCCTAAAACTCCTGGCGATGAGCGCAGTAGGTCGTTTGGTGCTAAATTTCAAGCATTATTCTCTTGCGCGTCACTATACCGTCATGTCAACCCGTTCCGCTGAACCCGCCTCGGTCACTCATGATCCGGCCGAGCGCGGCCAGTCCGCTGGCGGCCCGGCCGATTCCGCCCAGCAGCGTCTGGTCGACCTGTTCGATTTGCTCGCGCCCAAACCGGGCGTGACGCGTTCGAGCTTCGAAGGCGTCAACCTGTTGCGCGCCAATAGTCCGATGCCGCGTATGCCCGTGATGTACGAGCCGAGCATCGTGATCGTCTGTCAGGGCCGCAAGCGCGGTTTTCTCGGCGATCAGGTGTTCCAGTACGACGCACAGCAATACCTGGTGCTGTCGGTGCCGCTGCCGTTCGAATGCGAAACCGAGGCGAGTCCGGAAGAGCCGTTCCTCGCGATCTCGGTGCGCGTCGATCTGACCATGGTGGCTGAGTTGCTGATGGCGCTGAACGAAACGCAAGGCGCGACGCAGAACGAGCCCCTCGGCATTTATTCGACGCCGCTCGACCCGGCTCTCTCCAATGCCGTGCAGCGTCTGATGGACGCGTTGGCCTCACCGCTCGATGCGCGGATTCTGGCGCCAGGCGTGGTCCGCGAAATCTGTTATCGCGTGTTGACGGGCGAGCAGGGCGATGCGATTCGCGCGGCACTCACGCATCAGAATCATTTCGGTCGCATCGCCAAGGCGTTAAGGCGCATCCACGCCGACTATCAGGGGCAACTCGACGTCGATACGCTCGCCTCTGAAGCGGGCATGAGCCTCGCCGTCTTTCATGCGCAATTCAAGGCCGTGACGGCGACCTCGCCGATGCAATACGTGAAGACCACGCGTTTGCATCACGCGCGTTTGCTGATGGCGCACGATGGTCTGAATGCAGGTGCGGCCGCGGCACGCGTCGGTTACGAAAGTGCGTCGCAATTCAGCCGCGAGTTCAAGCGTCTGTTCGGCCTGAGCCCGGTTGATGAAGTCAAGCGTATGCGCACCGTGTACGACGCACCGCCGCCGCCGCGCGTAGTCAAGCCGGTCCCGCGTTATGTGACCGCCGTATAAGCGCGCGTCCTCACGAAGCGTTATAGCCCGCTGAACCAGTTGTACCCCTGGTCTTCCCAATAGCCGCCAGGGTTCGTGTTGGTCACGAAAATCGCCGCGATGTGCTTCGGATTCTTGAAGCCCAGTTTGGTCGGTACGCGCAGCTTCAGCGGGTAGCCGTATTTGGCCGGCAGCGGCGCGTCGCGGAAATCGAGCGTGAGTTGGGTTTGCGGATGCAAGGCGGTCGCCATGTCGAGGCTCGAGTAATAACGGTCTGCACATTTGAAGCCGACATAGCGTGCGCTCAGATCGGCGCCGATGCGTTCGAGGAACGTGCGAAACGGCACGCCGCGCCATTGTCCGATCGCGCTCCATCCTTCGATGCAGATGTGCCGCGTAATCTGTGACGCCTGGGGCAAAGCGCGTAGTTGATCCAGATTCCACGTGCGCTTGTCCGACACCAGACCCGACACTTCCAGTTGATACGTCGAACCGTCGATATCCGGCGCGTCGAACTCCGGATAGAACGCGTTGAACGGGAACGGGTCGGTGATCTCTTTCGCCGAGTAGGTCGGCGCGAGCTTGTTGCGATCGAACAGCCACCCCTGCACCCGATCGTTCCAGCGCGACATGGCCCACAGCACCTTGTCGACCGAATCGCCGTCCTGCATGTTGCAACCCGAGAGCATCGCCAGCGCGCCGATCGAAAGCGACGAGCGCAGGAACAGGCGCCGTTGCAATCGTTCGATTTGCGGTTTGTGGTCGGCGAGGACAATGCGCGTGCCGCGCGAGTCTTTGCGTTCTGTGTCGCTCATGCCTCGCTCCTTTCGTGCGTGGACAGTGGGGCGCGGCCGGTCAACATCGGCAGCAACGTGCGCGGCACCAATAGCACCAGCGCCAGATGCACGACGACGAAACCCACCACGCCCGCCATCGCGACAAAATGCACGCGACGCGCGAAATCGAAACCACCGAATAGTGCGGTAAGCCACGAGAATTGCACCGGCTTCCAGATCGAAAGCCCCGACGCCACCAGCAGCACGCCAAGGAACAATACGAAGAGATAGAGCGCACGCTGCACCGCGTTATATTTGCCGGTATCGTGCGGCAGCTTGAACTGCATCGCCAATGCGGCATCGTGTACGACGTCGCGCGGATAAACAGGCAATAGCTTGCGACGAAAATGCCCGCGCCCGATGCCATACGCCAGATACAGCAGGCCGTTCGCGCACAGCAGCCACATGGCCGCGAAGTGCCATGCAATCGAGCCGCCCAGCCAGCCGCCTACGGTCGCCCACACCGGAAACTTGAACGGAAAGAAGGGCGACGCGTTATAGATCGCCCAGCCGCTCATCACCATGCAGACCATGGCAAACGCGTTGATCCAGTGCGTAATTCGTACGACGAGTGGGTGAACGATGAAGCGCGCTTGCGGTTCGGGCATGGTCAGAGATGATGAAACAGGGAAAAATATGAAAGCCGCGTCATTGAGGCACGCGGCTGTTCGAATGGCTAAAAAGCGAACGGTCGAAGAAACGCCGTATTACATCGGCGGCGTTACACCGTGCTCGCCCGCGGAGATGAAATTAGCCGCCATCGAGCCATCAGCTTCCTTGTGGGCGAACAGCACGACCTTCGCACCTGGCACCAGCAGCGCGCGATCACCCGGTTCGAGCGCGACGATAGGCACGTCTTGCGGAATCACGATTTTCTTTTCGCCGTCCTTGTACTTGACCGTGATCGTGCGGCCGTTGCTAACCACGAGCGAGCCCACCGTGCCGTTGGTCATCGTGCTGTTCGTGCCGAGGTCCCACGGGCGATGACCTTCGCCGGAGCCACGCATGCTGGCGGGGAATACGTGCACTTCGAGCGCCTTCAACGAGCCGTCGGGCTGCGGGATCGCGGCGGTGCCAACATAGCTGTCCGGCTTGATGTCGTTCACGTCGGCAATCGTCACGCCGCGAATCGGCGTGTCTTTGGCGAGCTTCACGTCGACGTCCTTGCCGTCGCGCGTGTGGACCTTGAGCACATCGCCCGAGAGCGATGTCACGGTGCCACGTACGCCGGTGGGCGCCGCGGTCTGAGCTTGTGCGGCGGATCCTGCTGCGAACAATGAGGCGGCGACGAGCGCGGGGGCAACGAAGGCGCGCATCGCATTAGCGGAGACAATCTTCATGAGTCTGCTCTGGGTGGGTGAAAGATAGCGTCAGGTTAGGCGCGCGATCGGCTCCGCCAAGTGACAGACGGATGACAAAAACGTCATGAACGGCGCGCCGCAGCCACGTAGAATGGCCGCCATATCCACGTCCACATTCATGACCCACGCCCACGGCGGCGCTCGGGGTCGGAAACCAGGCAATGAGCATCCTCGTCATCGAAGACGACCCGAAAACCGGCGACTACCTGAAGAAAGGCCTGCGCGAAAGCGGCTATGCGGTCGACCTTGCGCGCACCGGCACCGATGGGCTGCACATGGCGCTCGAGCACGCGTATGACCTCGTGGTGCTGGACGTGATGCTGCCCGGCATCGACGGTTGGGAAATCATGCGTGCGTTACGGGCGCGGCGCGATCTGCCGGTCATTTTTCTGACCGCGCGCGATCACGTCAGCGACCGCATTCGCGGTCTCGAGCTCGGCGCCGACGATTACCTCGTCAAGCCTTTCTCGTTCACCGAGCTGGTGTTGCGCATCCGCACGCTGTTGCGCCGTGGCGTGATCCGCGAGAGCGATGTGTTCGAGATCGCCGACCTCAAGCTCGACGTGCTGCGCCGCAAGGTGACGCGCGAAGGCGTCGAGATTCCGCTGACCAATAAGGAATTCATGCTGTTGCATCTGCTGGTGCGCCGGCAGGGCGAGGCGTTGTCGCGTACGCAGATCGCCTCGGAGGTGTGGGATATGAACTTCGATAGCGACACCAATGTGGTCGACGTGGCGATCAAACGGTTGCGCGCGAAGATCGATCATCCGTTTGAAAAGAAGCTGATTCATACGGTGCGCAGCATCGGCTACACCTTCGGCGACGGCGCATGAAACTGTGGACCGAACGTTCCTTGACGGCTCGCACCACGGTGCTGTTCGCCTCGATTGCGTGCGTGGTGATCGGCACGTTGGGCATGTATTTCTACCACTCAGCCGAGTTGTCACTGCAGCGCCGCGCGGACGTGGTGCTCACCGGCCGTGTCGAGCATTTCAGCCGCATCGTGCACGACCTCTATTCGGTCAGCGACTTGAAGAGCCGGCCGTTGCTGTTCGAGAGCATGCTTGGCGCGGAGCAGGACGTGCTGCTGTTTCGCCGTCCGGGCGAAGCGCCGTTTATCGACGTGAACCCCGGCAATGTCGCGGTGCCTGCGCTGCAGGCCGGCACCGCGGAGCACTTGCCGACGCTCTCGGACATTCGACAGACCATGCTGCCGGACGGCGTGCCGGTTCATTGGGCAATCGCTACCGTCAAAGCGCGTGAGGATGGCAGCGAAGTCGAAGTGATCGCCGCGCATCCGATGACCCAGGAAATGCGGATGCTGGCCGCCTACCGCAACCGGATTGTGCTGGCCACGCTGACCGGCATGCTGGCTGCCACGCTGCTTGCCTATTACGTGCTGCGCCGCGCGTTGCGGCCGGTGCGCGAGATCGCCACGCGGGCGGCGCAGATCAGTCCGGCAAGTTTGTCGGTGCGGCTCGACAGCGAGGCCGCGCCAGTCGAATTACGCCAGCTCACGCATGCCTTCAACGCCATGCTCGACCGTCTTGCCGATGGCTACCAGCGCCTCTCGCAGTTCTCCGCCGATCTGGCGCATGAGATTCGCACGCCGGTGGGCGCCTTGATCGGCCAGACCCAGGTCACGCTCGCCAAACCGCGCGACGTCGATGAATATCAGCAACTGCTCGAATCGAATCTCGAGGAGCTGAGCCGCCTGAGCCATATCGCGGAGAACATTCTGTTTCTCGCGCACGCGGACCATGCGGCGCTTTCCATCGACCGTGAGCCGGTCGATCTGCGCGATGAACTCGTCAGGATCGCAGACTATTTCGAAGGCCCCGCCGATGAACGCGGCATGCGCTTTACCGTCGAGGCCCAGGGCGTGGTGTCGGCCAATCCGATGTTATGCCGGCGAGCGATCAACAATCTTGTCGTGAATGCGGTGCGATACGGCGCGGACGATACGGTAGTGCGGTTGAGGGGCACACAGGACGAGCAGGGCGCGACTGTGGTGGTGGAAAACGACGGTGCGCCAATTCCCGGTGAGCAACTGGACCGCCTGTTTGACCGTTTCTACCGCGGAGATGCGGCACGCAGCGAGTTCACCGAATCGAGCGGGCTGGGGCTCGCGATCGTCAAGGCAATCATGCATCTGCACGGCGGCACGGCGCGCGTGGTGTGTCCGGTGCCGGGCGTGGTGCGCTTCGAATTGCGCTTTCCGGGCGCTTAGCTTAGCGGGTTGTTTGCGTGGCTGACGTTGGGTCCGGCGCATGGCAGCACACGCAGAGCTTGTTGCCATCGGGATCGCGAAAGTAGGCGCCGTAATAGTCCGCGTGATACTGCGGTCGCAAACCCGGCGGACCTTCGCAGGCGCCGCCGTGAGCAAGCGCCGCAGCATGCGCGCGATCGACCGTGGCGCGGTCCGTGGCCAGCAGGGCCAACATCTGGCCGTTGCCGACGGTGGCAGGACGACCGTCATGGGGCCCGCTGATCACGAACAGCGGCCGCGGCGCGTCTGCTGGCATCCAGCCGGCCCAGCACGCATCCTCATCACGGAACTTGAGCCGCAGTCCTAGTGTTTCCATCAGCACGCCATAGAAGCCGAACGCGCGCTCGAAATCCGTAATGCCGACGAATACGTGGGAAAGCATCAGTGTCGCTCCTCGTTTGTTTTGCAGGCCGACCCAGGCCGGGCCGGATACCGTTACAGCGCAAACCGGTAATGCCGATACCGGGATGATCGCGCAACTGGTTGCGGCAGCGCGCGGCGGATACGATGAAACATCTCATCCTAATCGTCGGGAAAACCGCTATGAAACGCTTCCACATTGCTTTGGCCGTTACCAGCCTCGAGGCTTCCGTCGACGATTACAGCGCCCGTCTTGGCCAGCCGCCCACGGCCGTGGTGCCGGGCCGTTACGCGATGTGGCGAACCGAACTGCTCAATTTTTCGATCAACGAGATGCCGGACAAAGGTGGGCAGCTTCGGCACGTCGGCTTCGAGGACGACTCTGTAGACGGTTACTCGAGCAGCAAGGACGTAAACGGCCTCGAATGGGAGCTGTTTTCGGCGGAAGAGCAGGATCGGCGAATCGTCAGCACTTACGGCGAGGCCGTGCGAACCGACAAAGGCTGACATGCTTTTCTGCGCGGATGCAACCTGAATGCCTGTGCCTGATGGTGCCTCGCGCGACCCGATGTGCCCCCATGCTCTTCGGCACAGCTTCACGACCGCCGCCCTATACTTGCTGAAGTGCTTGACGAGCCGATGCCTTTCACAGCGCTTTGCCGGCCCGGCAAAGCGGATCCATTGTCCTCACTTCACCCAGGGAGTCGCGCCATGGTCAAACTCGCTCTGTACGTTCGTCTTGAAGCCAAACCCGGCAAGGAACAGGATGTCGAGGCCTTTCTGCTGAGCGGCTTGCCGCTCGTCGAGGAGGAGCCTGCTACCAGCGCCTGGTTCGGTCTCAAGCTTGGACCGACCACCTATGCCATTTTCGACGCTTTCCCCGACGAAGCTGGCCGCGAGGCGCATCTGAACGGCAAGGTGGCCGCTGCGCTAATGGCGAAGGCCGGCGAGCTATTCGCCACGCCGCCCAGCATCCACAAACTCGATGTGCTGGCATCCAAATTGCCAGGCTGATTGAGCTGCCAATCCGCTGACACGGCGCGGCCTTTTCAACAATCGAATTACACCGTACCAACGTGCGAGGCCGTCGGGCGTTAGTCGCTCGACGCGTCCGCAGACGGACGGTTCGCATAGTGCGCGTGCTTTTCCTCATACATCAGCAGATCGGCGCGTTGCACACCGGCTTCGAGACGGTCGCCGCGCTGGCATGTCGCCGCACCCATCGAAAGACTCAGCAGCGAGCCCGGATAAAACTGGTTGTTCAGATCGACCAACTGGCGGATTGCATCGACCATCGCGGCGCCGCCACGCTCGTCGGTGTCCGGCATCAGGATCGCAAACTCGTCGCCGCCGATGCGCGCGGCGTGAAACGGCGCGTCCGTCGCTTTGGCGAGGACTTCGCCGGCTCGCCGTAACAGCGCGTCACCGGCCGCGTGGCCGAGCTGGTCGTTCACGCGTTTGAGGCCATTCAGATCGGCCATGATGATCGTCACCGGCCACGGACCCTTGCGCTCCAGCCGGTTCAGTTCATCCACGTAAAAGGAACGGTTGCGCAGCTTGGTCAGCACGTCATGCTTGCCAAGGAACTCCAGATAAGCTTCGGCCTTCTTGCGCGCCGTGATGTCGGTGAGGGCCACCAGCACCAGGTCCCAATTCTTTTCATGACCCGGTAGTACGGAGAACTGCAGGTGCACATGCACCTCGTTGCCGTCGAGCGAATAGTTGAGCACTTCGCGCTGCTGGAACAGCTTGCCGTCCCATAGATCGATCAGCTGCTCGCGGAAATGTGGCCGCATATCGTCGCGGAAAACGTCCGGCAGGCGCGCCAGCAGCGTTTTCTTGTCTTTTGCCACGAACATGTCGAGCGTGTGCTGGTTCACGTCGAGTACGTGGATTTCCTGCATGCAGCGCTCGACAAACTCGGGATGCACGTCGGTAAACACGCGGAAATCGCTGATGCCGGCGGAGCGCGCGTCGTCGAGCAGACGCTTGACCGCGCTGAAATCTTCCACCCACAACGAGACCGGCGAATATTCGAACAGACCGCGCACATACTGTTCGGCGAGCGCGACGCGATGCCGCGCGCCTTCGAGTTCGGTAATGTCTTCGACCGATACGAGCACGCGGTCCCAGCGGTCTTCATGACCGGGTAGCACGGCGCCCTTGAGCAGCACGTCGAGGCGGCGTCCGCCGAGCGTGTAGTTGACCGTCTGGCTCGTGAAATGCGCCTGGCCAGCCCACAGTTGACATAGCTCCTCGAGGTGAGTCTTGAGCATGTCGTCGCGGAACACGGAGGCGAGATTGCTGGTGAGCGCGTCGAAATCGGCGGCCTCGAATTGCGTCAGCGTTTTCTGGTTGACCTTGATGACGCCGATGCTATGTGCGCATTCGGCGACAAGGGCTGGATATTGGGCGAAATGGGCACGCAGATCGGTCACGCCTTCTGCCCGCCATTTGTCGAATAGCGCGCGCACGCCGCTGAAGTCTTCGAGCCAGAGCGAGACAGGCGCGAGTTCGAACATTTCGGAATCGTCGTTGGCGGGCGCTGAGCCGCTTCGGAGGGTGTCCTGCATGAGATTCCCGTGGTCGGAGTTCCGGCTATTCTAAAGCGGCTTGGATTCGGCTCAAAAGAAAGACGCATGGCGCATATTTTTCGCGCCGATCCATTCACGAAGATAACGGCGTGGTTCGCAGGGACTTTAGACTGCGCGGCGGCATGTTCGCAACAGGATCTTTTGACTGTGACCGCCCGTGATCGACCGCCAGCAGGGCCGCGGGCGGCTTGTTACACTCACTGGTCGCATCCTCCGTCCCTCGTCGTCTTAAGAAAAAACACCCGTCATGAAGCCATCCCTGCTGGTTCTGATCCCCTTGAAAGACGCAAGCCGCGCCAGCGTCGAGACTGTTTTCGACGTCGTCTATGCACCCGATGGCGCCCAACGGACCGCCGCGATCGCCACGCATGGCGAGACGATCCGCGCCGTACTGACTAACGGCACAACCGGGCTGACGGCCGCGGAAATCGACCAGATGCCGCAGCTCGAGTTTGTCAGCGCGCTCGGCGCCGGCTATGAAAACCTGGCCGTCGACCACGCCCGTTCGCGCGACCTCGTGCTCGTGAACGGCGCCGGTACCAACGATCACTGCGTGGCCGATCACGCGTTCGCCTTGCTGCTTGCGGTGGTGCGCGACGTGCCGCAACTCGATCAGGCCACCCGCAAGGGCGCCTGGCGCGACACGTTGCCGATGCACCCCAACGTGTCCGGCAAGCGGCTCGGCATAGTCGGGCTCGGCAATATCGGCGAGAAGATCGCGCGGCGTGGCGCCGGGTTCGATATGGAAATCGGTTATCACAACCGCAAACCCCGCGAAGGCTCGCCGCTGCGCTATTTCGACAGCGTGCAGGGTTTGGCGCAATGGTGTGACTTTCTGGTGGTCGCGACGCCCGGCGGCGCCGGTACGCGTCATCTGATTGACAAGCCGGTGCTGGACGCACTCGGGCCGGACGGTTTCGTGGTCAACGTCTCGCGCGGCAGCGTGGTGGATACCGCTGCTTTAGCGGATGCGCTTGCCACCGGCGCGATCGCCGGCGCGGGTCTCGACGTCTATGAGAGCGAGCCGCATCCGCCTGAGGCCTTGCTGACGCTGCGCAACGTAGTTCTGACGCCGCATGTGGGCGGCCGCTCGCCGGAGGCGATCACGGCTTCGGTCGACAATTTCCTCGCCAACGCCAGACGGCACTTTGCCGGCGAGGCGGTATTGACGCCGATCTGACATTTGAAGGCAAACTGAAACCATCAGCCCAGCGGATAGTTTCTCTCACAAATCGCGATTTCCCTTGTAGGCCCGTGGCGAATAGGATGGTCGGTATCAAACCCACCTCGCTTCGACACAGCCGGAGCCGCGACGGAGATCCCGCATGGAACACCACGCCCGCACGCAGGACGAACGGCTCGAGATCAAGACGACCACCTGCTACATGTGCGCCTGCCGCTGCGGCATCCGCGTGCATCTGCGTGAAGGGGAAGTTCGCTATATCGACGGCAACCCCGAGCATCCGCTGAATCAGGGTGTGATCTGTGCGAAGGGCGCCTCGGGCATCATGAAGCAGTACTCGCCCGCGCGCCTGACCCAGCCGTTGATGCGCAAGGCCGGCGCGGAGCGGGGCAGTGCGCAGTTCGAGCCGGTGTCGTGGGAGGTCGCGTTCGACGTGCTCGAAAAGCGCCTCTCCGCGATTCGCGCCACCGATCCGAAGAAATTCGCGCTGTTCACCGGCCGCGACCAGATGCAGGCGCTGACCGGCCTCTTCGCCAAACAGTTCGGCACGCCTAATTACGCGGCGCATGGCGGCTTCTGCTCGGCCAATATGGCGGCCGGGATGATCTATACGATCGGCGGCTCGTTCTGGGAGTTCGGCGGCCCCGATCTCGACAGCGCGAAACTCTTCTTCATGATCGGCACGGCGGAAGATCATCATTCGAATCCGCTCAAGATCGCCATTTCGAAGTTCAAGCGCGCGGGTGGGCGCTTTATCGCAATCAATCCGATCCGTACCGGCTATGCGGCGATTGCCGACGAATGGGTGCCGATCAAACCCGGCACCGACGGTGCGCTGTTCATGGCGTTTCTGCACGAACTGATCGCGGCCGACGCCTGGGATCACGAGTTCGTGCAGCGTTATACGAACGCGGCGGAGCTGGTCGATCTCGATGAAGCCAGCGAAAACTTCGGCCTGTTCGTGCGCGATCCGGATAGGCCGGTTGGCAATCCGCTGTTTCCGCAGAACCATCTCTGGTGGGATGCCGCAGCCGCGCGTGCCGTGCCGCACCATGCACCCGGTGTGACGCCCGCGCTCGACGGCCGCTATACGCTCGCGGACGGCACGCCGGTCACGCCGTCGTTCGCCTTGTTGCGCGAACGCGTGGCCGATTGCACGCCCGAGTGGGCCGCGGAGATTACGGGCATTGCCGCGGACACGATCCGGCGCCTCGCTGGCGAAATGATTCAGACGAGCCGCGATCACCGGATCACGCTGCCGATCCAATGGACCGACGCGTGGGGCAAGTCGCACGAGACCGTCACCGGCAATCCGGTCGCTTTTCACGCGATGCGCGGGCTAGCCGCGCATTCCAACGGCTTCCAGTCGATCCGCGCGCTGGCGGTGCTGATGTCGCTGCTGGGCACGATCGACCGCCCTGGCGGCTTTCGTCACAAGTCGCCGTTCCCTCGCGCGGTGCCGCCATCGGCGAAACCGCCGAACAGTCCGGATGCCGTCAAGCCGAACACGCCGCTTGCCACCGGCCCGCTCGGCTGGCCCGCCGCGCCCGAAGACCTGTTCATCGACGAACACGGCGGTCCGGTTCGCATCGACAAGGCCTTCTCCTGGGAATATCCGCTTGCCGTGCACGGCGTGATGCATAGCGTGATCACCAATGCCTGGCGAGGCGATCCCTATCCCATCGACATGCTGCTGATTTTCATGGCCAACATGGCCTGGAATTCGTCGATGAACACGATGAAGGTGCGCGAGATGCTCGCCGACAAGCACGCGAACGGCGAGTACAAGATTCCGTTTCTCGTGGTGTGCGACGCGTTCCAGTCAGAGATGACGGCATTCGCCGATCTGATCCTCCCGGACACGACCTATCTTGAACGGCACGACGCGATGTCGATGCTCGACCGGCCGATCTCCGAATTCGACGGTCCGGTGGATTCCGTGCGCGTGCCGGTCGTGCCGCCGACGGGTCAATGCAAGCCGTTTCAGGAAGTGCTGATCGAACTCGCTTCGCGCCTCAAGTTTCCGGCCTTCACGACGGCCGAGGGCACGCGCCGCTTCCGGGACTATCCCGACTTCATCATCAATCACACGACGACGCCTGATTCCGGCGTGGGCTTTCTGATCGGCTGGCGCGGCAAGGACGGCGACAAGGCGCTGGTCGGCGAGCCGAATCCGCAGCAGTGGGAACAATATGCAAAGAACAACTGCGTGTTCCATTACCGCTTGCCGGAGACGCTCCAATACATGCGCAACTGCAACGGGCCGTATCTCGACTGGGCAGTGAAAAACGGCTTCCGTAAATTCAACGAGCCGATCCTGATCCAGTTGTACTCCGACGTCATGCAGAAGTTCAGGCTTGCAGCGCAAGGCCGCAGGAGCGGCAGGCAGCCGCCTGAACACCTGCGGGCGCGGGTCGAAAAGTATTTCGATCCGCTGCCGTTCTGGTATGCGCCGCTCGAAAGCGATTCGACCGATCTCACGCGTTTTCCGCTGGCCGCGGTGACGCAACGGCCGATGGCGATGTACCACTCGTGGGATTCGCAGAATGCGTGGCTGCGGCAGATTCATGGCGAGAACTATCTCTACATGAATCCGTTGATGGCAGCCGAAAACGGCATTGTCGACGGCAGCTGGATCTATGCCGAATCGCAATGGGGCCGCGTGCGTTGCATGGCGCGCTTTAGCGAGACCGTCGAGCCGGGGACTGTGTGGACCTGGAATGCGATCGGCAAGGCGTCGGGCGCATGGAACCTCGGCGCGGGGGCGAACGAATCGCAGCGCGGCTTCCTGCTCAATCACCTCATCACCGACGAGTTGCCCGGTCGCGACGAAGCCGCCGCGCGTCTCTCGAATTCGGACCCGGTGACAGGCCAGGCCGCGTGGTACGACGTGCGCGTGCGCGTCTATCCGGCGGAAGCGGATGCGCGCCATACGCTGCCGCAGTTCGGTGCGATGCCCGCGTTGCCGGGATCGAACGGAGTGATATCGCGGGTCGTGCAGACCTATTTCGCGGGGCGCGGCGAATTCGCGGCACGGCTGCGCGGTGCGGTGGGGCGCAAGTGATGCAGGATTCGCACGCGAGCAAGGCGAAACCCGGGCACGGCAGAACCGCGGGCAGCGCGCGAATAACGCAGTAAAGCAGCAAGGAGCCTTCAATGACTCAAATGGCGTTAGTGATCGACCTGAACGTGTGCGTGGGATGCCAGGCTTGCGTGACGAGCTGCAAGGAGTGGAATACGTCGGGTGAGTCGGGCAGTCTCGCCGATCTCAATCCGTACGACGCCGATCCGTCCGGCACCTTCTTCAATCGCGTGCAGAGCTTCGAGGCCGGCAGCTACCCGAACGCCGACACGATCCACTTCCCGAAGTCGTGCCTGCACTGCGAGGACCCGCCGTGCGTGCCGGTGTGTCCGACCGGCGCCAGCTACAAGCGCAAGGAAGACGGTCTCGTGCTGGTCGATTTCGACAAGTGCATCGGCTGCAAATACTGTGCGTGGGCGTGTCCATACGGTGCGCGCGAGCTCGACGAAGCGCGCAAGGAGATGACCAAGTGCACGCTATGCGTCGATCGCATTCACGATGAAAACCTCTCCGAGCGCGACCGGCAACCCGCGTGCGTGCTCGCGTGCCCGACTTCAGCGCGACTGTTCGGCGATATTCACGATCCGGAGTCGGTGGTGTCGAAGGCAATTGAGGAACGGGGTGGGTATCAGTTGATGCCTGAGTGGAACACCAAGCCGGCGAATCACTATTTGCCGCGCATTACGACGTCGGCATCGGGTTGCGGCAGCGATGCATGCTCGTGCAAGGGCGCGGGCACGGCGCTTGAGACGCCCGAATCGCTCGAATCACTTGATGCGCCACTCGAACACGGCCAACTGCATCTTGCGTCGATGGCGACGCGTATCTAAAGGACCTCGCGATGAATCCGGCTTTTTCAGTGGTTTTTCTCACTACATTGAGCGGCGCGGCGCAGGGCCTGCTGATCGCGCTCGTCGGCGTGGAGACGGCCGCGCATCTGGGACTCGTCACGGCGCCCGCGGATGCGTTCTATGTCACTGGCGCGGGCGTGTCGGTCGTGTTGGGTGGCCTTGGGCTGATCGCCTCGTTCTTCCATCTCGGGCATCCGGAGCGCGCATGGCGCGCGGTCGCAATGTGGCGGACGTCGTGGTTGTCGCGTGAATGTCTGTGCCTGCCGGCGTTTCTCGCCTGCGCGTTTTTCTACGGCGTCGCGCACGAGTTCGGCTCGCCGTGGTCGCTGGCGATAGGTTGGCTCGGCGTGCTGGCGAGCGCCGCGCTGTTCGTCTGTTCGGCGATGATCTACGCATGCCTGCGCTTCCTGCAGGAATGGGCCACGCCGCTTACGCTGGTCAACTTCGTGCTGCTCGGCTGCGCGTCCGGCTTCACACTGGCGACGGCGCTGACCGCGTGGTTCGCGCCCGCGCTGACAGTTGGGCTCGCGGTCTGTGCCTGCGTGTTGACGCTCGCGGGCTGCGCGAGCCGCTCGGCATCGCTCGTGCGCAATGCACGCTTACGGCCGAAGTCCACCGTGCAAAGCGCGACGGGCATCCAGAATCCGAAGCTCGTGCAAATCTCGCGCGGCTTCACCGCCGGCGCGTTCAATCTGCGTGAGTTCTTTCACGGCAAATCGGCGGGGACGCTGCGCGGCGTCAAGTGGGGGTTCCTCGCGGCCGCGTTTGCCGTGCCAGTTGTGCTGATGGCGCTGGGCGCGGGCCTGCATTCGATCGGTGTCTCACTCGGCTTGCTGGCCGCCGCATGCCTGGTGCAATACGCCGGCCTCGTGGCGGAACGCTGGTTCTTCTTCGCCGAAGCGAAGCATCCGCAGAATCTGTATTACGCGCGAGTCGGTTGACGCGTGGGTTGGCGCGGCCGTCCGATATCGGCGGCCGCGTCTGCGTAGCGGCGAGCTGTCATTCACCCGCACGCGCCGACTTCACCACACGCGGTACAGAAGTCGCAGCCATCCTTGCGAATCACCGCATTCGCTCCACACGAACCGCATTTTCGACCGAGCATGGTGTGCAAGCCTTGCATACCGCCGGGTTGCAGCAAGGCGGCTTCGTTAGCCTCGCCAGGCGGCGGACGGATGCCGAAATCCGCCGGTAACGCAGTCTCGGCCTTCATCTGCCCGCGCGGCAAACGCGCCAGCATGCGCGACGGCACCTGATTGCCTTCGGCATCGAGAAAGCCGCGACGATGCAGAATCTGCTGGATCGCAAAGGCGAGCGCCGCCACTTCGGAGTCATGCCAACGCGGCGTGCGGTGACCGTCGAGACGTTGCACCTCGCCGAGCCGCACCTGCCCACGATCCCATGACACCTTGCGCATATCCTGCAGGTTGCGCGCGACAAAACCCCCGCGTGCCGCGAGCGACAGCGAACGCATCGTCGCCGTGATCCATTGCTGCGATTCGTCGCGCTGCCCGGTCGGAATGAAGAATTCGATGGGGCGTTCAATCGTGACTTCTTCACCGCCCAGCCGTCCCGTCACTTCGATGAACGACACCGCCACGTAAAGCGACTTCTTGCCGGCTTGTGTCAGGTACTCGACCTTTTCGATGATCGCCGGCAATTCACCCTTGGGCCGGTGATCGATCGCGATCCGCAGCGGATCCTGATCGGTTTCGGTCAGCGTATCGTCTGCTTGCGGCGGCGGGCTGACGCTCAGCACCGCGCCGAGCGTTTCATTCGGACGGTAGGTGGCGAGACCTTTGAGACCGTTTTTCCACGCGTCGAAATAGAGGCTTTCGAACGCTTCGAACGGATAATCCGCCGGCACGTTCACCGTCTTTGAGATTGACGTGTCCACGTACGGCTGCACGGCGGCCATCATGTCGAGGTGATCGCGTGCCGACATTTCGAGTGCGCTGACGAAGTAGTCCGGCAGGTTTTTTACATCGCCGCCGAGCTCGCGATAAAGGCGATACGCGTAGTCTTCGACATCGAACGACTCGCGGCCCCCGTCGGCCATCACCTTCATGCGCGTGTAGGTCCACGAGAAGGCCGGCTCGATGCCGTTCGAGGCGTTGTCCGCGAATGCGAGACTGACGGTGCCCGTCGGCGCGATCGATAGCAAATGGCTGTTACGGATGCCGTCCTGGCGTATCGCATCCTTGATGTCGTCAGGCAGGCGCGAGGCGAACGTGCCTGCTTCCAGATAGCGTGCGGCGTCGAACAACTCAAACGCGCCACGTTCGCGCGCCAGTTCCACCGACGCCCGATAGGCCTCGTCGCGCATCAACTGGGCGATGCGCACCGCGAAGTCGCGGCCTTCCTGCGAGTTGTAGCGCAGGCCGAGCATCACCAGCGTATCGCCCAAGCCGGTGAAGCCCACGCCGATGCGCCGCTTGGCACGCGACTCGTCATATTGCTGTTGCAGCGGCCATAGCGTGACGTCGAGCACGTCGTCGAGAAAGCGCACCTGGATGCGGGTGCGCTTGGCGAGCCCGTCCCAGTCGAACGAAGGCTTGCGGCCTTTCATTTGCGCGAACGGATCGACCACGAAACGCGTGAGGTTCAACGGTCCGAGGTTGCAGCAGCCGTAGGCCGGCAGCGGTTGTTCGCCGCACGGATTGGTGGCGCGGATGGTTTCGACGGCCCGTAGATTGTTGTCCTCGTTCATGCGCGAGATGAATACGATGCCGGGCTCGGCGACGTCGTACGTGGAGCGCATGACGCGGTCCCAGATCTCGCGTGCCGGCCGTTCGCTATAGACCCACAGGCCGTCCTCGCGTTGCCGCACATCGCCGGCCGCGCGTAGCGCAGGCGAAGGCTCGGCACGGTGCACGAGGGGCCAGGGCTGATCTTCTTCGACAGCGCGCATGAATTCGTCGGTGACGCCCACCGACACGTTGAAGTTGTTCCAGCGGCCTTTCGAATGCTTCGCCTCGATGAACTCGATCAGATCGGGGTGATTGCAGTCGAGCACGGCCATTTGCGCACCGCGCCGCGAGCCGGCGCTTTCCACGGTCCGGCACGAGGCGTCGAACACGTCCATATAACTGCACGGTCCGGACGCCGACGAACTGGTGGTATGAACGCGGGCGCCCTTGGGCCGGATCGCGGAGAAGTTGTAGCCAACCCCGCCGCCGCGGCGCATCGTCTCGGCGGCTTGCAGCAGCGCCACGTAGATGCCGGGCAGGCCCTGTTCGTCGACCCCCTGAATCGCGTCGCCGACCGGTTGCACGAAGCAGTTGATGAGCGTGGCGGCGATGCCCGTGCCCGCCGCGCTCATGATGCGCCCGGCGCCGAGCGCGCCGTGCCGCAGATTGTCGGCAAAGAGCGCTTCCACCGACTCGCGCAGGGCTTCCGGTTCCGCCTGAGCGACGCCGCGGGCGACGCGTTTGAATACGTCGTCGGCCGACTGCTCGTCGCCTTTGGCGTATTTCTCGAGCAGGACGTCCAGAGAGAATTGTTGCGGTGCAACTAGCGGGGCGGGAGAAACCGCTGCGGCGCGGGGTTCGTGCGTGTCTTCTGCCATGGTGTCGCCTCTCGTTTGCCGCGAGACGGCTGCGGCGCGTTCGAATGGGATGCGGGGCATTCATTTAACGCTGCGCGTCTGACCGGCGTGGTGGCCTGGCGCATCGAGGGTCACCTTAACGCACGTGGCCCGGGGCCGCAATCGGGCTTTTGGGGGCGGGACTGCAGAGTGGCTGCCGGCCAATGCCAGCGGCCTTTCGCAGCAGCGTTATGACATACAGGCAGTGAGTTGACGAGCGGCGCCGGGCGTGTTGGAGAGCGGCTGAAAAAGCAGATAGCGCGACGGTGAGCCTGCGCCAGTAAATTTCGAAGGGGGCCTACGACGGCAGCGGCCGTAAGCTCACGGCAGCCACATGTCGTCGAGGCAAAGGCAGAAAAACGTCAGGCTTCAACCAGTTCGCCCAACACTTCAGCACAAATCATTGCAGAAGCATTCGAAGGCGCCGGCCGTTCAGCCGGTTTGAACACCGCGTCGCCGCGGCGAATCTTGCGGCGTGTCACCGCGCACGTTCCCGACGTATGCGCCGAGCGCCGCCGCCAACGCTGCTCGCCGTAATGACAGCGCCCCGGTTCGACCCAGCGGATCACCAGCGTGGTGTCGGAGCGCTCGAGAATTTCGATGCGTACGCCATTGGTTCCGTCAAGGGGGATGGACTCTAAGGTCATCATCGTCGGCTCCGTATTGTGGTGTGCCGAATGTAGTCCCGCGCGCGGCGGATAGCCATTGTGCCGCGGTTGAAACACTGTTCCCCAAATAGCAACAATGAAACTTGACATTCGCGCTTACCCGAAACGGCGGGGCTTTGCGGGCGATATGCGCGGTGAATTTGCGATAGCGTGGATTTTTGCAACGCAGTGTTGTACGCAGTGCGACGAGCATGCGGCCTGCGAAGGGCGCCGGTGCTTCCTTTAAGATGTGGTTATTGATGAGCAACCGTGCGACGCAAGTGTAGCGGGTTTGGATTTTTCTGGTCGGCACGCGCGCATATCCACAAGAACTCAAGAGCCCACATGATTTCACGCCCCCCCGTAGCGCCACCCGAATCGCCGACACCGCCTGATTGCCTGAAAAAGCAGAAAGCGGCTTCACTCGTCCTGTATATCGCACTCGTGTTGCTGGCGCTGTGGGTCGTGCGCGAGTTCATCGCGGTGGCGGCCTGGGCGGGCGTCATTGCGATCGCGCTATGGCCGCTTTTGCAAAAGGCGGAAGGCTGCCGCTGGCTTGCCGGCCGCACGACGCTGATCGCCGCGGCGCTAACCCTTGCGATCGCATTGCTAGTGGTCCTGCCGGTGGGTATCGGCATTGCCCAGGCGTTGCGCGAAGCCCATGACATGAATGAGTGGTTCAAGGCCGCGCAGGAAAACGGTATTCCGATGCCGGACGTCATCCAACGCTTGCCGTACGGCGTGCAACAGATCTCAGCCTGGTGGCAGGCCAATCTCGCCCAGCCGCTGCGCGATTCGGCGGCAATGAAGGGGCTGCACAGCACCACGGTGATGACGCTAGGCCGCCACTTCGGTGCGCGCGCGGCGCACGGCGTGATGGTGTTCGCGTTCATGCTGGTCACGCTGTTCGTGATCTTTCAGGCGGGGCCGCGTCTGTCCGGCTCGCTGATGAAGGGCGTGCGGCGCGGCTTCGGCGAGGACGGCGCGCAGTTGCTCGCGCGCATGGCCGCGGCAGTACGCGGCACGGTGTCGGGGCTGGTGGTGGTCGGGCTCGGCGAGGGCGTGCTGATGGGCGTCGCCTATTTCGTGACCGGCTTACCGCACGTCGCGCTGCTCGCGCTCGTCACGGCGATTGCCGCGATGCTGCCGTTTTGCGCGCCGCTCACGTTCGGCCTCGCGGCCCTGTGGCTGTTCTCGCAAGGCTCGGTGGCCGGGGCCATCGGGCTTGCGGTGTTCGGCTCGGTTGTGGTGTTCGTCGCCGAACACTTCGTGCGGCCGGTGCTGATCGGCAACTCGACGCGATTGCCTTTCCTGCTCGTGCTATTCGGCATTCTCGGCGGGGCGGAGACGTTCGGTTTGCTCGGCCTTTTCATCGGGCCCGCGCTTATGACCGTTCTGGTGGTGCTGTGGACCGACCTCGTGCAATAGTTGCACGCACTTGTTGCACGCACATTGCCGGCGCAATCAGGATTGCTGATTTGCCGGCTTATTTTTCCTGATTACTTGTCCTGATCGCGCGCCGACTGTTTGACGCAGCCCAGCGTGTATTTCAGCGCGGCAGGCAGTAGTGCGCTCCAGACATCCCAGGTGTGGCCGCCGTCGATGATGCGCAGCGCCGCCGGATTCCCCGCCAGCCGAAGATGCGTGTAAAGCGATGACGCGTCGGCCTGGATCGCCAGGTCGTCGTCGCCGGCGGCGATGAACATCGGCAGACGATACGGCTGGCTCATGTAGCGCTCCCATTGCGCCGGATAGTTGAGCGCATGCCAGACGTGCGGATCGAACTGCCGGTCGCCGAACACGCCGACGCGGCGCGCCGCCGAAGCAAGCGGCGGCTCGTTCGCATAGATCGCGGGGCTCAGCAGGAGCGCACCGCAAAAGTGCTCGGGTTGGGTCATGGCGTAGCGCAACGCGCCGAAACCGCCCATCGAAACGCCGCCGATCATCCGCCCGCTTCGCTGAGTCGCGACCGCGTAGCGCGTTTCGATCTCAGGCAGCAGATCGCTGAAGAACGCCGTCTCCATCTTCTCCTTGCGATCAACGTACCAGTCCGTGCCGCCCTGCGGCATGACGATCGCGACCGGCGGCATCTCCTTGTGCTCGATCAGTGCGTCGGCGGTGGTTTGCAAATGGCCTTGCGTGAGCCAGTCGTTGGCGTCGCCATTGTTGCCGTGCAGGAGGTAGAGCACGGGAATGCGTGCGGCGTCGTGACGATAGCCGGTGGGCAGATAGATCGTGTACGCCCAGTCGCGGCCGAGCGCTTCGGAATGGAAGCTTCGGCTGATGACGGTGCTGGCGCTCGCCGGCGCGCCGACAGTGGTGCATAGCGCCAGGAGCGCGGAATGTAGGAATAGACGCATGTCAGAGTAAGAGGCCGCCGCGCAGGTCGCGCGCGGCCGTCATGCTATCAGGATCGGCAGTGAAAAATTGGCAGGCGGCAACACAGCAAAAGCTCGCGCGCGCATGCGCACGCCGCTTACTCAGGGCGACGTTCTGAGACGCAAGCTCCAGAGGTGCGTCGCGAAGCGCTTGAGCGGCTCAGATGCTCTCGCAACGGTGAACAGCGCACCGACTGCACATGCATCCGCTATCAGCCCGAGGGGATAGTTCAGATAGCCGTCAGTCGCCGCATACAGCACCGAGTCGACCACCAGCGAGATCACGGCGCCCGCGATAAAGCACAGCAGCCCTTTGCGGCCGATCATGCCGACCCACGGCATCCATTGAGCGAGCTTTCTTGCCCAGCCGAGCTGGATCAGGTTCGCGACGAGCCAGGCAATCGCCAGAAAATTGACCGCGCGCAGATAGGAGAGGTTTTGCTTGAAGCTGGCATCGAGCGGCTCCCGTTCGATAAAGAGCTTGTAGTAGGCCGCGGCGGCGACCACGGCGAACGCCAGCACGCTGACCAGCCAGCCGAGACGGTGCGCGCTGATCCGCTGATAAACCGGCTGGCAACGTGCCAGCACGCCGAGCACGAACAGCAACTGCCAGGCAAACGGGTTGAAATCCCAGTGCATGTCCGGCGCGGCGGGCAGGTAGGCGTCGATCGCCGGTGCGCCTGCCCACAGCGCAACGCTGCCGGCCAGCAGCAGCCACGGCTTGCTGCGCGCGAGCGGCAGGATCATCGGCACCAGCAGCGCGAAGAACGCGTACATCGGCAGCACGGAAGCGAGATAGGGCTGACGGCGGAACAGCAAGATGTCGCGCAGGGCGGCCACGGGGGTATCCATCAGATCGTCGAGATCCGTGGTGGCGAGATTCGGGCCGTCGATACTGAACGCGGTCAGCACCGCGCTGACCAGCAGCATCAAGCCGGCCGTGATGAGGAAGGCGCGATAGATTTCGAGCGAGCGCCGCAGGAAGCGGCTGCGCGCGGTCGCCTCGTTACGCCGTTCGGCGAGCGCCGCGTAGGCCGTCGCGGTGGCGAAGCCGCCGAGGAACACGAAGACTTCAGCGGCATCGCACAGTGCGTAGGCGTGCAGCGTGACGCGCGACAGAATGCTGCCGCCGATGTGATCGACGACGATGATCAGGAGGACCAGCCCGCGGAAAAAATCGAGCTCGATCAAGCGGGATTGCGACTTTTGCATTGTGTAGTGCCAAAAGCAGCCCCGTGCGACGGCGCGCTAGTTCAGCGCAGCAGGCGTCTCACAAAGCTTTTGAAATTGGATTAGGTGTTGCGGCGGGCGGCGGACTGATGGATGCGCGACCCGCGGGGCGGTCATCCGTGTCGCCGCTTGAACCGGCCATGCCAGGCGCGGCTTCAGAGGCCAGTAAAAATGACCCATTTGAGGGCGCAGAGTTCCGCTGCAGCGCCGCAAAAGCTTTCGATTATATTTCCTTCCATGACAAAACTGCTGCGAAACCCGCAAGGCCGACGCGCCTAATGCGGCACCCAGCTTAAGTCCCGACGGCGCGGCGCCGTTTACCTGAATAAGCGTTGCGAAAAAAGGGGCTGCCCCAGGCAGTGGAGATTTCGCAACGTTTTGAGATATGCGCGCGACACCTGATGGACGGCGACGTAACGGCGTGTGAGGATTTCTTCAAAGCGCGTCGGGGTCGCTAAACGCCTCGAGAAGCGTCAATAAGAAAGCGGTCGGATCGAGTTGTCCCATTACTCGAGCTCAGGGAGATCTTCATGAACAAGCAAGTGTTCGCGCTGGCTGTCTCCACTGCTTTGTCCGCCACTTCGTTAGCGATTTTCTCCCTGCCTGCTTTTGCCCAGACGAGCGTGACGCTGTACGGCGTGCTCGATGAAGGCATCAACTACACCAACAATGTCGGCCGCGGCCATGTCTATGAACTCGCGAGCGGCTATGCGCAAGGCAGCCGCTGGGGTTTGAAGGGCGCCGAGGAGCTGGGCGGCGGCCTGAAGGCGATCTTCCAGCTTGAAAACGGCTTCGACGTCAGTTCCGGGCGGCTCAACCAGGGCGGCCGGATGTTCGGCCGCCAGGCGTTCGTCGGTCTGAGTTCGGAGCCATACGGCACCTTGACGTTCGGCCGCCAGTACGACTCGGTGGTGGACTATCTGGCACAGACCACGGCCAACGGCAACTGGGCCGGTTCCCTGTTCTCGCACCCGTACGATAACGACAACACCGATAACTCGTTCCGTCTCGACAACAGCGTCAAGTACACCAGCCCGTCGATCTCGGGCTTCCAGTTCGGCGGCGTCTACAGCTTCAGCAACGACACCGGCTTCGCCAACAATCGCGCCTACAGTTTCGGCGGCCAGTACACCTATGGCGGACTGCTGGTTGCCGCGGCCTATCTGCAGGCCGACAATCCCGGCAACGGCTCAAACGGCGCGATCACCGCGAACGACGCCAGTTTCATCGCCGCCCGCATGCGCGTGTTCGGCGGCGGGATCACTTATACCTTCGGCCCGGCCACGGCGGGCTTCGTGTACACCAACTCGAACTATCTGGATCCGACCGGCAACGGCTATCTCGGCGTGACGCCGCTCGTGCCGCCGGGCGTGCTGTTGAACTCGCTGAAGTATCAGAACTTCGAGGTGAACGGCAAGTATCAGATTTCGCCAGTGCTGTTCGTCGGCGCGCAGTACGTCTACACGATGGAAACCTACGACGCCACGAGCGGCGGCGTGAAGCCGAAGATTCATTCGTTCGGCCTGATGGCGGACTACAACCTGTCTAAACGCACCGATGTGTACATTCAGGGCGAATACCAGCAGGTGACCGGCGACCCCACCTATTCGATTCTGGACGACGCCTTCACGCCCGGCACGCAGTCGCCGTCATCGACGTCGAAGCAGGTCGTGGTGCGCGCGGCGATACGGCATAAGTTCTAGGAGATGGCAGGGCTCGCCGGTGGTGGGCTGAATGATGACTGCTGAGCCCTGGCGCGATGGATATCGCTTCCCGTACGACGGGAGATCAATTCATCACGTAGTTCTGAATCAGAATCCCGACTGCCACGCCGGCGGGAATGCCGAACGTTCTACCGCGAATAGTCGCGGTTAGATCTTCATCGAGTACGAAACTGCAGCGGCGTTCACGCCAGACGGTCTTATAAGCCAATGGTTTTGCATCGACGATAACGAGCGAAATGAGCACGGTGAGGATGACCTGTTCCAAAGCATGCAGTTTCGCGATAAACGGCGAAAAATCACCAGCATTGCACAGCAATACCATTACGACTGCAGCGATCAGGGCGCCGAAAAAGAAGCCACCCATGAATCTGTTCGCTGAATTAAGAGAATCCACTTAAACCTCAAATCATTCGCCGGCTTTATGAAGCTGACGAAGTAAAAAAATATACTGACGGAAATGGTTTGCCCGTTCAAAGACCTGCCTCGCAATGACCGGGAGGCAGGTAGGCTTTAAAAGGACCCGTAAGGATATTTTTTTGACGTTCGCCGACATATCGTCCTTTTCCCAAAGTCGCGTGGGATTAGTCTGAAATGCCGCGGCTTGTGGCGAGGCAACGCTTACGCGCAGAACAGATTCAACTTTGCGTACTGCAACAACATGATTGTCTTCCCGTCGACGATCTCGCCGCGCTCGACCATCGCCAGCGCTTCGTTCACCGGTAGCTCCAGCACCTCGATATCTTCGCCCTCGTCGGCAATGCCGCCGCCCGCGCTGACTTTCGCCACCGCATCATATTCAGCGACGAAAAAGTGCAGCTTTTCTGTCACCGAACCCGGGCTCATGAAGGCTTCGAACACCTTGCGCACTTCATGCACGCGGTAGCCGGTTTCCTCTTCGACTTCGGCGCGAATCCGTTCTTCGGGCGAGGCTGCTTCCAGCAGACCCGCCGGCGCCTCGATCAGCATGCCGTGATGACCGTTGACGAACGCCGGTAGTCGGAATTGCCGCGTCAGCACCACCGTGCGGCGGCGCGGGTCGTATAGCAACAGCGTCGCGCCGTTGCCGCGATCGTAGGTTTCGCGGCTCTGGCGCTGCCAACGGCCGTCCGCGCGTTGGTAGTCGAAGGTGGTTTTCTTCAGCACGTACCAGTCGTCCGATAGCACTTTCACGTCGACGATCCGCACCCGCCCGGCGATTTCGTTCATGGCTCGCATCCTGTTCCATTGGGAAACGCGGTCTGCACCGCATGCAATTTATGGTATCGTGCAATATCGTGCAAAAACAAGAAATTTCGTGCAGTTAGTCAAAATGCTTCCGGGATGACCACCGTGCTCACATCGCAAAGAAAACAGTTGATCCTTGACGCGCTCAAGCGTGACGGGCAGGTGATCGCCAGGACCTTGAGCGTCGAGTTCGACGTCTCGGAGGACACCATCCGCCGCGATCTGCGCGAGCTCGCCGCCGAGGGGCAGCTTCAGCGCGTGCATGGCGGCGCCTTGCCGGCGTCGCCGGCAGCGGTGGATTTTGCCGGGCGCGAGCGCATCGAATCGGCGTCGAAAGCGGCGATCGGCCGGGCGGCGGCGGGCATGATCGCGCGTGGGCAGATTGCGTTCATCGACGGCGGCACGACGGCCGTGCAACTGGCGCGTCACTTGCCGCGCGACTTGCGGGCGACGATCGTCACGCACAGCCCGAGCATCGCCGTCGAACTGGCTGAGCACGCCGAGCTTGAGGTGATCATGATCGGCGGGCGTCTGTTCCGGCATTCAATGGTCAACGTGGGCGCGGCAGCTATCGAATCGCTCAGCCACATTCGCGCTGACTTCTACTTCATGGGCGTCACGGGCGTGCATCCGCAAGCGGGCCTGAGCACCGGCGATATGGAGGAGGCCTACGTGAAGCGCGCGCTCGCGGAACATGCGGCGGAAACCGTGGTGCTGGCGTCGGCGGAAAAACTCAATGCGGCGTCGGCGTACAAGATCGCGGACGTGTCGGCGGCCAGCACGATCGTCGTCGAGCGGAACACACCGGAGGTGCTGACCACGCCGTTCGAAGCATTGGGGATCACGATTCTGCGTGCTTAGTAGGTACGTTTTAGTAAGTACGCTCGCGACAAAATAGCGGCCATCGTTGATCAGCGACAGATAACAGAAAGTGCAATAAACCCACTGTTATAACGATTCATACCCAATCCGTTATTTGCGAGATAGCTGACAAAAAATGACGCACCGTGCGTCTAAACAGCGAGATAATCCCGGCCCTTGGCCCTCTGTCGGGCAGGGAAAAGGCAACTCACGGTAGTTCAAGGTCAATCAGATCGACTGCGGCAGCCGAAGTGATGGCTACTGCACGTCGCCGGTACGCCCGGGCTCAAGCAAGCGCCCGCGGTTCGAACACCTCCCTCGTGGTTATCGCCGTCCAGCGCAGGTTCGCCACGCGCGAGCAAGCGTGTGGTCTCGCGCGAGACCTGACGTTTTCCACGATCGTCCTGCTCACGAGTTGCCGCTGTGTTCACTAAAGGAGAAGTCCATGGGGAAACTCGACCTTTCGCGTCGTAGTTTTCTGAAGGCCAGCGTGTTGGCGGGTGTGTCGGTGTATATCGCGCCGATGGGCAGCCGCGCATTTGCTGCGTTGTTCGAAGACAAAATTCTGACGCCGGTTCAGTGGGACGCCGCCGATGGGCAGGCGAAATTCCGCATCGACGGTATCGCCAAAGTGACGGGCTCGAAAGTGTTCGCGCGCGACATCCGCGCCGCCGACATGCCGCACTGGCCGCAGCAGCAATCGCATGCCTTCATCCTGCGTACGACGCAAGCCGACCGCAGCTATGAAGGCTTTGACCTGTCGCTGCTCGGCGACGATCTGAAACCCGACCGCGTGGTGACGGCGGCCGATCTGGTGCGCGACGGCCTGATCTTCCCGGCCTTCTACGGCGACGACATGTTGCTGCCGCCGGGCAAGACGCCCGCGTATCTCGGCCAGGCGGTCGCGATCCTGATCTATCACGACTTCGCGCGCTTCCGCTTCGCAAAAGACAAGCTCAAGTTCCAGGATCAGATCATCCGTTACGGTGCGCAAACCGGGCCGCTCGAGCGCGATCCGTGGGGCACGTTCCGTTTCGTGCGCGTCGGCGGCAAGACGCCGTATGACGACGATATCTTCTCCAGTCTGAAAGACGCGCCGGTGTTCCCGAGCATGATGCGCAAGCACCAGCCGGTGTGGCCGGACGGCGTCGAACACGGCAAGCTCGACGAGCAGGGCATGTTCCACGCCGGTCAAATCCAGCAGGAACTGGATCATCCGTCGGCGGACTGGCTCGTCATGGAGCGCGAGTACAACACGCAGTCGATCGACACGGCCGCGCTCGAACCCGACAACGCGAACTGCTGGTACGACGCGGCGACGCAATCGCTGCACATGGTCGTGCCGACCCAGGCGCCGTCCGAAGTTGCCGACAGCGCGGCCGGCATGGTCGCGAAGTGCGCGTTTCCGGTGAAGAACCTGTTCATTCACCCGTGCTACACGGTGGGCTACGGTTCGAAGGATCACTTCAACGTGCCGTTTTACGGCCTCGTCTGCGCGATGTATGCGGACGGCCGCCCGGTGCGTCTTGCGAACGATCGCTACGAGCAGTTCCAGACGTCGTTGAAACGCCATGCGTTCAAGATGAACTACCGGATCGCCGTCGATAAGAACACCGGTCTGATGCAGTCGTTCAAGGCCGCGATGGAAGCGGACGGCGGCGGGCGGTGCAACTTCTCGCCGTCGGTGGCGATGGTCGGCGCGACGGCTGCGCAATCGATCTATTACTTCCCGAAGAACGATCTCTCGGCGGTGGCGATTGCTTCGCGCGCGATCGACGCTGGTTCGGCGCGCGGTTACGGCACGCTGCAAAGCATGGCCGCGACCGAGATGATGGTCGACGAAATCGCCGCGGAGCTGAAACTCGATCCGATCGACTTCCGCCTGAAAAACGCGCTGCGCTCGGGCATGAAGAACACCCAGGGCGCGGTGCCCGCAGGCGCGATTCGTGTCGACGACGTATTGCAGAAAGCGAAGGTTCATCCGCTGTGGGTGAATCGCGCGAAGCGTAAGGCCGAGTTCGAAGCCGCGCATCCGGGCAAGCGGTATGGCGTCGGTTTTGCGTGTGTGCAAAAGGACTTCGGCACGGGCGCGGAAACCTCGTTCGCCAAGGTCGAGTTCAGCGCCGACGGCAAGATCGGTTTGCAACACACGGCAGCCGAAATCGGTACCGGCATGTCGACCTCGCAGGCGATCGCGGTCGCGAAGTGGCTCGGCAAGCCGGCCACCGACGTGCATGTCGCGATCACCGATTGGCCCGATCTGCCGGTCGTCACGAGCGGCGATCCGTACATGATGTCGCAAGCGGACCAGGACAAGCTGGCCGCGAATCCGCGCTGGTCGCCCGGTTATGCGTCGCCGTCGAGTGCGACGAATTCGGCGTTTTATTTCACGCACAGCACGCGCGAAGCGGCACGCGTCGTCTTCGCGCACGGTTTGTGGCCGGCGGCGATGGCGATCTGGAGCCAGGGTGGCGGCGGTGGTCAAGCCGCGCCGCTGGTGGTGCGCATGGAGGACGCGCGTTGGGTCGACGGCAAGCTGTCCGCGGCGGGGCTCGTAGCGTTGCCGTTCGAACAGCTCGCGAAGAAGGCACACGAGTTGGGTCTGGTCACCGGCGCGACGGTGCATGTGTTCAATCGCTGGCAATGGACCGAGTCGGACTTCGAGATCGACGGCAATGTCGAGCGCTTGCCGCTCGATGGGCTTGCGCTGAGATATGGCGACAACGCTTCGGCCGATAAAAAGAAACTGCAAACCACGCCGAACCATTACCGCGTGCTCGATCGTCAGCGCGTGTTCATTCCGCCGGTTCAGCGCAACAACGCGGCCGTGACGTATTACAGCGCGGTCGGGACGCTGGTCGAGTTGTCGGTGCATGAAGCGAGCGGCAAGGTGGATCTACTCGCCCATCACTCGATCATGGAGTGCGGCAATCAGCTCTCGCCGCAACTTGTGTCGGGCCAGCTGCAAGGCGGCCTTGCGATGGGCATCGGTCACGCATTGCACGAGTATCTGCCGCTCTATGAAGACGGTCCTGGCAACGGCACGTGGAACTTCAATCGTTACCACTTGCCACGCGCGACCGACGTCGCCGTCTGGACCCAGACCGGCGAAGTGCTGCCTCCGCTCACCGAGACCGATCCGCCGAAGGGCATCGCCGAAGTGGTGATGATTCCGGTGGTCGGCGCCATCGTGAATGGTATCGCGCACGCGATTGGACATCGATTTACCGACCTGCCGGTCACCCCGCAACGTATTCAGGAGGTGCTCGCATGACGGCCCCTACTCAAACTTCCGCTAATGCTGCGAGCGCCGCTGTTGCCTCGAGCACCGTTCCTGGCGCTTCCGCTTCCGCCGCAGCTACTGCGGCCTCCAGTCCCGCGGGCGCTGCTTCTGGTGCCACGGGCATTGTCGCCAGCGCGTCAGCCGCAACCGTAGTCGAGCGTCCGTTGACGCACTTCCGCACGCTGCCGGTATCGGTCAAGGTGAACGGCGAAATCGTCGGCCCGACCGACGTGCCGGCCGGTCTGATGATGATCGACTTCCTGCACGAGTATCTGCACCTGACCGGCTCGCGACTCGGCTGCGGCCAGGGCATCTGCCACGCGTGCGTCGTGATCGTCGACAAGCCGGACGGCACCAGCGAAGAAGTGCGTACCTGCATCACGGGCGCGAATTTTTTCCACGGCAAAACCATCCGCACGATCGAAGGCCACGCGAAGCGCAACGAGGCAGGCGAGGTCGTCGAACTGTCGCCGATCCAGCAGAAGTTTCTCGAACACTTCAGTTTTCAGTGCGGTTACTGTACGCCCGGTTTCGTCAATGCGGCGACCGTGCTGATCGAACGTCTGAAGCGTCAGCCAATTGCCAAAGACAAGGTCGAGCAAACCATCACCGAGGCGCTGAACGACCATATCTGCCGCTGCACGGGCTACGTGCGCTACTACGAAGCCGTGAAGGAGGTTGTGATGACCACGCCTGGCCTCGTAAAGGACGCGGCATGATGACTCCCTCGATGAATGTGCGTCGCGCGTTGCTGCTGCTCGGCACGGCCGCTTTGCTAAGCGCTTGCGGCAAACAGGACGACTCCGCCGCAGCGATGCAGGCCGCTGCCGCAATGGGTCCGCAATCCACCGCCGCCGATCCGCTCGCACGCGGCCGTTACCTCGTGAAAGCCGCCGATTGCGCGGCCTGCCACACCACGTCGGATGGCGCGCCGTTCGCCGGCGGCGTGAAGCTGGCCTCGCCGTTCGGCACCTTCTATGGCACCAACATCACGCCGGACAAGGACCACGGCATCGGCAACTGGAGTGCGGACGATCTCTACAAGGCGCTGCACGACGGCGTCACACCGACGAAGCAGTTGTATCCGGCCATGCCGTACACGTCCTACCGCCAGTTGTCGCGCGCGGATAGCGATGCGATCTACGCATACCTGATGGCGCAGAAGCCGGCGGCCGTGGCGAACCACGAGCCCGAGTTATCGTTCCCGTTCAACATGCGCTTTGGCGTGCGCTTCTGGAACTGGGTGTTCCTGAAGGACACGTTGCCGGATGCGTCGAAAGGGCAGTCCGCAGATTGGAATCGCGGACGCTATCTGGCGTGCGCACTCGGCCATTGCGCCGAATGTCATACGCCGCGCGGCAAGTTCGGCCAGCTCGACGGCGCCAAACCGCTGACGGGCGCGGCGCTGGGCAGGATCGCCGCACCGGACATCACGCCGCATGGTTTGGCAGCACGTGGCTGGACCGCCGCGGACCTGCAGACATTCTTCGCCACGGGCATTGCGCCGCAAGGCTCGGCTTTCGGCGAGATGTATCCGGTGGTGCATCTGAGCAGTCAGTACATGACGCATGACGATCTGCGCGCGATGTCGACGTATCTGCTCGGCGATCAGGGACCGGCGCCGCAACCATTGCAATCGGTCTCCGCCGATGCCGCGCAACTCGAGGCGGGGCGCAATGTGTATCTCGCGGTGTGTGCGGGCTGTCACGGACTGAGCGGCGAGGGCAAGCCGCACGTCGCGGTGCCGATGCACGGCAACTCGACAGTGCGTCAAAGCGATGCGCACAACCTGATCGTGGCGATGCTCGACGGCATCGGAGCGCAGGATTTCCCGGGCCTCGAGCGGATGCAGGAGATGCCGGGCTTCGCCACGCAACTCAGCGACACGGAACTCGCGCAGCTTGCTAACTATCTGCGCGCGACGTACGGCGGCCAACCGGCCGATGTGACAGCCGATGCGGTGAAGGCGTTGCGTTGAAGCATGCCATGCGTTGGGCGTTGGAAATGAAGCGCTAATCGTTGTGTAAGAAAGAGCCGGTGCCGATATGGGCACCGGCTTTTTTTATGTGCTCGCCACGGGGCAACCAAACCGCCAGGCCAACGATTGACGTCTTTTCACGCCGATCCTCGTGTCTCCCGCGAATGGCGCGCAATGAACTCGCGCCTAATGGTCTGCTCAAACGGTATCGCGTCGTTGCTGTCCGGCGGCGTGCCGTACGTTTCGCCGTAGACCGATCCGATGTCCTTCACGGAGACTTCATGAGCAATCTCGCAACGCAGGTTCTTCCTCATCATAGTGACCCTCATTCGGTGGGCGCGCCGCTGGCTTGCGTACAGGGTACGATCAGCAAGGTTTTCCTCAGCCCGGAATTTCACCACGCCGCCGAACATCAGCAATTCGTCATCAAGATCGACAGTGTCGTGAAGTTCGAAGGCGGTACGCAGAACCTGGTGGGTACCGAAGTATTCGTTGCCGTACGCTACGGCGACAGCGAAGGGCTCGCGCAGGAAATTCCCGGTCTGCAGGTCGGGCAGCCAATCGAGGCGCAAGGCGAATACATCGCCCAGGCCAGCGCCTATCCCACCGCCGATAACAACAACCCCGTTCTGCCGGTGCTGCATTTCACGCATCATCCGGTCGGCTTCGTGCTGTATCAAGGTCATACCTACAGCTAGGTCGGGCCAGTCGCTGGGAGCCGGGCGGGCGCACGCCTGTCCGTCCGCTCGCCTTCGCATTTCCCCATCCCCGCTCCTCGTCTCGCATACTGGCAATTCAAGTTCTCGCAGCGTTCTGCCGATAAGCAAGCGTTATCGTCCGTTCGTCGGGTGGTGCGGCCGTTTACGGGTCTTCGCGATCATGCGCGTTGAGACGCGAGGCCGGCACCGCGCGTGAGGACTGGTTGTGGACGCAGCCGTGTCTGCATCACCGTACGTAAGGTTTGTATCTGTTTGTGTGGACCGGGACGTTTTTTGCAAAACGCACTTTACAATTCCGCGTGAATTTTAATCGGCAATCTGGCCCTTTTCGCGGAAGATCGGCTGTTTTCGGGCATCCGGCGTCTGGGCATTCAGCATCTGGGCATCCAGTAAGGCGAAAGGGATTGGGTTGGACGGCAGGGCACGGGTGGGCGCCGCACGAGGCGGCCTCGCTGTGTCGCGGCAGAAAGCAGCGCTTCGTCAGAATGCGCGCATCGCACGCGACAGGGCAGCATCCGGCTCGCCAATAAAAAGCAGGAGTCGAACATGTTGGGAAAGCGTTTCGACAGAACAATGATGGCCAGTCTGGCTGGCGTGTGGGTCGCGCTGGCGGTCAGCGGTTGTGCGAATGTGGGACAGCAGGACGCGCAAACTGGCGCGGCATCGGGCGCATCGGCTGCGTCCGGTGTGCCGGCAGCGGCTGCCGCGCCGGCCTCCGGTGCGCTTGCAGGTTCGTCGGTCCAGTCGGCCGCCGACGACGGCACGCCGCTTAAGAAGTCGCCGCCGTTGGTGTATCGCGTCAAGCGTGGCGACACGTTGGCGCGCATCGCGCAGCATCATCATTGCAGTGTCAGGCAGTTACAGGCGTGGAACGGGCTCAAGCCGTCCTCGCGATTGAAGCTTGGCCAGGTGCTACACGTCGCATCGCCGGAAACGGTGCGGGCAGCCAATGCGGCAGCCGCCGCTGCGAAGGCTGCGGCGGTGTCCGCGCCAGCTGCTCCGCTTGCCGCGCAGCAGGCGCCGGCGGCAACCACGTCGCAGACAACGGCGCAGTCCGCTACGCCATCAGCCGCGCCTAGCGCCGCCGAGGCACGCGAAGTCGCGCAGCAAACTTCGCGGCATGCGAACGGCGTGTCGCTGGCATGGCCTGCAGGTGGCCGTGTAGTCGAAGCATTCCAGCCGGGCGAAACACGCGGCATCGAAATCGGCGGCAAGCCCGGCGATCCGGTGCGGGCCGCGGCCGACGGCAAGGTGATGTACGCCGGCACCGGTTTGAACAGTTACGGCAGTCTGATCATCGTTCAGCACAACAAGGACTTTTTGACCGCGTACTCGCATAACCGCAAGCTACTGGTCAAAATCGGCGACATCGTGCGGCAAGGCCAGCAGATTGCCGAGATGGGCGATGAGAACAACTCGCGCGTCTCGGTCGGCTTCGAGTTGCGCCGCGACGGCAAGCCGGTTGATCCGATGCCGTATTTGCCGCAAGGGCGCGGTTAGGCGCGCCTAAGAATCAGCCGGCGATTTTTCGCCAACACCAAACAAGCAGCGATCCCGGCCAGTCATTTGCCGGGATCGCTGCTTCGTCACATCCTCGCATTCGAGTCCTCCGGGTCCTCCGGGTCCTCCGGGTCCACTACCGGGCAGATCAGACCGGCTACCCATGACGCGCCTTCCTTCAATCGAACCAGCGCAGCGCCGCTGCAACGATCGCTTCGGGCGCATCTTCCTGCACCAGATGACCGGCCTTGGGCACCGCCTGAAAGCGTGCCTCGGGTATGACTGCCGCCAGTTGCCGGCCGCGTTCGAGCGGAATCCATTGGTCGTCTTCGCCCCACAGGATTTGCGTCGGGCAACGCATCTGCGAATAACGTGTTTCGACCGCATCGGTATAGCGCTGATCCATCTGGGCGATCTGGCGGTAGAACGCGGCTTGTCCCGTTGCGCCGAGCCACGGCGTCACATAAGGCGCGAGTTCTTCGTCCGGAATATCGCGAGCAATCGCGCCGCGCACGTACGCTTTCACGACCGCTTCGTGGATATACGGCGGTAGCCCGGCGAACGCCGCGCCGTGTTCGCGCACGTGCTGCACGAACGGCGAACCCCATGGCGCGACTGCCACCGGATCGATCAGCGTGAGGCTTCGATAGTCGCACCCATCAATGAGATGCGCGCGCAAGGAAGTCGCGCCGCCGAAATCGTGCGCGATGATGTCCGGATTCGTCAGGTCCCAATGCGCGAGCAATTCCGCCAGCAGCACGTTCTGCACGCCGAGCGAGACGTCCTGAGCGTCGCGTTGCTCGGATTGGCCGTAGCCAAGCAGATCGTAGTAATACACGGTGCGCACTTGCGCGAGATGCGGGGCGATGCGATGCCACACATACGAAGAAAACGGTGTGCCATGAACCAGTACCAGCGGCGGGCCATTGCCGGTCACGCGAAAACGCACGGTTTGATCACGGAACGTATAGCTTTCAGGAAGCGGCCAGGTTTGCATGATGATGAGCGTCGCGAGAAAGTCTGCTTACCTTAGCAGGGTGCTCCGAAGCGCGCTGATCGGCTTTTCGTAGCATCCTCCGAGTGCCTCCCGCAAAAGCTCACCTTTGTTTTATTCAGCAAAGCCAGGCAAATTGAAAAGATTGTGAAGCACGGCGTCGCTGCATTGAATGGTGGGTGGCGCGGATATAACGCACTGTTACGAAACGCGCATAAATCACCTTGAAACAAGGTATTTTTGTGCTGGCAGGATTCGGGAAGCCTGGTAATCGTCGAGGACGCGTCGATTCGGTATTCAACGAAACGACGCGTGATTGACCAGAATGTGCGCGCAGCAATGGTGAGCGAATTCGGGAGCCGAAGCCGCAATCAATACCGGATGGCGCGCTGCTGCGTTCCACCCCAGCGACAACCTTCGGCTAACACCAACGAAGCCCAACGAGCCCCAGACGAAGTAACGCGCCGCCGGCTACTTTGCTTCAGCGCCACGCAGCAATTGCGAAACCTGGCCGTGGTGATGCAGGATCGCCGGGTCGACTTGCAGGAGGGGCAAGTAGCGCGGCAGGAATGCGTTATTGGGCTGGTCGGGAGAAAAGAGGCCGGAGACGGCTTCGGCTGCGGCGAGCCGATCGGCAGCCTCTGCTTCCTTGTCGTCGAGAATCTCGTCGACATTGGCAATGACCGTGGAGAGCGGCGTAAGCCAGCGGAACGCCGAACCGTTAATGAGCACCTGCAGGAAGGCCGCCGGAGTCACAGGGCCGAATTCCTTTTCGTACGCCGCGCGCTCGTGATCGAGAATCGATTTATGCAACGCCAGTAGCGGTTTGCGAATTTCCGAGAGGAATTGAATGCATTGCTGGTCGTTCATCTTGCCGCTCCTTCGGATAGTCAAACTAATGCCGCAATGGTAACGCATTGATTTGAATCTCGTTTCACTTCCGGCAAGCGCCGCCGCGAAGTCCTTTTCGCCGTGTGAATGCGCACGCGGACATGTCACGTTGTCGGCGAACTTCTTTATCCACGGCTACAATTTCCCGGTCCCTTCCAGCGCACGCGCGCTGCGCATCATTTACTGTACTCATTGACCTGCAATTGAACAGTAGCCGCATGACGTATTAGCACGGCGTGTCGAATAAACACGGCAAGTCTTTGCGTTTTGGTTCGACGTCTCTGTCTAAACAGCCTGACAAACAATAAACCCCACCCGGAGCCGCCCATGACAACGTTCAACATCAACGGCCAGACTCATACCGTCGACGCACCCCCCGACATGCCCCTCTTGTGGGTCTTGCGCGACCTCGTCGGCTTGACCGGCACCAAGTTCGGTTGTGGTATCGCCCAATGCGGCGCGTGCACCGTACATCTCGATGGCGTCGCGGTGCGCTCGTGCGTGCTGCCGGCAGCGGCTGTCGGCGATAAGAAAATCACCACCATCGAAGCGGTCGGCAGCACGCCAGCCGGCCAGAAGGTGCAGCAGGCGTGGCGTCAGCTGGACGTCGTGCAATGCGGCTACTGTCAGTCCGGGCAGGTGATGTCGGCGGCTTCGCTGATCGCGAGCAACCCCAATCCAAGCGATGCGGATATCGACGCCGCCATGGCCGGCAACATCTGCCGCTGTGGGACGTACAACCGCATCCGCGCGGCGATCAAGCAAGCCGCGAAGGGAGCCTGACATGTCCCAGGGATTGCTCGATTCACAAGACAGCGCGCAGCCGACGAAAGGCGGCATCTCGCGCCGCACCTTCCTCAAATTCGGCGTCACGGTAAGCGCGGCAACCGGCGGCGGCTTGCTGCTCGGCTTCAGCATGCCGGCCGTCAGTCAGGACCAGAAGGCCGGCAAATCAGTAATCGGCGGCGATGGCGATGAAGCGCCACAAAGCGGCGTGTTCGCGCCGAACGCTTTCATCCAGATCGACACCGCGGGCAAGGTCACGCTGGTGATCCCGAAGGTCGAAATGGGGCAAGGCGTCTACACATCGATCCCGATGCTGATCGCCGAAGAGCTCGAAGTGCCGCTCGATTCGGTCACGCTCGACCACGCGCCGCCGAACGAAAAGCTCTTCATGGATCCGCTGCTCGGCGGCCAGCTCACCGGCGGCTCGACGTCGATCCGCTATGCCTGGGAGCCGATGCGCCGGGCTGGCGCGACTGCACGCACCGTCTTGATCAGCGCCGCCGCGCAGCAATGGCAAGTCGATCCGGCGAGCTGTCATGCAGAAGCCGGGCAGGTGATTCATGCGGCGAGCAATCGCAGCATCGGCTACGGCCAGCTGGTGACGGCCGCAGCCAAACTGCCCGTGCCGCAGAACGTCAAGTTGAAAGATCCGAAAGACTTCAAGGTGATCGGCACTGCGGTGAAGCGCCTCGATTCACCCGAGAAGGTCGACGGCACGGCGATGTTCGGACTGGACGTGCGCGTGCCGGACATGGTCTACGCGGCCATCGCGAACTGCCCGGTGTTCGGCGGCACGCTCGCGAGCGTCGACGATACCAACGCGAAGAAGATTCCCGGCGTGCGCCAGGTCGTCAAAGTGGATAACGCGGTCGCCGTGATCGGCGATCACACGTGGGCCGCCAAACGCGGTTTGCAGGCGCTCGATATCAAATGGAACGAAGGCGCGGGCGCGCAGATCGGGATGAGGCAGATCGTCGACGATCTCGCCAAGGCCGCGCAGCAAAACGGTGCGGTGGCGCGTAAAGACGGCGACGTAAACAACGGGTTTTCAAACGCGAAGACGCGCGTCGACGTCGTGTATCAGCAGCCGTTCCTCGCGCACGCCACGATGGAGCCGATCAACTGCACGGTGCACGTGCGGCCCGACGGCTGCGATGTCTGGCTCGGCTCGCAGGTGCCGACGCGGGTGGTGGACGCCGCGGTTGCCGTCACCGGTTTGCCGGCTGACAAGATCGTCGTGCACAACCATCTGATTGGTGGCGGCTTCGGCCGGCGGCTGGAGTTCGACATGGTCACGCAGGCGGTCAAGATCGGCAAGCAGGTGTCGACGCCGGTGAAGGTAGTGTGGACGCGCGAAGAGGACATCCAGCACGACATGTACCGGCCGTATTACTACGACAAGATCTCCGCCGGCCTCGACGCGAACGGCAAGCCGATCGCGTGGCAGCATCGGATTGTCGGCTCGTCGATCCTGGCGCGTTTCGCGCCGCCCGCGTTCAAGAACGGTATCGATCCAGATGCGGTGGAAGTCGCCTCGGATCTGCCGTACGACTTGCCGAATCAGCTGATCGACTATGTGCGCCAGGAGCCGCACGCGGTGCCAACTGCATTCTGGCGCGGCGTGGGGCCGACGCGCGGCACCTTCGTGGTCGAGAGTTTCATCGACGAGCTCGCCACTCAGGCGAAAATCGATCCGGTGAAATATCGCCAGGATCTGCTGGGCAAAACGCCACGCGCGCTGAACGTGCTCAATACGGCCACGCAAGCGGCGAACTGGGGCAGCGCGGTGCCGAAGGGGCAGGGGCGCGGCGTGTCGGTGATGCATGCGTTCGGCAGCTTCTTTTCGATGGTGGTCGACGTTGCGGTCGATCAGGGCGAGGTGGCCGTCAAGCGGGTCGTGTGCGCGGTCGATTGCGGGATGGTGGTGAATCCGAACACGATCGAAGCGCAGGTACAGGGCGGCATCATCTTTGGCATCACGGCGGCGCTCTACAGCGAGATCACGATCAAGGACGGTCGCGTGGAGCAGAACAACTTCACCGACTACCGGATGCTGCGCATCGATCAGGCACCGCCGATCGAGGTGCATATCGTGAAGAGCAGCGAGGCGCCTGGCGGCATCGGCGAACCGGGTACGGCGGCGCTCGCGCCGGCTTTGACGAACGCGATTTTTGCGGCGACCGGCAAGCGGCTGCGGCAATTGCCCGTCGGCAGTCAACTACAAACCGCCTGAGAGCCCAACATGAAAAACACACTCAAGGGTTTCGGTGCAGCGCTGTGTGTGGCGTTGCCGTTCCTCACCCAAGCTCCGGTACAAGCGGCGGATCAGGCACTGGTGCAACGCGGCGCCTATCTTGCGAAGGTGGGCGATTGTGTCGCTTGCCATACGGCGCCGAAAGGCAAACCGTTTGCGGGTGGCCTGCCGATGACCACGCCGATGGGCCAGATCTACACCACCAACATCACGCCGGATCAGCAGACCGGCATCGGCAGTTACACGGAAGAGGACTTTGCGAAAGCGATGCGCGAAGGCGTCGCGAAAGACGGGCACAACCTGTATCCGGCGATGCCGTATCCGTCGTATGCGAAGGTCAACGACGACGACATGAAAGCGCTGTATGCGTACTTTATGAGCGGCGTCGCGCCGGTGTTGCAGGCGAATCGCGAGCCGGACATCAAATGGCCCTTGAACATGCGCTGGCCGTTGAAGTTCTGGAACATGGTGTTCCTGGAGAAGGGCGCCTATCAGGACAAGCCGGGCAAGGATGTCGCGTGGAATCGTGGCGCGTATCTGATTCAGGGCCTGGGGCATTGCGGCTCGTGTCATACGCCGCGCGGCATCGCGTTCCAGGAGAAGGCGCTGGACGAAAGCGGCAGCGCGTTCCTGACGGGCGGCGTGCTCGACGGCTGGTTCGCCGCGAACCTGACGGGCGAGCACAACGTCGGCCTCGGTCGCTGGAACGATCAGGATCTGCAGGCGTTCCTGAAGACCGGCGCCAATCGCCATGCGTCGGCATTCGGTTCGATGACCAGTGTGATCAACAACAGCACGCAGGGCATGAACGACACCGACATCGCCGCGATGTCCACCTACCTGAAATCGCTACCGCCGGCGGGCGGCAGTGGCTCGCCGCCTTATACGTACGATCCACAAGCGACGAAGGTATCGCTGAACCGTCCCGCGAACGATGCCGGTGCGCGTGTTTATACGGCGTATTGCATGCACTGCCATGGTGTCGACGGACGCGGCTTTGCGCCAATGCTCGCGCCGTTGGCTGGGAATCCGAACGTGCTGGAGAAGGATTCGTCCTCGCTGATCAATGTGACGCTGAACGGTACGGAGGATCTGGTGATCGGCGGCATTCCCGCGCCGTATCCGATGCCGAAGTACGCACCGGTGCTCAACGACCAGCAGATCGCCGATGTGCTGACCTTCGTGCGAGCCGGGTGGAATAACGGTGGGTCGCCTGTCACGGCGGGTGACGTAGCGAAGTTGCGAAAGTCGACTCAAGCGGCTCGATAGAAGTGTCGGGCTGACAACAAAAAAACGGCAACCGTGTAAAACGGTTGCCGTTTTTTATAAACCCGTAGAAAAGATAGCGTTAGCGGTGCTGCCCCACCTTCTGTCGCTTCTCCAGCACCCGCGCGTACCAGGTCAACGGGAAACACATTGCGAAGTAAATCATCGCGACCATGCCGTAGATCGGGAACGGGCGGAATGCTGCGTTGGTGATCATCGTGCCGGTCTTGGTCAATTCCGTGAAGCCGATGATCGACGCGAGCGCCGTGCTCTTCACCACTTGCACGAGGAAGCCGACCGTCGGCGCCACGGCGATCTTCAGCGCCTGCGGCCAGATGATGTAGCGCAGTTGCTGGCTGAACGTCATGCCCAGACTCGCGCCCGCGGCCCATTGACCACGCGGTACGGCTTCCACGCAGCCGCGCCAGATATCGACCAGATACGCGCTGGTATAAAGCGTCAGCGTGACGGTTGCCGCGACCCAGGGCGAGACATCCACACCCAGCAAGGGCAGGCCGAAGAACGCCAGAAACAGCTGCATCAACAGCGGCGTGCCTTGGAACACTTCCACATACACCACCACGATTCGCCGCAGCCATGGCAACGGCGACACGCGCATCGCGAGCAGGATCAGCCCGACAATGCCACCACCGACAAACGCGATCAGCGACAACAACACCGTCCAGCGGGCGGCGAGCAACAGATTGCGGGCGATGTCCCACAGCGTGAATTCGACCATGATCAGCGCTCCGTCGGCAAAGTGCGGGCGGCGGTGCGCCACATCAGGCGGGTGCGCCAGTTACGCGGCGCGCTGTCGCTGCTGCCGCCGCGAGCGACGCGGCCCGCGAAGAGGCCACGGCCGAGCCGGTTCATGAGTTGCCGCAATACGATCGACAACACCAGATACGTCGCGGTGATGATCACGTAGCTCTCGAACGAGCGGAAATTGCGCGACTGGATGAAGTTGGCCGCATAGGTCAGATCGGGCACCGAAATCTGCGAGACCACCGCCGAACCGAGCATCACGATCAACACCTGGCTCAGCAGCGCGGGAAACACGTTGGCGACCGCCTGCGGCAGCACGATGTAGCGGAACACCTGCCGTCCATGAAGGCCGAGCGCTTGCGCCGCCTGCACCTGACCGCGCGGGATCGAATCGATACCGGCGCGCACGATTTCGATCGCGTACGCGCCGAGATTGACGGTCATCGCCAGAATCGCGGCCTGCACCTCGTCGATATGAATGCCGAGGCTCGGCAGGCCAAAAAAGATGAAGAACAACTGCACGATGAAGGGCGTATTGCGAATCAACTCGACGTAAGTCGCGACCACCCAGCGCGCCCACTTCGGCCCGGCGACCGCAATGCTCGCGCCGCCAATGCCAACGAGACCGCCGAGAACGGTGGACACGGCGGTCAGCCCCAGCGTGACGGCGACGCCGCGCGCGAGCAGCCCCGCATAGAGGCCGAAGCCGCTGAAATCGAACGCATAAGTCATAGCGTGGCGCTCATCGTGTGGTCAAACTCCGGCGCGGGCCGGCCTTGCCGGTCCGCGCAATAAAGGTTCAGAGGTCGGCCGGCAGCGGCGCACGCAGCCATTTCTGCGAAATCGCGTTCATGGTGCCGTCCTTGCGGGCCTTGGCAATCGTTTCGTCGACTTTCTGCTTCAGACGCGGCTCATTCTTGTTCAAACCGACGTGATCCGGCGAGCTGAATAGCGAGAACTTCTGTTCGGGATCGTTCGCCGGATGACGCGCGAGAATGGTTGCGCCGACGTCGTTGCCGACTACCATCAACTGTACCTGACCAGAAAGAAACGCCGAAATTGCGCCGTTAGGATCGTCGAATCTTTTGATGTTCGCGCTGGGGGGCGCGATTTTGGTCACGCTCAGGTCTTCCAGCGTGCCGCGCGCGACCGAAATCGACTTGCCGGCGAGGTCGGCGGCGTTCTTCACGGGCAGCGTTTTCGGGCCGAAGACGGCGAGGTAGTAGGGCGCGTAGGGCTGCGAGAAGTCGATCACCTTTTCGCGTTCCGGCGTCTGGCCGACTGAAAGCAGCATGTCAGCCTTGTGGTCGGCGAGGTAGGCCATGCGGTTGTCGCCCGTCACCTGCACAAGTTCGACCTTTGCATTGAGCGACTTGCCGATCAGGTTGGCGACGTCGATGTCGTAGCCCATCGGTTTCATGTCCGGGCCGATCGAACCGAACGGCGGGTAGTCCTCGAATACGCCGATGCGAACCGTGCCGGACTTGGCGATGTTGTCGAGCGCGTCAGCATGCGCGGCCGACGAAAAGGCGCACAGTGCGCCGAGGCCAGTGAAGGCGAGTGTCGCGGCGAGGGTCGCGAAGACACGGCGCGCGTTCGATTGAGCAACTTGGGGCTGATTCATGGTCTTTCCTCTGTCGAAAACTCGGTATTGGAATGGGTTTCAGTGAACGCTTCAGCGACGCGTTTCGATGCCTTGCGTCAGCGACACGTTTCAGTGCGCCGCACGGGCGGCGATCAGTTTGCACGCGTGCGGTGGCAATTCCGCGAACACCGGCATGCCGAGCGTGAGGCCCGGCGTTTCGCGCGGCGTGGTCGCGGCAGTCAGCGTGAATCCTGCGCAATCGATCGTGGCTTCCAGCGACGCCCCCACGTCACGGATAAAAGTCACCGTGCCCGCGAGCCGGTTCTGCCCGGCGTCACCGGACGCTGTTTTGACGCACACGTCTTCCGGCCGGATCAGCAGACGGATATCGCTGCTGGACTCCGGTATCCGCGCCGGTTGCGCAACCGCAATGCGCGTTCCGCCCGGCAGGCTGACGCTGCCTGCGCCGTCGTAGCTGACTGGCAGGATGTTGCCGAGGCCGATGAAGTCAGCAACGAATTCGCTGACCGGATCGCGATAAATATCGAGCGGCTTGCCGACCTGCGCGATCCGGCCTTTTTCCATCACCACGATCTCGTCGGCCATCGTCATCGCTTCACGCTGGTCGTGCGTGACCATGATCGTCGTGATGCCGAGACGCTGTTGCAGCAGGCGAATCTCGACCTGCATCGCTTCGCGCAGTTTGGCGTCGAGTGCGGAGAGCGGTTCGTCGAGCAGCAGCAGTTTCGGTTGCGAGGCGATCGCACGGGCAATCGCCACGCGTTGCCGCTGGCCGCCGGAGAGTTGCGTGACCGGCCGGTTCGCCATGTGCGGCAACTGGATCAGCTCCAGCAATTCAGCGACGCGGCGCGCTTGCGCGTCTTTCGCCGTCTTGCGCAACTTGAGCGGATACGCGACGTTCTGCGCCACTGTCATATGCGGGAACAGTGCGAGCGACTGGAACACCATGCCGAAGTCGCGCTGGTTCGCAGGCAGATGCGTGATGTCGCGGCCGGCAAAATTGATGCTGCCCGAGCTCGGCGTTTCCAGCCCCGCGATCATCCGCAGGAGCGTGGTCTTGCCGCAGCCGGACGGCCCGAGAAAGCACACCAGCTTGCCGTCGGGCACGCTCAGATCGACGCTGTCGACGGCATAGGCCGCGTTGAAGCGCTTGGTCACGGCCTGCAAGGTCAGATGGGTCATCGAATGCTCCAGCAAAAAGGCGTCAGCGCAGCGCGAATCGAAAGGGCGGTCAAAGCGCCACCCCTTCGTCGCCGATCAGCTTTTCGAGCAGCCAGATCAGCGCGAAGTCGATCGCGACGATGAATACGGCAAAACAGAATACGGTCGGATCGAGCGACGACACCGTGCGGCTGTAGAGCCACACCGGCAGCGTCATCGTGTCGATGCCGTACAGGAAGAAGGTCACCGTGAATTCGTTGAACGAGACGATGAACGCGAACAGCATGCCGGCGAGAATGCCGGGGCGCATCAGCGGCAGGATCACGTCGATCAGCGCGCGGCTCGGGCTCGCACCCATCACGCAGGCCGCTTCCTCGAACTCCGGGCCAATCGAGGCCACTGATGCCGCGCAATTTTTCACGGTGAACGGCAGCGCCAGAATCACGTGCGCGATGATCAGGCGGAATACGCCGAGTTCGATCGGCAGCACGTTGAACACCAGCAACAGCGACAAACCGAGCATCACTAGCGGATAGACGAGCGGCAAGGCCACCAGTTGTTCGACCGCGGGTTTGCCGCGAAAACGGTAGCGGCTCAGTGCGTAGGCGGCGGGCACGGAGACGAGCGTGGCGATGACCATCGTCGAGAGCGCGACGATCAGGCTCGTGCTGAGCGCGGCGCCCATCGAGAGGGAGTCGCTTGCATCCGGCGAGACGAAGCTGTGCCACGCCGCGCGGTACCAGTGCAGGCCGTAGGCGTGCGGCGGGAATTCGAGCGTGTCGGCCGCGCTGAACGACATGGTGATCATCGTCAGGATCGGTAGTGCGGCGAGGAACAGCACGATGGCGGCGAGCAGCGCGGTGGCTTTGCCGAGCTGGCCGGGCATGGTCATCGGCAAACGCGGCAGGCGCAGGGATTGAAGTGGCGTGCTCATGCGTGAGGCTCCTCGGCGAGACGTTGTGTGCGGCGCACGAGGCGCTGCGACAGTGCCATCACGGTAAGTGTCGCGACCATCAATACGACGCCCGATGCGGAAGCGGCGGGCCAGTTCAGCAAGGGCGCGACCTGGTCGTGGACCAGTACGGCGAGCATCGGCACGCGGCGTCCACCGAGCAGCAGGGGCACGGCGAAAGCGCTGGCGTTGTACGCGAACACGAGCAGAGCGCCGGACACGAGCCCCGGCATGGCAAGCGGCAGCAACACATGACGCAGCGTCTGCCAGCGCGTCGCGCCGAGCGTGGCCGCGGCTTCTTCATACGAGCTGGAAACTGCGCGCATCGCGCTCGACAACGGCAGCACGGCCAGAGGAAACGCCGTCTGAATCAGGCCCAGCAACACGCCGTGTTCGCGATACAGCCACATCACCGGGCGGTCGACGAGGCCGCTGCCGAGCAGCGCGTGATTGAGCAGACCGGCCGGACCGAGAATGATCAACCAGCCATAACCTTGCAGCAGCAGATTGACGAGCAAGGGCAGCAACACACCCGCGAGCAACAGCCGCCGCGCGAGCCGCGACTTGGTGCGCGCCATCGCGAGAGCGACGGGAATCGCCAGCAGCACGGCGCAGACCATGCTTTGAAATGCGAGCCGCAGCGTGAGCCACAGCGACTTCAGGAAATAACCGTCGACGAGATCGGCATAGTTCTGCAGCGTGAACCCGCGCCATTCGTTGCCTTGCGTACCAAAGCTCATGCGCAGCACGACGAGCGCTGCCGCGCCGAGAATGGCCAGAAACAGCAGAATGGGCGCGAGCAGAATCCAGGGGCGGGCTTTCGCGAGCGCCGTGGACGCTTGCTCGTCCGGTGCGCGGGAAGCGGCGCCGGGCGAGCCGGAAGCCGCGCCCGACGCATCACCCGACGCAGCGTCAGACGCCGATGAGGCACGCCGCGAAAAACGCGCGAGCATCGCGGTCATGCCGAGAAAATTTCGGTGTAGCGTTTGATCCACGCAGGCTGCACGACGGCGAGCGCCTTGTCGTCATGCAGGATTGCTTTCTCGGCGATCTGTTTCGGGCTCGGCACGAATGCGCGGCTCTCGGCCGGAATCACCGCTTTCGAGTTGACCGGTCCGTTCAGCACGTCGGCAGCCATGCGGCCTTGCACGCCGGCATCAAGCGAATGGTTGATGAAGGCGTGGATCAGATCGCTGTCGGCGGGGTGCGACTTCGGGATCACCGTGAACATCAGTTGCGTGGCGAAGCCTTCCTTCATGCCGTAGGTCACGCCCATCTTGTACTCGGGCTTGCGGATCTGGTCCGGGAAGAAGGCCGGCGAATAGATGCCGCCGATATCGAGCGAGCCGGTGCGGAACAGATCGGCTACCTGATTCGGGTTCTCGCCGAGCGTCATCACGTGATCTTTCAGTTCCATCAGCTTCTTGAAGCCCGGCTCGATGTTCTGTTGCGAGCCGCCGTTCATTTTCGCGGCGATGATCGCGAGGTCCACCGCTTCGGCCCACTCGGGCGGCGGCAGGAACAGGCGTCCGGCGTACTTCGGGTCCCACAGTGCTTCGTACGAAGACGGCGCCGTCTTGACCGTCGACGTGTTGTAGATCAAGCCATCCGACCACAGCAGATAACCCACGCCGAAGCCATTCGCGCCCGTGCGGTATTGCGGCGCGACCTCCTTCAGGTTCGGCAGCTTGTCGAGATCGGGCTTCATCAGCAGACCTGCGTCGCCGAGACCCGCCGCGCCGACGCCGGCCAGCGTGATGACGTCGTAAGTGGGACGATCGCCCGCGGCCTTGACCTTGGCGACCATGCCGGAGGTGCCGTCGGCGCGGTCGGCGATCACCTTGGCGCCGGTCTTCGCCGTGAACGTGGCGGCGATGTTGCGCAAGGCGGCGGCGCCGGTGTCGTCCGACCAGGTCAGCAAGCGCAGTGTCTTGCCGGCGAAGTTGTGCTCCTGTGCCCGCAGATTGACGAACGGCATCGGCAAACTGGACGCCGCGAGTGCTGCGCCGATTGCCTTGATGGCCTGCCTTCTACCCCGTTTGATCTCTTGCATGGCGGTCTCCTGTGTTGAACGCCTGTTGCCTGGTGATATTCGCTCTGACCGCTGCCGCTGCATCGCCCATTTGCGCTGCCTGCCTTACTCGACCCCACGTACCCAACCTCACGCGCTACCGGCTGCGTTGCGTGTTGATGCACTCTAGGTTTGTCAAAATCCCTCAACAAACGAAATATGCGCATGGAGCGCATGACGGAATCTCATGGGCTGGCGCTTGTGCGACGCTAGCGGCGGCTTGGCTGCGATCCGTGGGAACGCCAATCCAGTGGCGTATCGGGGTTAACGTCCATGATTTTTTCGCGCGGGCGGCCCGCTGGGAGGTATGAGGAAAGCTCGGTTCTGGTGCGGTGTCTGGCGGCATCTGCCCTGAGTCGGTGCAAGCGAGCGCGCTCAGGCCGGAATTGACAGCCCTGTCATGAGCGAAATGCATGCATATTTGCTCGCGCGCAACGCGTGAAAAATATTCTTATCGCGTATCCTGTTGGTTCAAGGGGCGTGACGGCACGTAACGTCGTCCGCCCGCGCAATGACTTTTCCTGATCCCTGACCGGACTCATCCAGATGCGACGTCTCCCGCCGCTCAATGCGCTGCAGATTTTCGAAACCGTGGCGCGGCATCGCAGCTTCACACGCGCCGCTGACCACCTATGCCTGACACAGGGCGCGGTAAGCCGGCAGATCATCGCGCTCGAGGACTACTACAAGTTTCCGCTCTTCAAGCGCCATGCGAAAGGCCTGACGCTGACCGCCGAAGGCGAATTGTTGCTGCCCGCGGTAAAGGAGAGCTTCGCGCGTATCGAAGAGATATCGCTGCGGCTCACGCGTCAGCGTACCGATCTCGCGCTGAAGGTGCCGACCTGCGTGATGCGCTGGATGTTGCCGAAGATCATGCGCTTCCAGGCCGAGTATCCCGAGCTGCATGTTCAGATCACCACCACCTGGCAGCACGACGTCGACTTCCAGCTCGAGCCGTTCGACGCGGCGATCATCTACGGCTCGTCACCGGGCGCGGACGTGCAGGCGGTGCCCTTATTCGAGGAACGTCTGACGCCGGTGTGCGCGCCGGATCTGTTGAAAGACAAACCGTTGAAGGAGTTGGCGGATCTGGCGCGCCACACGCTGCTGCATCCAACGCGCGACCATCGCGACTGGAAGATGTGGCTTGCCAGGGTGACCGAGGTGGATGCTGCGAATGCGCCGGCGATCGACGCTGAACACGGCCCGAGCTTCGACACGCTCGACATGGCGACCAACGCCGCCTTGCAAGGCTTCGGTGTCGCCATCAGCGATCTTGCCCTGATCGACGAAGACGTCGCGGCCAAGCGTCTCGTGCGGCCGTTCGATACGGTGCTTAAGACCGGCTGGCGGTACTACTTCGTGTATCCGGATTCAGTCGCGCATCAGCAGAAGCTGAATCTGTTCCGCGACTGGATTGCGGAACATTGGGAGGAGTAAGGAGAGGGGCCGCTCGTTTGCGTAGAGCGTGGCCCCGAGCGTTATCGTCACGGCGCGAAGGACAGAAACAGATACGCCGCGAACAGCGACAGATGCACGGCGCCTTGCAGGATCGTCGTGCGTCCGGAACTGAGCGTCAGGGTGCCGACGATCAACGTGAGCATCAGCAGTACGGTTTCCTTGCCGTCGATGCCGAGAATGAGCGGCTGAGCAGTCCACAAGAACACGGCAGCGACCGTCGGAATAGTCAGCCCGATACTGGCCAGCGCGGAACCGAGCGCGAGATTCAGGCTGTTCTGCAAGCGATCGGCGCGCGCCGCGCGCACGGCGGCGAGCCCTTCCGGCAGCAGCACCAGCGCCGCGATGATAATGCCGACCACCGCCGGCGGCGCACCCGCGTTCTTGACCGCGGTTTCAACCACAGGCGAGAGCACTTTCGCGAGCAATACGACGGCGACGAGGCACACCACCAGCAAGCCGCCCGCTGCCAGCGCGACACCGATGCTCGGCGGGGCGGCGTGGACGTCCTCGTCGGGAACGTCGGCAAGAAAGTAGTCGCGATGCCGCACGGTCTGAACGAACACGAAGACCCCATACAGCACCAGCGACGACACCCCCGCGAACGCCAGTTGCGACGACGACAGAACCGGGCCGGCGCTAGTCGTCGTGTAGTTCGGCATCACCAGAGTCAATACGGACAAGGACGCGAGCACCGCCAGCGCGGCCGCCGCCCCACGACTTTGAAAATCCTGCTCGCGATGCCGGATGCCGCCCACCAGCAGGCAGATGCCCACGATCCCATTACAGACGATCATTACCGCGGCGAACACCGTGTCGCGCGCAAGCCCGGCCTTTTCCGGGCCGGAGGTCAGCATCACCGAAACGATCAGCGCGACCTCGATCACCGTGACGGCCACCGCCAGCACCAGGGTACCGAACGGCTCGCCGACGCGATGCGCGACCACTTCCGCGTGGTGCACCGCTGTGAACACGGCGGCGCACAGCGCGACGCCGATCAGCGCGAGCAGCAGCCCGTTGCCCGGCACGGCATACGCGATGCCCAGCACGATCCAGGCAACGAAGGGCGCGGCGATGGTCCAGCGGGGCAAAGCGGTCGCGGGCGTAGTCATTCAGGACTTCCTTTAGTTGCGTGTTCTTGTTGCTTGTACGGGACTCATGCGGCGTGCACGCACGGTGTTGACGAGACCTGGGAGCGAGCGAAGATACTAAACCAACTTGTCAACAACGTGCTCTAACGCATTAAATTATAAAGGATAATTCTAGGCGGTCCGGATTTTGTCATCCGGCACTACAGACGATTGTGCCGACGCACTGGCGAAGGTGACAAGGCAATCGGCGGCTGTTCCGCATCTGAAGGATTGAGTGACGCAGGATTGCGCGGACAATGCGGCGCGGTTTTGATGAGTGAAACACCATCGGCAGACTAAAACTGCCGGGTTGGCAGCGTCAGGCGTCAGGGAAGGAAACCGGATGTTTCGGTCCGGACACACCGCCTCGTGATGAAGCGGTGCGTCCGGGTATAGCGTTACGACTGACCGACGCGGTTTATTGGCCGACCGGACGGATCGAGAGGGCGTTCTTGACCGACGTCACGCCCGGCACGGCTTGCGCGGCCTGGGTTGCCAGGTCGACTTGCGGCTGCTCAGGCACCGTGCCGGCCAGCGTCACTGCGCCGCCACGTGCGCGCACGGTGATGTTGGTCACGCTCAGGCCCTTGGTCTTCGACAGCGCGCTGCGCACTTTACGACCCAGTGCACGGTTGGCCGCCTTGTCCGCCTTGGCGCTATGAGCGGACGAAGCCGCGGGAGCCGCCGGAGCTGCAGCGTCGCTGCTTTGCGCGTACGCATTGATGGACGCCAGAACGATCAGCGCACCGCCGACCATCTTGATTGCCTGGAATGCTTTCATTCAACTCTCTCCTATTGTCATGAATACGACGGCCCCGGGATGGGCCGGTGTACTGCACCAGCGGGTACTTCGGGATCAAATCTGAATGGAACGTTGCTGCGGTCGAGCGACTTCTTGCAATCTATAAGCGGATCAGGCGCGCCTAAGCACACGCATGCCGGCAAAGGCTGTCCTGCAAGCCGGAAACACACGATACTCCAATTAGTGCCATGGTGAATGCGTCGGTGCCTGGAAATGAGGTTTTGGTACAACGAATGGTCCGATGAAGGCAGGCCGATGGCGCTCTACCGCTTGATGCGGCGCGGGTGGTACGCCCGTTGGCGTGTCCGCTGCGCGGATAGGCCACGCATCTATCGAATCCAGTGCATTGCGCTTAACGACTCGTCCGGATTGCATGCTGAATCAGCCTCTACCCATCCTCCCATTGCTTCGTGACGATTTACCGCTCGATACCGTCGCGCTGGCGCGTTTCATGATTGGCAAATATCTGGTGCACGACCTTCCCGAAGGCCGTATCAGCGGCCGCATTGTCGAAACCGAGGCGTACCCGCTCGGCGATTCGACCAGCCACGCATTTGCAGGCCGGCGCCCGTATAACGGTTCGATGTTTCTCGCTCCCGGCCACGCTTATATCCGGCTCACGTATGGGCTTTCGTACATGCTGAACATGTCTGCGGAAGCGGAAGAGGTTGGCGCGGGTATTCTGATTCGCGCGATCGAGCCGCTGGAAGGTTTGCCGCTGATGGAGGCGCGGCGGCCTGGCGTGCCGCTGCGCGATCTCGCGCGCGGACCCGGCCGGCTCACCATGGCCTTGGGAATCGATCAGTCGTTTGACGGCCGCGATCTTTGCAGCGGACATGGCCTGTGGATCGGTGTGATCGAGACGGGCGATGTGCCGATCGGCGTGACGACCCGCATCGGCTTGTCGCGCGAGATGCATCGGCCGTTGCGGTTTTTCGAACCCGGTAGTGCGTTCGTCAGCGGACCGCGAAAATTGCTGCTGCCACCGCATGCTGAAGCGTTGACGAGTCCGTCAATCTGACCATCAGCGTCAGGCAATGCGGCAAAACACGTTCTGTGGAGACGCATTTTCGAACCATCAGACAGAAAGGTTACGATCCCGACAATTATTACGGTAAAACGAAGCCTTCAATCGTCTTTGGCGGTAAGTTTCGCCACACTCTTGCGTTTTGAACAATTATCTATCTCACAATTAAGGGTTTTCCCGCGATGATTGGGTGACTAGACTGAAATCACTCGCTTCTCACATGGTGTGGCAAGCGAAGCTAAAAAACAGATCTGGAGGTAAGTCATGAAATCGCTCATCAAGGCAATCGCCGTTGCAGCCGTTCTCGCCGTCCCAGTAGCTTCGTTCGCTCAATCGGGCGATCAGCCCGCGACCCGCGCAGAAGTCCGCAGTCAGTTGATTCAGCTTGAACAAGCGGGCTATAACCCGGCCGCCAGCAACGACACGAACTATCCGAGCGACGCTCAAGCCGCCGAAAGCCGTGTGCAGGCGCAAAATCCGGCAGTCGCGCAAACGCAGGAACCCGTCGCGGATACCAGCGGTTATGGTGGCGCGGTGAGCGGTTCGTCACAAGCGGGTGGCGTCTTGCAACCGACGTCCGGCCCGAAGTCGGTTTATTTTGGTAACTAAGTTTGGTAACTGAGTTTGGCAACCAAGTTTGGAGGCCGGCTGGTCCGGCCGGCAGTTGATGTGACCGAAGCGGGGCGTGCGTAAATTAGCTGAGCGCACGTTCCGCCGTTCCGCGAGCAGTCAGCAGTGTGATGCGGCGAGCCACATGCGCGCTTTATGCGGCGCGCATTCTCGCGGTCCACAATTCAGGAACCTCCGCTGCCGAAAGGTAGCTTCGCCCAACCTTTTTCAAGGATTGGGCTTTTTTTGCGCCCCGGTCAGCAGTGCGCGAAGCCCGCCGTGTGGCGCGACCTGCGATATGCCGCGAACCTCAGGGGCGTTCGCCGTGGATATAGAACTCGAGTTGCTGAATGGTGAATTGCTGTTCGGCGATGATGTTCTTCACCAGATCGCCGATCGACACCATGCCGACCAGGCGGTCGTTTTCGATGACCGGCAAGTGGCGCATGCGCCGTTCGGTCATCAGAGCCATGCAATCATCGGTGGTCTGGTCAGGGCGGACAAAGCGCACGGCTTTGCTCATGATGTCGCGCACCGGCGTAGCCTTCGACGAACGATCCATCAGGACGACCTTCCGCGCATAGTCCCGCTCCGTAACGATCCCGGCGATGCTGTCGCCGTCCGTCACGACCAGTGCGCCGATGCCTTTTTCAGCCATCAGCTTGATCGCGTCGTAGACGGAATCGTCGGCCCCGACGGTAAAGACGGTGGTGTTGTTCGGTTTAGTTTTAAGAAGCTGTGCAACGCTTGTCATGGAGCAACTCCGTTTCGCAGTGCAGCACGCCGATGCGGCGCGCTGTCGTGAGGGACAGGCTATTCCAGTATAGGCGCGGCGCGCGGCGGAAGGACCTCGGGAATACCTGTGGCGCGCAATGCGTTTAACTCAGATAGCCATGTGATGCGCGTTGGTTTGGCGCGCGGCACGCGGGCATCCGGGCGCGGTGTGCCGATTAGCGGTAAACTGCCGGTCCATACCGCATCCCAATTTTGCGGGTTCATGTCAGCACCATTGTCCAACGCCATGCTCACGTCTCACGATCCGTCGCAAGCAACAGACGGCGCACCCAGCGGCGAGTGCGTCGTCCTCGACGCTACCGCCACGCTCCCCACGCGCTACGGCACGTTTACCTCCTACGTGTTTCGCGTGGCCGATAGCGGCGCCGAACATCTCGCGCTCGTGATGGGCGACGTCGCAAACCAGTCGTCCGTGTTGACGCGCCTGCACTCCGAGTGCCTGACGGGCGACGTGCTCGGTTCGTACCGCTGCGATTGCGGCGAGCAACTCGATCTGGCGCTGCGTTATATCGCGGCTGAAGGCTGTGGGGTGCTGCTGTATCTGCGCGGCCACGAAGGGCGCGGCATCGGCCTGTCGAACAAGATCCGCGCGTATGCGTTGCAGGAGCAGGGCCGCGACACTGTCGAGGCCAATCTCGATCTCGGCTTGCCCGACGACTCGCGTGAATACGATTCCGCGGCAGGCATTCTGCGCACGCTCAAGGTCACTTCGGTGCGCCTGATGAGCAACAATCCGGAGAAATTCGACACGCTGTCGAAGCATGGCATTCCGGTATGCGAGCGGGTGGCGCTGGCGATTCCGATGCGCGAGGAAAACGAGCGCTATATCCGCACCAAACAATTGAAGTTTGGGCACTACTTCGACGAAAACGAATAATCGAGACATGCACGCCGGCCACCGTTTGTTTGCAAACGGTGGCCGGCGTTGTGGCGTCGGTTTCGTCAATGTAGTGCGGCCTTGACGCGGTGATGACATCTCTGCGGCGTGTCTACGGCGTATCGAGCCGCGAGCCGCCGCGAATCAGAACAAGCCAAAGTCGTCGTTGCTATCCGGGATTGCGTTCAGCACGTCCCGAAGCGCTCGCCAGCCTGTCAGTCCCGCAAGACTTGCCCGGATCGCCATCCAGTGGCGGGCGCTCGTGGTCGCGCGCGTTCGCGAGATTCGATGCGCCACGATCTTCCGCGATTCCATCGATGCGCGCAGCAAAGGGCAGGTATGCATGTCATTCCTCCTGATACGAGTGCCGTTTAGCGCGCAGTGGCGTTTGCATTTGCAGCTGAAGTTTCAGCGACACGCGCCAGGATCGACGCAAACACGCCCTCTAGCGCAGTCGCGCCGAAGCGCCGCTCGCTGATCTCCGTTTCGACGTCGATGCGGCCCGCGTTATGCGCGTCGTACAGATCCGTGATGAGACGCGCGTGGTTCTCGCCGAGTCCCGCACCATGAAGCATGGCGGCCCATTCGCTGCGTGGCACTTCGTAGGCCGTGATCTGGCGATGCGCCAATGCACCGAGTGTGCGTGCGACATCTAACGCGCTGATGCGCGTTTCACCTTCGATACTCACCACTCGTGGTGACACCTTCGCCGGCCTGTCGTCGAGCAATAGTTCAGCGGCCAGCAGTCCGACATCCTCTGCAGCAACCGTCGGAAACATCTTGCTCAACGGATGATGCAGACTCGGCAGCACGCCTCTCGCGAGCGCGATCGGCAGCACGCGCGCCCAGTTATGCATGTGTTCGGCTGCGCGCAGAAACGTCAACTGCGAATCAATAGGTGCGAGTTGCGTCTCGAGGGCGTGGAAGAGCGTCGTGATGCCGGTGCCGCTCGCGTGTTCCGCGCCGTAGTCGGACAGCGCGAGCACCCGTTGCGGCGGGTCGGCGCGCAAAGTGTCAGCGCTCACGTCGATCATGCGCCGCATCGTGGTTGCGGGATCGGCGTCCGCGTGCGGCACTGGACAGAGTATCTGTACCGCGTCCGCGCCTTCGATGGCGCGCGCGACCGAAGCCGGATCGAGCAGATCGGCGATGGCGATTTCACAGCCGATTTTCGCTAACACTTCGCCTTGCCTCGCGTGGCGCACGACCGCGCGCACTCCGCGGCCCGCCCGGCGCAACGCCGCCGCGCTCACTCTGCCTACATTGCCTGCTGCTCCAAAGATGACGTACACGTTGAGCTCCTTCCTGGGTCGGTATGCGGCCATCTTAGGGAGACGGCGACGGAGAAACGCGCGGGCACGGATCGTCATGCGCAGATTCGGATGATTGTTTTTCCTTGTGGCGGCGCAGCACGCGTGTTGAGGCGGTGCGCGCCAAGCGGAGGAGCGAAAAACGCAGCACAATGCACATACGTTTGCCGCCATCCACGAGGAAAAGCAATGAACGCCGTGACACCGATACCGCAGCCGCACAGTGGCTCCCGCATCGCGCTGCTCTCGAGCAAGACGCTCGGCTGGCAGGGCTTCGGCGCGGAACTGGTCAACGTGTCGGCCGGGCTGCACCGGATTCCAGCGCTCAAATATCATCGCGTGGGTGTGCATGTCGGTGCGCCGGTCAAGGCGCGTTGCGTGTGCAATGAGCGCCGCTATTCGCGGATTCAGGCGCATGGCGATGCGGATGTTATTCCCGCGGGCGTCGACGGGCAGTGGACCGATGAAGCCGCCTGCACGATTTTCAGTGTGTGGATCGGCGAAGACTTCGCGCAGCGGACCGTGGAACAGCTGGAATTGAAGACGAGCGAAGCGCGGCTTCGTCCGCAGTTCCAGATGCGTGACCCGCGTTTTCAGCATCTGGCCTGGGCGTTACGCGCGGAACTCGAAGCGGACGATGCGTCTGATCCGCTCTACGCCGAAAGCCTGTGTACAGCAATGGTGGTGCGGCTGATCGGCAACGCGCCGGCGCTCGACAAACTCGAAAACAAACGTCGCACGCTTGCGCCGAAAACTGCAGCTCGCGTGATCGAGTTTATCGAAGCGAACCTCGATCAGCGCCTTACGCTTGGCGAACTGGCAGTGCATGCTGAGTTGAGTGTCCCGCATTTCAAGGCGCTGTTTCGCGAAACGCTCGGTATGCCGGTGCATCAGTATGTCGTCCAGCGGCGCGTGGAGCGGGCGAGAGCGCTATTGCTTCAAGGCAGGTTGAGCGCGAGTCAGATCGCGCTGGAAACGGGCTTTGCGCATCAGAGTCATATGGCGCATTGGATGGGGCGGTTGTTGGGCGTTACGCCGCGCGAGTTGGTCAAGTCAAGCGCGAATCCAGGCAGCATTGTGGAGCTCGACGCCTTCAATGCCCGTCGCATTGCAACACCGCGATAGACCTTAAAAACGCACTGCAGCATAAGCAGTTTGGAGGACCGGCTCTATTGCCCTCGATCGATTTGTATAGCTAAATACGCGGACTTCGCAACCGGAGGCCGTCACATGTCGAAATCGAAGGGTTCTCGCATCGTCGCCTGGGCGATCGCGGCCGCTCTCGCCAATGCGCCGCTCGCTGTGCTTCTCACCATCGCCACTCCGGTTGCCATCGAGCGCGCAGTCGCCGCGACGTCGACCACCAGCGCCGATGATTATGCGGCAACCCGCTATCCCATCGTCCTCGTCCACGGCCTCACTGGGACCGACAAATATCTCGGCGTGCTCGACTACTGGTACGGCATTCAGTCCGACCTCCAGCAGCACGGCGCAAGCGTGTATGTGGCGAACCTGTCGGGCTTTCAGAGCGATGACGGTCCGAACGGCCGCGGCGAACAGTTACTCGCTTACGTGAAGCAGGTGCTGGCCGCGACTGGCGCGCAGAAGGTGAACCTGATCGGCCACAGCCAGGGTGGCTTGACCTCGCGCTATGTCGCGGCGGTAGCGCCGGAACTCGTCGCTTCGGTCACCACGATCGGTACGCCGCATCGCGGTTCGGAGTTCGCCGACTTCGTGCAGGACGCGTTGCAAAAAGATCCGACCGGTCTTTCGACACCGATCATCGGCGCGTTTGCGAATATATTCGGTATCCTGACGAGTAGTAATCACAACACGAATCAGAATGCGGTAGCCGCGCTGCAGACGCTGACCACGGCTAACGCCGCGGCCTACAACTTGCGCTATCCGAGTGCCGGCCTCGGTGCGCCCGGTTCATGCCAAACGGGCGCCGCGACTGAAACCGTCAACGGCAACACGCATCTGCTGTACTCGTGGGCGGGCAGTGCGATTCAGCCGACCTCCGTGCTTGGCATCCCCGGCGCCACTGACACCAGCGTCGCGCCAATCGATTCCGCCAACCTCCTTGATGCTTCGACACTCGTCCTGTACGGCACCGGCACGATCATGCTGAGCCGCCGGTCGGGGCAGAACGACGGACTCGTCTCGGTGTGCAGCGCACTCTACGGCAAGGTGCTCGGCACGAGCTATAAGTGGAACCATCTTGACGAGATCAACCAGTTGCTCGGCGTGCGCGGCGCGAACGCGGCCGACCCGGTGGCAGTGATTCGCACGCAGGCCAATCGCCTGAAGACGCAAGGCGTGTGATCGGATGCGGCGATTGGATCGGCAGCAGGGTAGCGCGCGCGGTCAGTGGCTGGTTTTCGTGGCGGTGGGTGCGGTGTCGGCCGGCGCGGCATTGTGGTTGAACCGCCCGCCGTCCGCGCATGATGCGTCAGCGTTGCACGCGGTGAATGCAGCGAGCTCTGCGCAACCCGCGCTTGCTTCGAGCAAGGACATGGTGGCCGGCACGTCGACTGCCGGCGCATTGCCCGCTTCGCTCGACGGTTCGTCGCCACCGCATCTTCCAACCGATGGCCGCGGCCACCTCGCGCGCTCGCGTGCGGTCCGCGATTTCTTCGATTATTTCCTGACGGTGCAAAACGAAATCTCCGCTGCGACGCTCGATGCATTGGTGCGTCGCCAGATCGCCGCGCAACTCGACGGCACGCCGGCCGCCGACGAAGCGGTGACCGTCTGGCAGCGCTACAACGCTTATCGCACGGCGCTCGACCAGTTGCCACAAACCTCACCGGTCCAAAGCCAGAACGGCGCAAAGCTGGACCTCGACGCGTTGCAACTCGCACTCGATCAGCGCGATGCCTTGGGCACCCGTTTGATGGGCGAATGGAACGAGCCGTTCTTCGGAGCCGAATCGCAGCAGCAACATACGGATCTGGCGCGCCTGCGCATCGCGTCAGATGATTCGTTGAGCGCAGCGCAAAAAGCGGCGCGTCTCACCGCACTAGACGCGACACTGCCGCCGGAAACGCGCGCAGCCCACGAACGAGCGCGCCAGCAACAGGCCGCACTCGACGCGATCAGTCAAGCGCAGAAGCAGGGCGGTTCGCTCGATACGATGCGTGCGCAGATCACGCAGACACTTGGGCCTGAAGCGGCGCAGCGCGTCGTGCAGATGCAGCAGGCTGACGACGCCTGGCAAGCCCGCTACGCGGACTATGCGAGCCAGCGCGCGCAGATCGACAAACAGGGTTTGTCGCGTCAGCAACGCGACGCGCAGATTGCGCAGTTGCGCCAGCAGTTCTTCACCAATCCGAGCGACGTGATGCGCGCGGCGTCGCTCGATCGCGGCAGCGGTTCGGCAAACTGAACCCGCTATCGCGACCTGACAAGGCATCTCAACCCGGCGCGGCGCCCGTCAATTGCGAGTACACGTCATGCGACAGTTGCAACAGCACCTTGCGATCGATCCCGCCTGACACCGCATAGCCGAAGTCGCCGTCGACCCAGTAGAACACGTTCACTGGCCCGTCCTGATACAGCTTGAACGCAGTGGTATTCGAATTCACCTGACGGTGCGAAATGCACAGCGTCACGCGCTCGCCATTCGGCCCGCGATACATGAACTGCGCGGTCGGTCCATCGGCGCCCGGCAACAGGCGGCCGCCCGAAAGATTGAAACCGCTCTTCGAGAGCATCGGCGGATGCACGTTGGTGCCGAGCCGGTTTGACAGCCATTGCACGAAATCCTGCTCATGATCCGCAGTCATTTCGGCTGGACGGTCGACGGCGGGCATATAGACCACATGCGCCACCGCGGCCTGCCGCGCAAACATTTCCGAACTGTCCGCACTGACCGGGCGCGTGTTCGACTGACCGGCGACCGGCGCCACGACGTCCTGCCCCATATGCGTGCCGACGCCGATGCCCACGCCCAACACCAGCGCTGCCGCCATCCCCGCAAACTGCGGCCAGTTGGCGGCTATGCGCCAGCGGCGCCCACTGGCCAGAGGCGTTTGCAGACGTTTGGGCACGGGCTCGCTCAGCACGCGGTCATAGCGGTCATGAAACATGTTGTTCAGCGAGAAATAATCGCTGACGCGTGCGGCCAACTCGGGGTTCTGTTCGAGCGCGCGCTCCACCTCGACGCGTCGTTCGTCGGACAGCGTGCCGTCCACGTACGCGTGCAGTTCTTGTTCGCCGATCGGCGTGTGTTGGTCGCTCATCGCACCACCTGTAGTTTTGCACCGGGCTGCGTGCCCGCCATCAATGCCCGAAGCCGCTCGCGCCCACGCGACAGGCGCGACATCACCGTGCCGATCGGAATGTTCAGCGCCAGCGCCACGTCGGCGTAGCTCATTTCCTCGAGACCGACCAGCAGCACGACTTCGCGCTGCTCCATCGGCAGACGCTGCAGCGCGTAGTCGAGGTCGCGCATTTCCAGTGAACGGGTCTGGTCGGACTGCACGGCAAATTCGCTTTCGTGGACGCTGTCGTCGTCGACCGCTACGTGAACCGCGCGTGCGGAAGCCTTGCGCGCCTGATTGGCGAACACGTTGTGCATGATCGTGAACAGCCATGCACGCAGGTCGGTGCCCGGCTGGAACATGCCGGTACGGCCGAGCGCGCGTTCGAGCGTGTCCTGCACCAGATCGTCGGCGAGATCGCGATTGTTGATCAGCGCTCGCGCATAGCGCCGCAAGCGCGGCACATGCTCCATCAACTCGTCACGGACATCCATTTTCTATCCCAATCGTGGGGCTTCTCGTAGGCGCCGGGTGGGCAGCCGTCGATTGAACCACCACGCGTATTCGAGGTGCAAACACACGTGGGCACATTTTATTCCGTTGTTTTTGTCGCGTTGCGCAAAAACCTGGAAAGGGCTTAGCGCATCGTCATCACGTCGGCGGCGCGCATCAGGCCGTGGGTGCGGGCGTCGCCGGCGACCACGAAGCGCTGCCATTGCACCGTCCAGGTCAGCAACCTGATCTCGCCGATGCGCAGGGCGGCCCACTGCGGCTGCGCCGGCGCCAGCGGTGCCAGCGAGGAAATCAGCACGACGGGGCGGTTGTCGCCGTTCAGATAAATGAATTCGGTGGCGCGTTGGAGTGGACTGAGCGATAGGACCCTTTGATCCACCAGTCTCAACCCGATCGCCGCGAGGTTGGGCGCGGACACGTCGGTCCGCGTCGGCGAGGCGGCAGAATACTGTGCGGTGGCGGTTTCCGCCAACGCCATCACGGCCGCATTGTTGAGTGCCTGCCGGGATACCTGGGTGGCGGCCAGCCAGCCGCTCGCGGCGATCAGCGTTAGAACGAGCGCCACGACAGCGTTCACCACCTTGCCCCGGCGTTCCCCGGCCTTTAGCCGCCCGAGTACGCCGCGCCGTCCTTCGGCGCGGGTCGAAACGGGTTCGTCAGTTGTTTGGAAGGCCTGCTGCATTTGCGCGTTGAGCCTGTCGTAGAACGCTACGCGGCGTGCTTCCGCCGGATCCTTGCCCAGATAGTCCTCCAGAAACGCAGCGCGTTCCGGCGTCAGCGTGCCATCGGCGTAGGCCTGAATGTCGGCTTCGGAAGGCGGTGAATCGGAGGGAGGAGCGGTTGAGGTCATGGTTTCGGCATTCGTCGGATTTCAGCTATCGAGTGGCGAACACACGCAGGTGTGAGTTTATTCCACGTTCGAAGTTTGTTTCTTACGAAGCGCCAAGGCAGGAATAAAAGCCGGAAACCCGTGGTTATCCCTCATGCAAACCCGCACAAAACTCTCTGGAGTTCATCATGAAGAAGATCGCTTTTGCCGCATTGTCCCTCGTCGTTTTCGCTGCTTCGTCGAGCGTTTTTGCAGAAGGCAAGACACGTGCTCAGGTGTACCAGGAATTGATCGAAGCCCAGCAGAACGGCCTTGACTATGTCACTGATACATCGTATCCGGAAGTCAACCCCATCTTCGCCCAGCAGGTCGCGCACAACAAGGAAGCACTCGCCGCCAAGGCGGCCGCCGCGAACCATGTCGCGAGCGGCGCCGCGACCGCAGGCAGCGTCAATTGACCGTATCGATAGCCGGCGCGCACACGGAACGGACGCGCCGGACGTCGAATGGAATAGATCGCCGAATTCGGTGTTTGCCGATGAGTGCATCTTTCCGAGAGTCAAGGAGTCGTCGTGACAAAACCATCCGTTCCCAACGCTGCGCCTCCATGCATGCCATGCCGGCTCGCGGCAATTGGCGCGGTCGTCGCGGTTCTTGCCGGCGGCTTCGCTTATACGGCGGGCTGGCTGACACCTGCGCGGCTCACCGCGCCCCGTATCATCAACACTTTCGAAGCGGTGGCCGGCCAGGCTCATCCCGGCTATCGCCGCAACCATGCAAAGGGCCTGTGTGTGGCGGGGTATTTCGACAGTAGCGGCGACGGTTCGGTACTTTCACGTGCTGCCGTGTTCGCGCCGGGCCGCACGCCGGTCATCGGCCGCTTCGCGGTTCCAGGGGGCAACCCGTCCGCGCCCGACACGAGTTCACCGGTGCGCAGCATGGCGTTGCTGTTCCAACTGCAGAATGGCGAGCAGTGGCGCACTGGGATGAATTCGACACCTGTGTTCGCGGTTCATACACCCGAGCAGTTCTATCAGCAACTGGTCGCGGCGAAACCTGATGCCGCGACCGGCAAACCCGACCCCGCAAAGCTGAAAGCGTTTTATGCGGCGAATCCGGAGACCAAGCCGTTTCAAGCATGGGTGAAGGCGCATCCGCCGTCGTCGAGTCTGGCGAATGCCGCGTACTACAGCATCAACGCATTCCAGTTCACCGACAGCGCGGGCAATACTCGCGCCGTGCGTTGGGCGATGGTGCCTGAAACGCCGTATGCATCGATCACCGATGCGCAAAAGGAAGAGAAGAATTTCCTCGAAGCCGATCTCGATCAGCGTCTGCAAAATGGACCGTTGCGCTGGCATCTGATCCTGACGGTCGCGCAACCCGGCGATCCCATCGACGACGCGACGATGCAATGGCCCGACGATCGTCAGCATATCGACGCCGGCACGCTGGTGATCGATCACACGACGTCGCAGGAAGACGGTGCCTGTCGCGATGTTAATTTTGATCCGACCATCTTGCCGGCCGGTATCCGGCCTTCCAACGATCCGTTGCTCGCCGCGCGCTCGGCAGCGTACGCGCTGTCGTATAAGCGCCGCACGCGCGAAGAATCGTTGCATCCCGAGGTTCATCAAACGAAGTCGAACGGAGAGCGTTCATGACACAGACGCGTACCCATTTCAGTCCGCTAGCGCGACTCCTGCATTGGACGATGGCGCCACTGATCATCGCCATGCTGTTTATCGGCGTGGGAATGGTCGCGACGGTGTCGCGGGCGCATACCACGCTGATCGCGATTCACAAGCCGCTTGGGATAGCGCTGCTGCTGTTGGTGATACTGCGCGCGGGCGTGCGTATCCGGCGCGGCAGTCCGCCATTGCCGGCCTACATGCCGGCGCCGCAGCGTTTTGTCGCCAGGCTGTCGCATCTCATCCTCTATGCGCTGATGATCGCGATGCCGTTGATCGGTTGGGGGATGCTATCCGCCGGGGGATATCCGATTACGCTATACGGTCCCCTGCATTTGCCGCCGATCGCGCCGCATAACACGGAGCTGTTCGCGCTACTCCGTGCCTTGCATACATGGCTAGCATTCGCGCTGTTCGCCACGGTGCTGTTGCATCTCGCGGCGGCGCTGTTTCATGGTCTGATCCGCCGCGATGGGGTGTTTTCGAGTATGGCGCGCGGCGGACGTTAGCCCTTCACCCGTTCCGAGCGTGGATCATAGGGCGCCTTCAGATGCACGGTCGCCGGCAGTAGATCGCCGGCTACGTCGATCATGTATTGACCGCTATTCAGATACGCGGCATCGGCGACGCCGTCCGGATTGTTGATATAGCCCATCGCCACCGGACAGCCGAGCGTGTGCCCGAACGCTGCCGAACTGACGAAGCCGACCGGCTTGCCGTCACGCAGAATGGCTTCGCCACCCCACAGCATGCGATCGGCGGCGCCGTCGGCGGTGAGCACCACCATGCGGCGGCGCAGCGGCTCGGCGCGCAATTTCAACAACGCGTCGCGGCCGCGGAACGGGATGTCCTTATCGAGCTTGCAGGCAAATGACAGACCCGCCTCGAACGGATTTGTATCCGGCGTCAGTTCGCGACCCCAGGCGCGGTAGCCTTTCTCGATGCGCAAAGAGTCGATCGCGTAGTAGCCCGCGTTGACGAGGCCGAGTGCCTTGCCTGCCTGTTGCAAGGTTTCATACACGCTGACTGCGAACTCGACCGGCACGTACAGTTCCCAACCGAGTTCGCCGACGTAGGTGAGGCGGGTGGCGCGCAGCGTCGCATAACCGAGATCGACCTCGCGGCTCTGGCCGAACGCGAACGCCTCATTGCTCCAGTCCGCCTTCGACACGCTTTGCAGCAACTCGCGTGAACGCGGGCCCATTACAGCGAGCACGGCGTACTGGCCTGTGACGTCGACCAGCGTGCAGTGTTTGTCGCGCGGAATCGCTTTTTCGATGGTGTCGAAATCGCGCGTGGTTTGCGCGGTGCCGGTGACCAGCAGGTATTGATCGTCGGCGAGGCGCGTGAGCGTGAAATCCGATTCGTAGGTGCCGCGCTCGTTGAGCATGCCGGTGTAGACCGTCGTACCTGGCGGTACGGCTACGTCATTGGCGACGATGCCTTGCAGCACGCTCTCCGCATCGCGTCCTTTGACGAGAAATTTGGAGAACGACGTCATGTCGAATAGCGCGACGCCCTCGCGACATGCGCGATGTTCGGCGCCGCTCCACGGCAGCCAGTTTTGCTGGCCGAACGCGTAATCGATCTGTGCTTCTGCGGGTGTCGGCGCGAAAAAGTTGGCACGCTCCCAGCCCATTTTGCTGCCGAAGCAGGCGCCGTCATCGCGCAGCAGCGAATACAGCGGCGAGCGGCGGAACGGCCGCGCGCTGTCGAGTTCGCGATTCGGCCACGGCATCGCATAGTGCAGGCCGAGCGTTTCCTTCACGCGATCATGCAGCCAGGTGTCGTTGCCGTTAAAACGCGCAAAGCGGCGGATGTCGACCGGCCACAGGTCCATCGTCGGTTCGCCCGCGACGATCCATTCGGCGAGCGCCATCCCCGCGCCGCCCGCCGATGCGATCCCCATCGAATTGAAACCCGCGCCGATGAAAAAACGCCGCAATTCCGGCGCTTCGCCGAGCATGAAGTTGTTGTCCGGCGTGAACGATTCCGGGCCGTTGTAGAACTGCTTTACTTGCGCCGTTTCGAGCGCGGGCACGCGCTGCAACGCGTTTTCCATCAGGATTTCGAACTGATCCCAGTCGTCGGGCAGCAACTGGAATTCGAAGTTGTCCGGGATGCCGTTCATGCCCCACGGTTTCGCGTTCGGTTCGAAGCCGCCCATCACGAGACCGCCCACTTCTTCCTTGAAGTAGATGAAGCCATCCGGATCGCGCATCACCGGCAGGTCAGGATGCACGCCGGCAATGCGTTCGGTGACGATGTAGTAGTGCTCGGCCGAGTGCAAGGGCACGGTCACGCCGCACAGGCGGCCCACCGCCTTGGCCCATTGGCCCGCGCAATTCACGACGATGTCCGCGCCGATCGTGCCTTCTTCGCCGTCCTTGTTGCGCCACGCGAGGCCGCTGACTTCCCGTGCGCCTGTCGTGCCGTTTGCCTTGTCTTCGAGCGCGGTGCGCGTGTGAATCGCCGTGACCCGGGTGTTCTCGACGATGCGTGCGCCGCGCGTGCGTGCGCCGCGGGCGAGGGCCTGGGTCAGATCAGTGGGATTCGCTTTGCCGTCGCCGGGCAGCCAGACGGCGCCGAGCAGGTCGTCGGTGCGCATCACCGGCCATAGATCGCCGGCTTCCTGCGGGCTGATTACGTCGCACGCCACACCGTAGGCGCGCGCGACAGCGGCGGTGCGCTTGAGCTGCGTCATCCGCTCGGCCGTGCGGGCCACCGAGAGCGAGCCGCATTGTTTCCAGCCAGTCGCGAGGCCGGTGTCGGCTTCTAGTTCGGCGTAGAGGGCGGTCGAGTAACGGATCAGTTTGGTCATGCTTTCCTGCGCGCGCAGTTGGCCGACGAGGCCGGCCGCGTGCCAGGTCGTGCCACACGACAACTGACCCTGTTCGAGCAGAACCACATCGGTCCAACCCAGTTTGGTCAGGTGATAGGCGACCGAGCAGCCAATGATGCCGCCCCCGATGATGGCGACACGGGCGTGGGTGGGAATGGGTGTGGACATATGTGGAAATTGGTTGAATTAACGTGCGTAGATTGCAACAAAATTTGGCAAAAAGCAACGATCGATTTGGCTGATGTGGGATCAAAGGATGTCGCGGATACGTCAGTAACAGACGGCCGCCCTACCTTTTTATAACCAAGTAGGTTAATATCAATCGGAGGCAAGAGTGGAAAAAAATACGCCTCACTGCAAGTTGGCCGATGTCCAGGGCTTGGCGAGTGCAGGGAAGATCAGAATCACGAAATCGGCCGTGATCGGGGCTGCGGCACTCGGCTTCGGGCCTGCGGCGATTGTCGAAACGGTGATGTCCCTCGATCGGCGTGCTTTCAGAAAAAGCATGACTACGTACGCGGACCACCGGGTCTGGCAGGACGTCTACTGCGCCATGACCGAAGCAGGCATGGTCTATTTGAAACTGACGGTGGTCGACGACGTCCTCGTCGTGTCATTCAAGGAGTGGTGAGCATGAAGTGCCCGAATTGCGGAGCGGCCGAACTGGTGCGGGATACGCGCAATATGCGCTATGTCTACAAAGGGGAAACAGCCGTCTTCGAGGCCGTCACCGGCGACTATTGCCCGGCATGTGAAGAGGCTGTGCTCGACATGGACGAGGCGACCCGCACGGGTCAAATGATGCTTGCCTTCAACAAGGAGGTGAATGCATCGCAAGTAGATCCCGCATTCATTGCCGCCGTCCGCAAGAAGCTTGAGCTGGATCAGCGCGAGGCAGCGGAAATTTTCGGTGGCGGCGTGAACGCTTTTTCGCGGTACGAGAATGGCAAAACCAAGCCGCCGCTCGCGCTAATCAAGCTGTTGAAGGTGCTGGATCGCCATCCCGAGTTGCTGGCGGAAGTAAGGGCAGGTTGAGTTTTAATGCTGTTTTAGCATGCCGATTGTGGATTTATATGGGAATGCGTTGAGATTTCTTGGCGAACCATGAGGTGTTTGCTAGACTGGGCACCGTCTCCCGGTCTCGATCCTATGTTCTCCACCCAACGCCAAGCTGAAATCCTGCGACTCGTCCGCGACGAGCGTACCTGCACGATCACCGATCTTGCCGGCCGCTTCGAGGTGTCTGACGAGACCATCCGCCGCAATATCAAGCCGTTGATCGCGGACGGCCTGCTCATCAAGGTCCACGGTGGCATCATGCTGCCCGAGCGGCTCGACGAGCCGCCGTTCCAGCGGCGCATGGTGGCAAGCCGCGAGGGCAAGCAGGCGATCGGCGCGCGCATCAGCGAACTCGTGCGGGACGGCGACTCGCTGATCCTCGAGGGTGGTACGACCTGCTTGCACATCGCCCAGGCTCTTACCGCGCGCTCGCGGCTCACGGTAGTGACCAATTCCATCGAAGTCGCTCGCGTGCTGGCGCCGCGCAACGGCAACCGGGTGTTCATCGCGGGTGGCGAACTGCGTGCTGACGACTCCGCTGCAGTCGGCGACAGCGTGCTTGCCTTCCTGCGCCAGTTCCATGTGCGCTACGCAATCGTGTCGGTCACCGCGATCGACCTGCAGGGCCGTTTCATGGACGCACTGCCCGCCGACGTGGCGTTTTCGCTCGCCGCCTTTGCGCAAGCCGAACGGCGCGTGGTCGCGGCGGATCACGCGAAGTTCGGCCACAGCGCGCTGGTACATGCTTTCGGCCCGGATGCGGTCGATCTGCTGGTCACCGATGAGGCGCCAACGCCGGCGCTCGCTCAGGTGTTCGCGGCAGCGGGGCTGGAAGTGAGCGTCGGGGCATCCAGCGACCCTGCACTCTGAGCGAAGCCAGGCCATCCGTCCCTTGCACTGCCTTGGAAGCCGTCTCTACAGCTAATTTCGTCCGACGCGTAAAATGGCCGGTTACCACGGGCAATCTATGCCGGGCTGAAACTGCGCGGGCAGTCGCCGTTCGTCGCCTGCCGCGCCGATTCCGCGTCCGCGCACGGTTGCCCCCGCCGGCTTGAAAAGGAATGGACCCTGATGTCGTCAGTTTTCTTCGATCGGGAAAGGATTACGGAATGGCTGGGCGACCACACCGTCGCCAAGGCACGCTCGGTCGGCGCAGTCACGAACGTGAAATGGGACGGCGCCAAGCTCAGCGGCTATGTGCAGGGCTCACGGGTGCTGCCCTACCACACGCAAGTGCGGTTCCGCACTGATGGCGGCAGACCGTGGGCGCAGAGCGAATGCAGTTGCCCGGTCAGCCGCAATTGCAAGCATGTCGCCGCGCTGCTGCTCGCCGAGCTCGAGTATCACGACGAGATGGATCACATCACCAACGTCGACACTGGCATCGACTCCGATGAGCGCCCGTCCGCCGGTTACCCTCAGGCGCCGTCCGGATCAGCGATGCAACCGCCATCCGGCGTACGTCCCGAACTGGTCAGCTGGCTCGAGCGTTTTCGCGCACGCGCCGAGGCCGCCGATGCAGTCGCCCAGAAGGCGGGCGCCGCACGCACCCAAACGCTCGCCTACCTGCTGAACTGGTCCAAGTTCCACATGCGCCACGAAGTCGTGCTGTACCGGGCGCACTGCAATCCGGACGGCACGATTGTCGAAGTCGACGAGCCCTGGGGCAATGTGGAAGCCGCCTTGCTCAAGCAACCCAAGTTTGTCTCCGACGAAGACCTGTCGATCCTGCGCGGTTTGTGGCTGGGCCGCTCGCGCGAGGATTTCGGCCAGTTCGTTCTGCGCGGCACGAGCGGCGCGGAGATGTTGCAAAAGCTGATGGCCACGGGGCGCCTGTTCTTCGAGTTCAAGCCGGCGCCGGGTCACGACGGACCGACGCCTTTGTCGCGCGGCGCCACCCGGCCCGGGCGGATCGAATGGGAACCGCTGGCGGATGAACGCCTGCGGCCAGTGCTGTGCACTGAGCCGCGCGCCACCATGGTGCTGCCCACCGAGCCGATCTGGTACGTGGACGGTGTCGCGAATGAAGCGGGTTTCGTCGAATCGTCGTTGCCGTTCCAGCAGTTGCCCGACTACCTCGCCATGCCGCCGATCTCGCTCGCCGAAGCGCCGCTCGTCGCCTCGGTGTTGCGTGAGATCGCGCCCGATTTGCCGCTGCCGCCCACGCACGACGCCTCCGCGATTCGCGTGATCGACGTCGATCCCGTGCCGGTGCTCACGCTCAATAGCCACGCGCTGCCGTCCACAGCCAAGGCGGGGCAACGAAAATCAGAGGCAGTCGAACTGGCCGGCGTCAGCTTCGATTACGACGGCGTTAGCATCAATGTCGACAGCAGCGTCACCCTCGTACCCATGCCGGGCGGCGACGTCATCCATATCCGCCGCCGCTACGAAGCCGAAAAGAAGCGCTTACTCGAACTGCGCAAGACCGGCCTGCAGAAAGTCCCGACCAGCCGCGTGTACGCGTCGCGGCTTTTGCCTGACACGATGCTCGGCCTGCCCGATGCCGAATCCTGGTCCGCCTTTGTCAACGACGCTGTACCTGAGCTCGTGAGCAAAGGCTGGCGCGTGACGATGGCGCCCGAGTTCCGCTACAACATCATCGAGATCGACGCGATCGACGGCACCGCGCAGCAGGCGGGCGACGGCTGGTTCGATCTGGAGATGGGCATCCGCATCGGCGAGCGCAATGTGCGGCTCGAGCCGCTGCTCGCCGATCTGTTCCGGCGCGACCGTCGCTGGCTCGGCGGCGCGCTTGAAGCGATCGCCGACGACGAACCGATCGAGCTGAAGACCGAAGAAAACAAGCGCCTGCGTTTGCGCGCCGACCGGCTGAAGCCGGTGGTGCGCGTGCTGGTCGATCTGTTCGACGCACTGGGCGGCACGTTGGCCGAAGGCGCGCCGCTGCGGGTGCCCTCCGTCGATGCGGGCCGCCTCGAAGCCTTGAACAGCACAGGCCGCTGGCAATTCCAGGGCGACGATTCGATTCGCCAGCTGGCGCAGCGTCTGCAGGCCGGCCCGGGCTTGCACGAGGTGCCGGTACCGCGTGGTCTGAAGGCGGAACTGCGTGCGTATCAGCAGCAGGGCCTGAACTGGATGCAGTTTTTGCGCGAACACGATCTGGCCGGCGTGCTCGCCGACGACATGGGGCTCGGCAAGACCGTGCAGACGCTCGCGCACATCCTCGCGGAGAAGGAAGCAGGGCGGCTCAACCGTCCCGCGCTGATCGTCGTGCCGACCACGCTCGTGCACAACTGGCGCGAGGAAGCGCGGCGCTTCGCACCCGATCTGAAAGTGCTGGTCCTGAACGGCCCGCAGCGCAAGGAGCGTTTTGAGCAGATCGGCGAACACGACCTGATTCTGACGACTTACGCGTTGCTGTGGCGCGATCAGAAGGTGCTCGCCGAGCATGACTATCACCTGCTGATCCTCGACGAGGCGCAGTACGTGAAGAATGCCAGTACCAAAGCCGCACAGGCGATCCGCGGATTGCGCGCGCGGCATCGGCTGTGTTTGACGGGGACGCCGCTGGAGAATCACCTCGGCGAACTGTGGTCGCAGTTCGACTTTCTGTTGCCGGGCTTTCTCGGCAGCCAGAAAGACTTCACCAAGCGTTGGCGCAATCCGATCGAGAAGAACGGCGATGGCGTGCGCCGCGCGCTGCTGGCGCGCCGCATCCGGCCGTTCATGCTGCGCCGTCGTAAGGACGAGGTCGCGAAGGAGTTGCCGGCCAAGACCACCATCGTCTGTTCAGTCGATCTGGAGGGCGCGCAGCGCGATCTATACGAAACAGTGCGGACGGCCATGCAGGAGCGGGTGCGTGCGGCGGTCAGCGCGCAGGGCCTCGCGCGCAGCCACATTATCGTGCTCGATGCCTTGCTGAAGCTGCGCCAGGTGTGCTGTGATCCGCGTCTCGTGCGGAAAATCAGGGTTGATGAGGCGCCGGGGGAATCAGGCGAACCGGGCGGGAAGCGCGGCAAAGTGGAAAAAGCGGAAAGGGTCGAAAAGGGCGCACGTGTCACGCGTTCGGCCAAGCTCGATTTGCTCCTGTCGATGCTGCCTGAATTGATCGAGGAAGGACGCCGCGTGCTGCTGTTCTCGCAGTTCACCGGCATGCTGGCGCTGATTGCCGACGCGCTCGAGGAAGCCGCGATTCCCTACGTCATTCTGACTGGCGACACGACGGACCGCATCACGCCGGTCGAGCGCTTCCAGCAAGGCGAGGTGCCCTTGTTCCTGATCAGCCTGAAGGCAGGTGGAGTAGGTCTGAACCTGACCGCTGCGGATACCGTGATTCATTACGACCCGTGGTGGAATCCTGCTGCCGAGAATCAGGCGACCGACCGCGCCCATCGGCTGGGGCAGGATAAGCCCGTATTTGTCTACAAGCTGATTGCCGCGGGCAGTATCGAAGAAAAGATCGTGGAGTTGCAGGAGCAGAAGGCGGGACTTGCCGACAGCATTCTCTCCGAAGACGCCGCCGGCGCCGCCAAGTTCTCGGACGACGACCTCGACGCACTATTCGCGCCGATGCCCGAGATTGAAAGTGGCAGGTGAGAAGTGCAGGCTGCGCGCGCCGCGGAGATTCCGACTGCGGCGTGACGCGCCTCCAAAAGCGCAAGGTTCCCCGCCAACCCGTCAATCCCCGTTTGCTCGCTTGATGAAGCATGTTGAATTCCATGTGCACTGAGGGGAATTCGAGCGACCGTATAAAAAATACTTTTCTGTTCCCCTACGTTCTTCAGCATTCCGGTGTATTCCACCAGTCTTGATGACCGGCAGGAACTGGTATTGACGATGAGTAAACGCCTACGCAAGATGCGTGTGACGGTGTTACATCGGAGCGAATCATGCCGGTTGTTCGAAGTTTCACGCGAGGGCAATGGGAGGCACTTGGACGCAGACTGGGTGCGCTCCCGGAAAAGGGCAAAGATGAACAGCACCTCAAGGTGGGAGACGGCGTTAAATCCATTCGGACGCAAATTGGCGCGGCGAGGGAGAAGGGCTACACGCTGAATGAGTTGATAGAGCAGGCAGCGCAGGAAGGCATCGACGTGAAAACGCGTCATTTTCGTCTCCGGTGACGACAAGGACGCAAAGGCAGTGGTGATCGGACTCGTCAACGATTTTGGCTACGCACCAGTGGATCTTGGCGGTCTGGTTTCGGGCGGTCGCATGCAGCAAGCGGGTGGTCCGATTGCTGGCCACGACTGGGTCGTCGCATAGGACTGCAAGGTATGCAAACCAATGTCGCGTTATGTCGGGAAGCAGAGCGGCTGGATGTCCGGTTGTCTTTGTGATCTGCCGTTGGCGGGACGCCACTTCGACTGTCGAGGCCAGAGGGGCCAGCCGCGAGCCACCTGGTCCTCGCACGGCAGATGTGTATAGATGGATTGCGGTGATAACGCGGGTTATCGCCGCAAAACTCGCCAAGGCATTGTGGAGCAGAGCGGTGGCGATAACACCCGTTATCGTGGCAAACGTCGGCGAGGCGTTGTAGAGCAGGGCGCTCTAAGCGGTGTTGGCGCGATTTTGCAACGCGCAGGGCACGGAAAGTCTGCTGGTCGGCCATTGCCGCCGTTCGAACATCTTGGCTTGCACGTCTGCTATGCGCTACTGACCGGACGCTTACAACCTAACGCCTGCCAAAGTCCTGCCGAAATTCAGCGGATGCGTGCTCTCGACCCAAACGAGATACCCCGCGAAAATCCCTGAACGACCGCTTTGGGCGAGCGGGCCGTCGCTTGAATTGACTGGATCAAACGAAGCACCGTAGCTATCTTTCTCAAAGGTCATGCCCCATTCCCGCTCGGACAGGCCTAACAACGAGCGAAGCGAGTGTCTCGGTGGCCTATCCTCCGGGGGCACCACGACGGGAGGACCAATGCGATCTATTTCCCGGGCTTGATTGGATCAAGCCCCGTCTTGCCGAATACTGCCGATGCTGTCGGCGTTCTCAGGTAAGAAATGAGGGCTGCGGCGCCTTCCCGCTCCTGCGCGTTAGTTGATAAGGCGGCGGAAATGACGCTTGCCTTCTGGACTTCTTGCGGGAGCGCCCCGACGTACTGGATCCCCTGAATGGCGCGAAGTTCACTGATCTGTTGCAATCCAAGTTCAGCGTCGCCGCGCTCAATGGCCGTTCCGACCAGTTCCTTCCCTTTGATTTGAATACTCCTGGCTTTCATTTGATGCGCGATGCCAAGCTTGGGGAACAACGTCTCAGTAATATAGGTGCCGCTAGCTCCTTCAGAGAATGCTACAGATTTTGCTGCGAGCAGTGCACTACGTAGTGCTTCCACAGTACTGACATCCGGCTTCGGCATGCCGACCTGGACCGCGACGCCAATTCGGGACGCAACGAGATCTGTGCGAGTGTCCGGGAGAAACTTGCCCTGTCTGATCTGTTCGTCCAGCGCAGGGCGGATCATGAAGCAGACGTCCATTGCTTCGCCATTCTTAATGCGCATGGGTAACGCGTCAGCGGACGTACCGTATGAAGGCCCCCACGATATGACGAGGTGATTCCCGGTCTGCCGTTCATACCCTGGTCCGAGCTCCCTAAACGCTGCTGAGAGCGCTCCAGTTGCCAGAACATGAACGTCAGCGGCATGAACCGCATTTGACAATAGTGACGCGGTGCAGAGTGCGGCAGACACGGTCGCGCGTCGGAGCTTTGCAATGTTGATGACCATCGGATTATCCTTTTCTAGTAAAGCTACGGTTTTTTCAGGTGTCGAATCTCACTGCATGTACTGACATGCAGTGGCTTCAGGGAAGATGTCGCTGGCAGGAAGCACAAATTTGCGCATGCTCCAGCAATGGGTGCGGTCGGTTGGGAACCCGGCCGGACCGAAGATCCGCAAAACCATCCGGCTCTCAGAAGAGAAGCCCGCAACTGCACAGCGATTCTGCAAATATCCACACGAAATCCAGGAGGGGTACCATCTGCTGCGCCGACAAAACGTCGCCTCCTACAGGTTGCCGCTCCGGACGCCAATCGCGAGATGATCCGCAGACTTGGCCGCGGCGCTACGATGCGGTCTGATTCGGCATCGACAATCGACCTTTTCACGTTAAGCACGGCAGACCCACTGTCTATGGCGAACCACACGAATCAACAACCGCAATCGAACGCTACCCCATCGAATCGATCGCTCGAACGCGGGCTCGAACTGCTGCGCGCGTTCGGTCCCGGTGCAACACTTCTCGGCAATGGAGAACTCGCGGAACGCACCGGCCTGCCGAAGGCAACGGTGAGCCGCCTTACGCGAACGCTCGTCGAGGCGGGTTATCTCGAGCACGATGCGGCACGCAGGGCGTACAGACTGGGCCTGCCGGTGCTCAGTCTGGCGCAGGCGTTGCGCAGCGGATCCACGGTACTGAATGCTGCAGGACCGCTAATCCGCGACACTGCCCAGGCAAAGCGCATCAATGTCGGAATCGCGGGCGCCGACCGGGAAGAGATGGTCTACCTTGAGTCCATTCGCTATAACCAGCGAGCCTCACTACGTACGATCGTCTCGGGACAACGCGTGCCGATGGAACTGACTTCGCTCGGGCGCGCGTACCTCGCAGCGCTGCCGCAGACGGAATTCACCGCCCTGATGGACGCGTTCAAGCGGCGCAAACGGAGCGGCTGGGAGCGTCTCGCGCGGGAGATCGGCGAAGCTGTAGACGATGTGCGCCGAAGAGGCTTCTGCGTTGCAAGCTGGCAACCGGAAGTGATCGCACTCGCGACACCCCTCGCCATTCCCGGACATCGTTTGCTGGTCCTGAACTTTAGCGTCCGCACGGCGGCGTCAAACGACAGCGTTGTAAGCGAACTGGCAGCGCCCCTGCTGGGTCTGCGCGACGAGATTACGGCCGCATGCGCGCGCCTGGAAGGCTGAAGACTGCAAGCTTCTCTTTCATTCCCGGCGTTCACTGATCGCGCGCGCTGGAATACCCAGCACCACCGCAAGACCGCCGAGTATGGAGACGAACGCAACCGCATAGAGGCCCACGGCGCTGCTACCGAAGTGCGTCGATGCGTAGCCGATCACCGAAGGAGCCGAAATCCCGCCGAACTGACCGAGGCTGCTAATGAGGCCGATGCCGCTTGCTGCGGCGGTGCTCGACAGGTACGCGGGTGGGATCGTCCAGAAAAGCGACAGCATGCCCAGATAGCCAGCCGTCGCGACGCAAAGCAGTGCTACCAGAATGCCTGCGTGATTGGCCGCCGCCGGCAAAAGCGCGACGCCCAGCGCGGCCATCAATGCGCTTGCCATGAAATGCCACCGCCGCTCCAGCATACGATCCGAGTTTCGACCGAGCAGATACATCGCGACTGCGCCGACCACATACGGAATCGCGGAAAGAAGCCCAATGTGCCAGTAGTTCGATACGCCGCTTTTCTGGATCACGCTCGGAGCCCAGATATGCACGACGATGCTCGCCCACGGTACGCTGAAGTATGCGAAGGTGAGGAAATAAAACTTCGGTTCCTTCAATGCGACCCAGATCGAACCATGAGCGCGTGCAGCCTTCGTTTGCGCGTCGCGGTTAAGCTCCGCGAGCAGGAGGGCTTTCTCGTCGTCCGTGAGCCAGGTCGCCTGCTCGGGGCGGTCCGTCAGATAGACATAGGCAAAGACACCGGCGATGACTGACGGGAATCCTTCGAGAAGGAACAGCCATTGCCAGCCGTTATAGCCGAGTAAGCCGGACATGCTATTGAGTATCCATCCCGACACAGGCCCGCTGATGATGCCGGATACGCAGATCGCCGTCATGAAGATTGACGTGACTCGTGCGCGGCGCGCGGCCGGAAACCAGTAGGTGAAGTAGAGAATCACGCCCGGGAAGAATCCTGCTTCCGCTGCGCCCAGCAGCACGCGCGCGATGTAGAACTGGGTCGGCGTATGCACGAACGCGGTGCCCGCCGAAACAATGCCCCATAGCGCCATGATCCGCATGAGCGTTTTTCTCACGCCGACTCGCGCGAGCCACAGGTTGCTCGGCACTTCAAAGAGCATGTACCCCACGTAGAAGAGCCCTACACCCAGACCGAATGCGGCGTCGGAAAGACCGATATCGCGCGAGAACTGCAGGTGGGCGAAGCCGATATTGGCGCGATCCAGATAAGCGAAGACGTAACAAACGAAGAGGAACGGCAGCAGCCGCCAGGTGACTTTCCGGTAGACGGCCTCTGCCTGCGGTTGCGCGACGGCGCTGACGTCGATTGGATTGGAACGGGCTGCGTGCATCATGTCTCCGGCTTGTATGGGCCGCAGGATCGTCGTGGCAAGTGTCCTGCGTTGGAATCCATTATCGGCGCCGAACGCTCGATGACAATCCGCCAATTCCATCCAGTGGAATTTATCGGGCCTTGGGATGAAATACGCTCCGTTCCACAGAGCGGAATTAACGGGGTGTCTTGGGCGGCAGGTGGGGCTAAGCTGCATTGGCAGATTGACCTTGTCAGTCGACTCCAATTCAACCATCGAGACACGCATGAGCACACCCACCATTCAAGTCACTATCGACTCGCAAGTCGCCATGATCGCGCTGAATCGTCCTGAAAAACGTAACGCCATCACCAACGAAATGCGTGCCGAACTGATCGAGGCGCTGGACACCGTTTCGCGCGACCGGGGGGTGCGCGCCGTAGTGTTGACCGGCAACGGCAAGGGGTTCTGCGCTGGCGGAGACGTCAGCGGTATGGCGCAGCGCATGGAAGCGCACGCCGGCGAGATTGCGTTCAATGGCTGGTCCCGCCAGCAACTCGTGCATCACACGGTTAATCTGCTCTACTCGATGCCCAAACCGACCATCGCTGCCGTCAACGGGGCGGCCGCGGGTCTCGGTGCCGATATGGCGCTCTCCTGCGACTTTATCCTCGCGTCCCAGGAAGCGAGCTTCACGTGGAGCTACATCAAACGCGGGCTGATTCCCGACGGTGGCGGCATGTACTTATTGCCGCGTCGAGTCGGCCTCGCGCGGGCGAAGGAACTGATCTTCAGCGGGCGCAAGGTAGATGCAAAGGAAGCGCTGGAAATTGGCATCGCGGATCGCCTGAGCGACCCGGAATCGCTCATCGCCGACGCCCATGCCTGGGCCGCCGAATTGAGCCAGGGTTCGGCCACCGCGCTTGCGCTTGGCAAGAGCATCCTCAACCAGAGCTACGAACTTTCTGCGCATCAGGTGTTTTCACAAGGTAGCCAGGCACAGGCCGTCTGCTACACAAGCAGTGAACATCGCGACTCGGTGCTCGCATTCCTGAACAAAACCAAGTGAGCACGAAGGAGATCGACGTGAATGCAATTTCAAAATTGATGCGCCCGGCGAGCGTAGCCGTAATCGGCGCATCGGCGGACGCAGCCAAGACTTCAGGGCGCCCGGTGGCTTACCTCCGGAAGCACAGCTTCGACGGCGACATCTACCCTGTCAATCCGCGTTACGACTCGATCGATGGCCTGCCCTGCTATCCCGATGTAGCGTCGTTGCCGCACGCACCGGATGTCGGCATCGTGCTGCTCGGCGCCGAGCGCGCCCACGTTGCGGTGCGGGATCTGGCAAACCGCGGGACAAGCGCTGCAATCGTGCTGGCGAGCGGCTATGCAGAAATTGGCGAGGAAGGCGCGAAGCGGCAGGCGCAATTGATCGAGGCAGCAGGGTCCATGCGCCTGCTTGGCCCGAATACGATCGGGCTCGTCAACCTCACCGATAGCATCACGCTGTCGGCAAGCGGGGCGCTGGAGACCGACACTTTTACAGTCGGCGGGATCGGCGTGGTGTCACAAAGCGGGGGGATCCTTGGCTCGCTGTTGTCGCGGGCGGCAGCAAGCGGTATTGGCCTGTCAAAGCTGGTGTCGACGAGCAACGAAGCAGATCTCGACATGGCAGACTTCGTCGACTATCTGGTTGACGATGATTCGACTTCCGTTGTCGCGCTCTACATGGAAGGGCTGCGTCATCCGGAACGATTCCGGCGTGCGGCGTTACGGGCGGCCGCCGCGGGCAAGCCGGTCGTCGTGTTCAAGATCGGACGCTCGGAATCAGGCGCACGATCGGCGGTCTCGCATACGGGCGCGCTGGCCGGTTCGGACCGCATGTATGACGCGCTTTTCAGCCAGGTCGGCGTCATTCGTGCTCAGAGGTTTTCCGATTTGCTCGACATCCCTCATGCGCTCGCTACGCGTCGCAAGCTCTCCGGGCGGCGGGTGGCGATTCTGACCTCGACCGGCGGTGCCGGCACGCTCGTCACCGACAGCCTCGGCATGGTGAACTTTGAGACCCCGCCTCCCGATGAAGCGACTGCTGCAAAGCTGCGCGCGCTCCAGACCGGCGATCATGCAGTGCTCGACCGCAATCCGATCGACGTGACGCTCGCGGGTCTGCAGCCGGCTCTGCTGCGCGGTGCGATCGGCACGCTACTCGACAGTCCGACTTACGACGCAGTCGTGGTTATCGTTGGATCGTCAGGCCTCGCGATGCCTGACCTGATGGCTAACGCGATCCGCGATTCGCTGCCCGGGAGTGACAAACCCGTGATGGCATTTGTGAGCCCTCACGCGCCGGAGATCACACGGTTGCTTAACGAGCAGGCAGTGCCGGCGTTCCCATCGCCCGAAAGCGTGACTAGCGCACTTGCGGCGATGTGGCAGCACGGCGAGTACATGCAACGCGCCGTGAATTTGGACAAACAACACTCCGAAGCAGACGTCAACGTGAGCGATCTACCCGCCGGATCACTAAACGAAGCGCAGGCGAAAGAGCTTTTTGCCCGCTTCGGTGTGACGGCGGTACGCGAGCGTGTCGTCACGAACGCGAATGAGGCCACGAGCGCCGCTCGCGAGCTGGGCGACAAAGTCGTGCTCAAACTGCTGTCGAACACGATCACCCACAAGAGCGATGTGGGTGGCGTCGCGGTTGGGGTCACAGCTGACAGCATCGGGGCGCGCCTGAACCGTATGCGGGACGACGTTGAAACCGCGACTGGCGTATCCGCGAATGCGTTTCTCGTTCAGGAAATGGTGGCCGGTGGAACGGAACTGATTCTCGGCCTTCATCGAGACCCGTTAGGCATAGCATTGCTGCTCGGCATGGGCGGCGTCACAGCGGAACTGTTCAAGGACACGACAATGCGCCTGCTCTCCACCGAAGTGCCGCTGTCGCGCGCAGACGCGCTCGCGATGATCCACGAACTGAAAACGTGGCCCCTGCTAGACGGGTATCGTGGACGGCCGCGCGCTGATATTGATGCCCTCGTAAGCGCAATCGTCGCCTTTGCGCGAATGGCGGTGCAGCTTGGCGGGCGTATTGTCGAAGCAGAAATCAATCCGATCTTCGTGCTGCCTGCGGGCCAAGGCGTACGGGCGGCTGACGGCGTTGCTGTACTCGCATCGGAGCCTCACGACGAATGACGAGGCTCTGGTCGCACTCGACGAAACATCCCCGTTCGCCGATCTTGCGCGTGCCGAGAGCGAGGTGGCAAATCCCACCCACATCGACCTCCCGATTGCCGATCGAAGGGCTCGGCGAGCGAACCATTTGCTACGTTCATTTCGACGAAGTGTGGTTCGCTCGCGTTTGAAAAGTAGGTGTGCGCGCCTACCGGTAACCAGGAAGCAAGAGCGTGAGAATGTGGCGTAGCAGAAACCTGATCTCGGCAACAGTCTGCAAGATAGCAATTCAAGAATTGCCTCAGCGCCTGGTGGATCATCGTTGTATCCCTTTCGGATACAACAGGATCGTCCTATCAGCGAAGCGGTGGAACATACCAAAATCGTAGCCAGTATCTGCGGATGATGAAATCGCGCTTCAGGTGCGCATTTCAGACGGTCTTGACTGCAGTAACGTACTAAGAAGCGGCAACCAACGGCTATGAAATGCTAAGGATCGACGAAGTCACGGATAGCGAAGGTTTCCCCGATCGATGCGATGTCGCGGTAATTGGCGGCGGCATTATTGGCGTCAGCACCGCGTATGAACTGGCGCGACGCGGCGTCCAGGTGGCTCTGCTGGAAAAGGGCGTCATCGGCTGCGAGCAGTCGGGGCGCAATTGGGGCTGGGTGCGTCAGCAGAACCGCGACCTCCATGAGTTGCCGCTCGCGATGCAGAGCCTCAAACGCTGGAGCGAACTAAGCGAAGAACTGGGCGAGGACATTGGGTTTCGTAAGGCAGGCATCCTGTACGGCACGGAGTATCAATCGGACATCGCGCAGTGGGAATCGTGGCTTGCACGCGCCCGGGAAGTCGGCTTTAACAGCGAGATCCTCAGTGCGCGCGAACTGGCAGCGCGCATTCCGTCCGGACGTGCGAAGTGGGCTGGAGGGCTGTGGTCTGGCACGGACGGCCGCGCCGAGCCGTCGAAAGCCGCGCCTGCGATTGCTCGCGGCGCGCAAGGTCTCGGCGCGATGGTGTATCAGAACTGCGCGGTACGAAGTCTCGACACGAGCGCTGGGCGTGTCTCTGGCATCTGGACGGAGCGCGGCCGGCTGGCAGCCGACACCGTCGTTCTCGCGGGAGGCGCCTGGAGCGCGTTGTTCTGCCAGCATCACGGCATCGATCTGCCCGCCATCAACGTGATGGGAACGGCGTTGCGAACCGCTGAGGCGCCGGGGGTCATTGAAGGCTGTTTCTCCGGGCCTAACTTCGCGCTGAGGAGGCGCTTGGACGGGGGCTACACCATCGCTGTTCCCGGCTACGGACGCGTGGAACTCGCGCCGCAAAACCTGCGGCATTCGGTGAAGTTCCGCACCATGTTCCGCAGCAAGCTGAAGAAAAAACTGAAGATTCGCGTCGGCGCCAGCTTCTTCCACGGACCGGAGGCAAGCGCAACCTGGCGCGACGATGAAGTCTCGCCGTTCGAAGAAACGCGGGTGCTGGATCCCCGGCCTGATACCGAATGGCTCGAACGTGCCCTGCAAAATGTGTCCAGCGTGTTTCCCGAGCTGGCGGGCTTGCGGATCGCTCATGCATGGGCGGGCGCGATCGACACGACGCCGGACCTCGTTCCCGTCATCTCGAAGGTTAATGCGAAACCCGGTCTTGTGATCGCATCCGGCTTCAGCGGACATGGCTTTGGACTAGGGCCAGGTGCAGGCATGCTCGCGAGCCGGCTGGTAATGGACGAGGCGCCGCAGTTCGACATTGAACCCTACAGACTGGCCCGCTTTTCCGACGGAACGAAACTGGGCAGCCCCGAAATGATGTGAGTCGACGCCGCGGGCGAGCCTATCGCGGCAGTCTGCCCCGGGAGATTGAACCTCCAGCACGATTCAACTGTATTGATTAGCGGCCGTTGCAGTTCGAAAAGCGGCCGGGTATCTAGATTGACCTCGTATGACGGAGAAGGGTCGCAGTACGCATTCGCTAGCGGTGGAGCCGATCATTCGCGAATGCCAACCTTCGAATGTCAGGAAAAGGATCCGTAGCGGCCAGACCGACGTCGATCCTCGAATGACGGCCAAGGCCGAACTTCAGCCGTCTGGACTACCAGTCAATGCGGTGCTTTTCATCTGTTTCGCGATGACGACGATCGTCGTCCACGTGAAGATACTGACTGGTGGTCGTGAGCGACGCATGCCCGAGGAGAACTGGTCGCGACGCTGTGGGGGAAGTCCACCACATCGGCGCAGGCGGCGCTCGAGGCTCTGCGGATTGACGCCGAGGCAGAGAAGGCCAGCGCGTGCAACGAGGCAGCATCACTGCAGGCTGAGCTTGTGCGGACCGAAACGGCGCTCGAGCAGCGCACCGGCGCGTTGCTGGCGGCACAGGTGCGCATTCAGGAGCTTGAACAGGCGCAGGCCGCCGGGGAGGCGATGCGTCAGGCGCTTGAGGCTGAAGTCGCGCGACAGCAGGACGAGATCGGTGCGCGTGACCGGGCACTGGTGCAGGCGAGGGCCGATTTTTCGGGCGAACTCGACAAACTGCGGAGCAGCGCCGAACTCGCGGAAGGGCGTTTACGGGCAGCCGAGAAGCGGGCGCTCCTTGAGATCGAGCGTGAGCGGGGCGTGAGCGCGCGGTTCCAGAAGGAGCTTGAAGCGGCCGCGCGCAGGGCGGAGCAGGGCGAGGCCCGGCACCGGGAGGAAATCCGGGCGCTGCAGGTTCAGCTTGGCGACGCGCGTCATCGCGCAGGCGTCGTGGAGGGAAATCTGGAAGCGCTTCGCAGCTCGAATGTGGCATACGTCAGGGAACTCGACGCGCTGAGATCGCAACTCGCGACCACCGTCGCAAACCAGGCGGCGACGCGGAAGCGCCCGCTATCCTCTCTCGAGACCACCAAGCCTCGCCGCGCTGCACCTAAGGTCGCGACGAGGAAGCGATCGCCATCCTGATTTTTTGCAGTTTTCTTCGGCAACTTGATGAATAACAAGAGTGAGACCGCTAGTACATGGCGCTTACGACGGCCGAACTGTCGCCAGGCGCGTGCCAGCGAACGGATCCCGACTCCAGTCAATCGCCGGACGTCCGCGGCTAGTCGATGTAGACGACTTCTCGACAGCAAAGTGTGCCAGTGACTGCCCGGCGCTTGTGGCTTGCCTAAGCCACTGAGGCATATCCCCCTTGCCATCCCAAGTGTCGCCGAAAGCACTGCGGTAACGTGCCGACTTTCGGTGCGCTCTTTCTTCGGCGATGGCCAACGCGACGTCGCCGACCTTGATGCCAACCTTAGCCATCTTGCGACGAAGGTATGCAATCATACTTTGGCGTTTTTGCTCATCCATGTCTGTTTCCCCTTCGAAATTCCAGCCTCGTAGCGGCCTCGTGTCGTCTCGACGACGCGCGCTGCCACCAGATGATTTGGACATGCGAAGTATCCTGTTGAGAAAAGCTGCCGTCGATGTGCGATTCCTGAAAACACTGTTGCAGACAGAGTGGCAAAACCGGCTGGCTCGTTCGTCTCAACCAGTTTGATGATGAAGCGTACCGAGACCGCGGCATCTGTGCCGGTGGATGTAACTCGTTGCTGCTGGTGCTACTGATGGGCCTTTCGACTGCGTTGTTACGCGGTGTCTACTCTCGATGTCTCGTCCACAATGAGAAGCAGTCGTCACCCTTCTAGGGGCGCAGGCTTTGTCGCGACAGTCGCGCGGCGATGATGCCGCCAATCGCGCCACCAAGATGGCTTGGCCATGATACGCCCGGGTAGAGGGGCAGCGCGCCGAGCAGCATACTCAGTCCGTAGCTACTGGCCACGAATAGGGCGACGAGAATCGAGATGATGCTGCGCGTGTAAACACCGCGTGCGACGAGATACCCTGCGTATCCGAACACCACGCCGCTCGCGCCGATGTGCACAGAATAGGGCGCGCCCAGCAGCCATGCACACAATCCCGCGCCGAGGATGGCGCCGGCGGTCGCCTGCCAGAAATTCGCAATGCGCGGCCACATCGTGAGCCAGCCGAGCACCAGCAGCCCGCCTGTGTTGGCGGTGATGTGCCACAGCCCGGCGTGCAGCCACGGCGCAAACAGGATGCCCTGCAGGCCGCTTAGCGTGCGCGGGACAACGCCATGCCGATTCAGATGCAGGAAAGGCATCGAAACCGACAGGAAGAACGTCGCCCAAATGGAGCCAACAAAGACGGCGAGCAGCACGACCCGGGCCTTGAGCTGGTCGACGAATGAACCAGCGGCTCGCGATGGGGCGAATGAAACACCGGGTTGCGACATGTCCGATTCTCCAAAGATTTCGGCTCAGCCTCATTTGGTAAAGGACTACCGCGGAACTCGGAGGAAAGCCTACGTCTGATCGATACACTGTTAAAAGGCCAGTTCCTCACGGCGGCCGGCCAGCTTCGTGAGCCACTCTCGCTTTTCGGCATCGTAGGTATAAAGGTTGTAGACCCCCACGATACCCGGCTTGATGCGTCCAATTATCTCTTCAGCGACCTCGTTTGCGCATCCCATCGCGCCGAGCATCGTGCGCGCGGTACGGCGAAGATCGTGTGGCGTCCATCCCGTCACAGGGATTGGACGATCAATCACCAGCTTGTTGTTTCCCTTCCAGTAGGGTTGGCAGCGGGCAATGATCTGCCGGACACTCGCCTGAGTAATGCATTTGCGTGACTTGGCTGGGCGGCGTCCCGGTTTCGGCGCAGTGTAAGGAAATAAATAGCTGGCGCCGTAAATCGCTCATCGCCTCCGGACGATCAGCTCAGCCCGACCGACGAGCGGTACGCGATGCGCAGTCGCACGTTCTATGCGCTTGTTTTTCGTAGCAGTGATCTCGGGGCCAGTCAGTCACCGAACGGTATATGCACTGAGACCATGTTTGGCGCCCAGTACGGCGACGTGCCTCCTGGCCCGGCGTCGCGCGAGGGCGGGATCTTCGCCAGTATCACGGATGCCCCGTTTTGTCTCCCACTGAACGACTGCGGCGGCGAGAGGCATTGCTGGCCAATCCCCGAGCTTGATTTGTCGCATGTTACCGTCGAGAGGCGATCGGTATCGGTACGTCCAAGTGCGTCGCGTCGCCGTAGCTTCGAGTCGTAGGCCGGGGAAGTCGTCGAACGCTATGTGTTGTTGCGGCTGGAGGAGCTTGGCCCGTCTGGCGTCGAACTTCATCTTCGGTCTGATGTCGGTTTTCGGACTACTTTCAGTTGCAAAAAAACCTACGCTAAACGTTTCGCTGGCCGCGAAGTTTTGCAACGCGATAGCGCACGTCGCCACTACGTTGATTGATCCGATTTTTGTCATAAGCGATTGTTTTTAAAGTTGTTTTTGTGGTGTCTGTGTGTTTCGATATATATCTGCAATCGCACCCTCAAACCGATCTAACAATTCTTAAACGATTTATTTTGAGACTGTTCCTATACTGACTCGCAAATTGTCAAATCGCTGTTTCCTGAACGCCGGGGGCACAGCCCGATAGGACAAAAGGCAGACGGGGCCAATCACCGTGCGAGCGAGACCAACTGACTCGAATAACGACCCATCGAGGTCGATTTCAATAACAGGCAGAACCTGAGAGACGTCGGGGAAAATCCCATAGAGCGGCCCGCAGTGGCCGAGCCGGGCCGGATAGCTGCATAAGCGCATAAGTGCATCCGGGAAAAAGAACGGCCGTTTTCGATTATGATGATCTGCCCCTTCGGTAATCAGCGCGTTAAAGCCAAAAAATGCGCGCTAATTTCGAGACAGTGGGCGGCAGAGCTGAACAGGGCGCGAGGCAAAGGACCGTTAATCGAAAAAGAGTGCAGCCGAAGATGAAAACAGGAAGCTGGATCGTCGGTGTTCGCACCGCCATCCCGGCCATCTGCCGGCTCACCGGCCAACAGTTACGAAGGACGATGTCGCGTTGCGGGGTTTTATGAGAATTGCAGTCCTGGATGACGATTCGGCTCAAGCCGATCTAGTTTGCCAAACGCTGTCGGCGGCCGGCCACGTCTGTCATGCTTTCGGCGCGGGCCGTGAACTGGTACGGCAACTGCGGCGCCAGACCTTCGACCTGCTCGTGCTCGACTGGAACGTGCCCGACATGTCGGGCGAAGAGGTGCTGCGCTGGGTGCGCGAAAGCCTCTCCGAGCGCTTGCCGGTCCTGTTCATGACAAGCCGCGGCCGCGAAACTGATATCACCTCGATCCTCAACACCGGCGCGGACGATTACGTCGTCAAGCCGGTCTCTGCGGCGGTCCTGCTGGCGCGCGTCGGCTCCTTGCTGCGCCGGGCGTATCACCTGAAGCCGGCTGCGGCGAAAGAAGTTTTCGGCGAATTCGAATTCGATCTGGGCGCGAAGCACGTAGTGGTGCGCGGCGCGACCGTCGCCGTGACGCAGAAGGAGTTCGAGCTCGCGCTGCTGTTGTTCCAGCATCTGAGCCGGCCGCTCTCGCGCGCGCACATTCTCGATGTGATCTGGAAGCAGGCGACGGACATTCCGTCGCGCACGATGGACACGCACGTGTCGATGCTGCGCAGCAAGCTCGGCTTGCGCCCGGAGCATGGCTATCGTCTGACGCCGATCTACGGCTATGGGTACCGGCTCGAACGGATCGAATCCGGCTCGCCGCCCGCGGCGACCGAAGAACGCCCCGAAGCGGGGGATGCGTGACGGTTGCTTTCGATGGGGTAGTGTCCGGCCGTGCAGGTTCAGCGGGCTGGCGCGCCGGCGCGATGCTGGCCGCCGGTCTGATTGCAATGACGTGCTTCGCGCCGGTGTCGGCGGATGCGCAATCGTCGCGCGCGCCGAAGCCACGAAGCAAAACGACCGCGCCCGTCTATGTGTCCTACGTGACTCACGATGGCGACACGTTGTACGAAATCGCCGGCCGCTATCTGCGCGACTCCGGCGATTGGGCCATGTTGAGCCGTCTGAATCATGTGCCCGCGCCACGCCGCATGCCGGCCGGGATCACGCTGCGTCTGCCGGCCGACAGGCTCAAACAGGACCCCGAGTCGGCGCGCGTGATCGCGACGAGCGGTCCGGTGGAGCACGCTTTCGGCAAGAATCCTTTTACGCCGCTCACTGCGGGCACGACGCTCGGCGAGGGCGACCGCATTCGCACCGGCCATAACGGCTTTGTCACGCTGGAGTTGCCGGACGGCTCGCACATCACGGTGTCGCAGGACGGTGTGCTCGATATCGGCACGCTGCGGCGTACCGTGTTGACTGGCTCGGGCGATCGCGTACTCGATCTGCGGCATGGCGAAGTCGAAAGCCAGGTCACGCATGCCACCAAAAAGGACGACCGCTTCCAGATCCGCTCGCCATCGGTTGTAGCGGGCGTGCGCGGCACGCGCTTCAAGGTCGCCTACGACGGCGACGCCCAAACGACGGCGGTGGAAGTGCTGGACGGAGCGGTCGGCGTCGACCCGGCGGCCGTCAATGGCCGGATCGCCGCGCCTCCACCCGGCGTACCGCTGCAGGCGTCGGCGCAACTCGTCAAGGCGCGCTTTGGCAGTGTCACGCGGGCCGGCGGCGCGATCGGCGGTCCGGTGGAATTGCTGGCCGCGCCGTCGCTTACCGACCCGGCCAAAGTGCAGGACAGCAAAACCGTCGCGTTCGACCTCGTCCCCGCTGAGCGCGCCGTGGCCTATCGCGTCCAGATTGCGCGCGATGCCGATCAGCTCGACCTGATCCGCGATCTGCGCGTGAACGCGCCGCATGCCGACTTCGGCGATCTGGCCGACGGTACATATTTCGTGCGCATTGCCGCGGTCGACTCGAACGGCCTCGAAGGCCTGCCGCAGGTTTACGGTTTCGAGCGGCGCCAACTGGGTCTGAATGCGTCGGCGGGCCCACGCGCCGGCAGTCGCGATTACGAGTTCCGCTGGTTCGTCAGCCGCTCCACGGTCGAGACGCGTTTTCGCTTTGTGCTGGCCACGACTGCCGACCTGCGTCACCCGCTTGTCGACAAGACCGATCTGACGGGCGGCCAGATCGTGGTGAGCGATCTGCCGGGCGGCGTCTACTACTGGACGATCGTCGCCGAGCAGTTCGAAAACGGCCGCTTCTACGAGAAGAGCAGCGCGGTCCGCTCGTTTACGCTTGCACGCTGACGCTGGTAGATTCACGGGGCCGGGTCGACAACCGACCCGTTCCTTAGCTCTCAACCACGCCACGCCTTGCCGACCACACACACGCGCCTGAGCCTCGACCCGCGCGCCCGTCTCGGACGGCGCGCCGGCCGCCGCTTCCTGCTCGAGTGGGTGGCGATCGGCTGCCTGGGCATTGTGGTGATTCTGCTCAGTTCGCTCGGCCGGCTGACCGCCGGCGTCGATCATCTGGTCTACGACCGCTTTCTGAGTCTGCGCGCGCAACCGTTGCTGCGCGATATCGTAGTGCTCGAAATCGACAACGCCAGCATTGCGCAGCTTGGCCGCTGGCCATGGCCGCGCAGCGTCCACGCGAGGCTGCTCGAACAGATTGCGAAGGCGAAGCCCGCCGCGGTGATCTACGACGTGCTGTTTACAGAAGCCAATGCTGAAGACGCCGAGCTCGCGCGCGCGGTCGCCCTGAGTCCCACCTATCTGCCGATGCTGTTGACGCCGCCGGACAGCGCCGGTCAGCGCGTCGCGGTCGAGCCGGTGGCGCCGCTCGCGCATGCGGCAGCGGGGCTTGGGCATATCAACCTTGAAGTCGATAGCGACGGCATTGTGCGCAGCGTCGCGCGGTTCGAGGGCGACGCAAATTCGCGCTGGCCGCAATTGATGGTGCCGGTCGCACAGGCCGTCGAGCGTGGCGCTCTGCAATTGAACGAGCGGCCGCCCCGGCCGTCTTCCGGCGAGGCGGCGGCCCAATCAGATGACCATGACGAAGGCGAGGGCCGCTTCCTGATTCCTTTCGGTCCGAACGCGCAGAGCTACGCGAAGCTGAGTTTCGCCGATGTGCTCGCCGGCAACGTCGCCGCGGACAAGCTGCGCGGACGCATCGTGCTGATCGGCGTGACCGCGTCCGGCTTGTACGACCGTTTTGCCACACCGGTGTCGGGTGAGCTGGGGCCGCTGCCCGGTGTCTATATCCACGCGAACGTGCTCGATACGCTGCTGACCGGTCGCGAGCTCGAACCCGCCAGGCCGTGGGTGCTGTTCGTGGTGTCGCTGGTGCCGCTCGCCGCGCTGCTCGCAGGCTTTCTGGTGCTTTCGCCGCGACGGTCGTTGCTGCTGACCGTCGCGTTGGGCGCGCTTGCCACCGTCGGCAGCGCGGCGCTGCTGTACGGCGCGCGGCTGTGGATGTCGCCGGTGCCGGCGATCGCCGGATTGATCGTGGTGTATCCGATCTGGAACTGGCGGCGCCTCGAAATGACGATGGCTTATCTGCGCGAAGAGCTGCAGCGCCTCGCCGACGAACCGCACCTCCTGCCGGAAACGCCACAGCGCCGCCGCGAGTTCGGCGGCGACGTGCTGGAGCAGCATATGGCGCTGATGGCGCAGGCTGCGCAGCGCGTGCAGGACATGAAGCGTTTCGTATGGGACAGCCTCGACAGCATGCCCGAGCCGATCCTCGTGAGCGACGTGGAAGGCATCGTGCTGATTGCGAACCATGCCGCCAAGGCGCATTTCGCGCGGCTTGGCGCGCCGCTGCCGGAAGGCCGGCCGATGCGGGCGGTGTTGGGCGGACTGACGCTGGTCAAGACCATCGACAGTGGCGCAGCGTCGGACGCCGAAAACAATCTCCTCGCCCATGCTCAGTGGCCGGCGCTGCTCGATCCCGCGCGCAGCGAGTTCGCCGAGCTGATGGCGCAAGGCGTCGAGGTGCGCGACGCCGACGAGCGCGACCATCTGCTGCGCTATGCGAATTGCACGAACGAACAAGGTGAGACAACGGGCTGGATCGCGGGCCTCGTCGACGTATCGGCCTTGCACGCCGCCGAGCGTCAACGCGAAGACGCGTTGCGGCTGCTGTCGCACGATATGCGTTCGCCACAGGCTTCGATTCTTGCGCTGGTGGAGATCGAGCGGGCGCGCAGCGAGCCGGTGCTCGCGCGTGGCCTGCTGGAACGCATCGAGCGTTATGCGCAACGCGCGCTGACGCTCGCCGACGATTTCGTGCAACTCGCGCGCGCCGAATCGCAAACCTATGTGCTCGAACCGGTGAGCATGACCGAGCTATTGATCGACGCCAGCGACGAAGTCTGGCCACAGGCCCACGCCAAGCGCATCACGCTGCAAACCGATACGGCCGACGGAACCGATGCCGACGACGGCCACTGGATCTGCGCCGACCGGTCGCTGATGACGCGCGCGCTCGTCAACATTCTGAACAATGCGGTCAAGTACAGTCCGCCGGATACGCAGATCACGTGCAGCCTGAAGAGCCTCGGCGGTCCCAGCGCTCCACGCGGCCTTGCGCAAATGGCCGCGCCCGCTGCGGCAAAACGTGTATCGTGCACGATTCGCGACGAAGGCTATGGGATTCCCGAGGAGCAGCAGGCGGGCCTGTTCGAGCGCTTCCGGCGCTTTCACGAGACGGAGCGGCCGGAAGTGGGCGGCGCCGGATTGGGTATGGCATTCGTCAAGACGGTCGTGACGCGCCATGGCGGCGATGTCGAGGTGGTCAGCGCGCCAGGCAAGGGGACTGCATTTACGATTTCCCTGCCGGCACTCGACGAAGCGCAAGCCGACGTGTCCACAACGCCACGCTTATGACTATGAACACTCATCTTATCGAAGCGAGAAGCCGGTGAAAGCGATATTGATCTGTGCCGCGCTCGCCGCGGCGAGTCTGACCGGATGCGCGGGTTTGAACGCCGACGTGCACACGGCGAATCCTTCGGCCGTGCTGCAGGGCGAGCGCACCTATACGATTGCGCGCATGCCGTCGCAGGATTCCAGTGCGGATCATCCGCAATTTGAAACCATGCTGCGCGATGAGCTGGCGAAGAACGGCTTCACCGATTCGGCGGCCAAGTCTGCGCACTATTTACTGTCGATTGCGTATGACACGCGGCCGGCCGCGATCGGCGTGGGCGCGACTGACTGCGCGCCCGGTGCGTGCGAACGCTCGCCCGAACCGCCGTTTTCGCTATTCGGCGGACGCGCTTATCAGCACGCGCTGACGCTGCGGTTCTTCGAGCAGTCGAGCGGACAGGAAGTCTACAAGGTGAGTGCGGCCAGCAGCGATCGAGATCCCGACCCGTTGCATGCGATGCCGGTGCTCGTGAAAAGCGCGCTGGCAAAATTTCCGTTCGATGCGCCGCCGGACTGGCGCGTGAAACTGCGGGCCGATCAGGCGGGCGGCGTGCCGGCTGTGGTTTCGCTCAAGCCTCTCCAGCCATAGCAGTCAGACTTCTGCGCCCGCATTTACTCCGGCGCTTTGTCGTCTTCCGGCCAGCGATTTTCGAAAACGCACTCGGCAAGCGGCATGCGGCTCGCCCAACGCTCGGTTTCCAGCATCGGCTCGCTGTAGAACTGATCGACGTGGCCGAGACACAGAATCGCCACCGGCCGTGCGCCCTCGGGCATATGTAGCAGCGTGCGCACCGTGTCGACGTCGAATAGCGACACCCAGCCCATTCCCAGACCTTCCGCGCGCGCGGCCAGCCACATGTTCTGGATCGCGCACGCTACGGAAGCCAGATCCATTTCCGGCAAGGTGCGGCGTCCGAAGATGTGACGCTCGCGGCCGTCCATCAGCGCCATCACCAGCAGTTCGCCGCATTCCAGCATGCCTTCCACTTTCAGCTTCATGAACTCTTCGCGACGCTTGCCGAGTGCATCGGCAGTGGCGAGGCGTTCGCTTTCGACGGTTGCGTGCAGCGCGCTGCGCAAGGCCGCGTCGGTAATGCGCGCGATGCGCCACGGCTGCATGAAGCCGACGCTCGGTGCGTGATGCGCTGCATCGAGCAGACGTTGCAATACGGCAGGCTCAACCGGGTCGCGCACGAAATGGCGCATGTCGCGCCGCTCGTAAATCGCGCGGTAGACGGCTTCGCGCTCGGAATCGTTAAAAGGCTTCGCCATGGAACAGGGCGGCCGTGAAGGCCGGGTTGGAGGGCCAATAAGCATGCATATAGGTTGCCACGATCGAGCCTGCGCGGAACACGGCCTCGCCGGGGGCATCGAGATTTGGCCGGGTGGCTGTACGCAGCGGCGTGAGCGGCGTCGTCAGCTTCGAGTAGTGAAACGTGTGGCCGGTCATTGAACCGTGCAGACTGTCGATCTGTTGCATGCCGAGCGCGGTGAAGCGCTTTTGCATTGTTGCATGGCCGGGCAGGAGGCCTAGCATCGGCGTTGTGGTGCCGCCCGTGTCGGTCAGCTCATCGAGCAGGTAGAGCATACCGCCGCATTCGGCAACGACCGGTTTGCCTGCTGCAGCGTGTGCGCGGATCGTTGCGGCACTGCGTGTGTTGCCAGCGAGCAATTCAGCATGCAGTTCGGGATAGCCGCCTGGCAGGTACAGGGCGTCGGCGTGCTCCGGCAACGCTTCGTCGGCGAGCGGTGAGAAGTAGTCGATGCGCGCGCCGAGTGTCTCCAGCAGCGTGACGTTGGCCGGATAGATGAACGAGAACGCGGCATCGCGCGCAATGGCGATGCGCTTGCCTTCCAGAAGACGCGGCGGCGCTTCTTCTATCGGCGTGCCGAATTCGACCGGCGGCGGCAATTCGGCCAGCGCGGTTTGCGCGAGCGCATCGGCGGCACGATCCAGACGCGCGTCCAGATCGTCGATTTCCGCCGCCTGATGCAGGCCGAGATGGCGATCGGGCAGTTCGATTTCGTCGTTGCCGCTGATGTGTCCGCACCAGCGCAGGTCTGGCGGCAAAGCCTCTTCGAGCATCTGCGCGTGCCTTGGCGAGCCGACGCGATTGGCGAGCACGCCGTAAAACGGTACCTCCGGCTTGAATTGCGCAAGGCCGAAAGCGACCGCGCCGAAGGTCTGCGCCATCGCTTTCGCCGAAATCACCGCGAGCACCGGCACGCCGAATGTGGTTGCCAGATCCGCGCTGCTCGGTGTGCCGTCGAACAGACCCATCACGCCTTCGATCAGGATCAGATCCGCTTCGGCCGCCGCCTGCGCGAGCAGGTTGCGACAGGCGGTTTCGCCCACCATCCACAGATCGAGCGACAGGACCGGCGTGCCGCTGGCACGCGCGAGGATCATCGGGTCGAGAAAGTCGGGGCCGGTTTTGAATACGCGCACGCGTCGCCCCAGCCGCCGATGGTAGCGCGCGAGACCCGCGGTAATCGTGGTCTTGCCTTGGCCCGACGCGGGAGCGCTAATGAACAGGGCGGGGCAAGCGGACATCGCTCAGAACTCCACGCCGCGCTGCGCTTTCACGCCTTGCTCGCGATACGGGTGTTTGACGATGCGCATTTCGGTGACGAGGTCGGCGGCTTCGATCAGCGCGTCCGGCGCGTGACGGCCGGTCACCACCACGTGCAGCATCTCCGCGCGCCCGGTCAGTACCGACAGCACTTCGTCGAGCGGCAGGTATTCGTACTTCAGCACGGTGTTCAGTTCGTCGAGGATCACCATCTGATAGTCGCCGCTTTCGATCATGCGGCGTGCTTCGTTCCACCCTTTGCGCGCGGTGGCGATGTCGGCGTCGCGATTCTGCGTGTTCCAGGTATAGCCGTCGCCCATCGTGACGAAGTCGCAATTGGCGATCGCGCCGAGAAAGTCGCGTTCCGACGTATGCAGCGCGCCCTTGATGAACTGCACGACGCCGAGGCGCATGCCATGCCCAAGCACGCGCACGGCCATGCCGAACGCTGCGGTGGTTTTGCCTTTGCCGGTGCCGGTATTGACGATCAGCAGACCTTTTTCGACGGTGGCGCTGGCCTGCTTTTTCTCGTGGCCCTCGCGCCGGCGTTCGGTCATGCGTTGATGCGATTCGGGATCGGTCTTCATGGAAGGTCCTGTTCTTGAGTGTCGTTGTTTGCGTGTTCGCAGGCGAGGCGGGCGGTGGTCGATGCTATCGCGACGGTGATGCCGGCATGTACGGTTTTGCGCACGAGTAGCCGTGCGTTGGCGGTATCGGCTGCAAACGAGGCAACTGGGGTCATTGAGCTAATTGAGGCATGGGCCGCATCAGATTCGGTCGCCGCAGCGAGCAAGGCGCACGGCTCGCAGACGCCGTCTATGCCGAGGTGCTCGCGTGCGGCCGCCGACGGATCCTCCACGGAGATCGCCGCAATCTGCTCACGGCTGAACAGCTTCAACGGCAGCGCATGACGTGCGCAAAATTCGAGCAGGCCGGTTTCGTGGGCTTTGACGTCAACCGAGGCGATCGCGCTGATTTCGTCGAATGAATGCGAGCCGAGCGTGGCGCGCACAGCCGTTTCGATTTCCTCGGCGGAGCTGTGCAAACGACAACCGATGCCGACGGTTAGCGTTTTCCTTGCGTGGCGCTGGGATTCGCTGCCGACTTTCACCGCATCCCGCGCCAAAGCCAGCGACGCCACACCGCCGATCACCACGATCGCCGGCGACCCGAGCCCGGCGCGCGAGACCGTATCGGCGAACTCGCCGAGCCGCGCGAGCGCATGCCGTTGCTCGGGGCGCGTGGCCGATTCGATCGCGGCGCACGGCGTATCGGCGCTCATCCCGGCTGCGAGCAATGTGTCGACGATTTCGTTCAGTCGCCGCATGCCCATGTAAATCACCAGCGTCATTCGCGTAGCGACGAGCGCGGCCCAGTCCGGCTCGCCGCTGCCGGCGCCGTGTCCGGTGACGAACACCACGCCTTGCGCGTGATCGCGATGCGTCACAGGAATGCCGATTGCCGCGGGCGCCGCAATCCCGGCGGTGATGCCGTTGATCACGTCGACGCTAATGCCTGCGGCATGGAGCGCTTCTTGTTCTTCGCCGCCACGGCCGAATACGAACGGATCGCCGCCTTTCAAACGGGCGACGCTGCGTCCCGCCCGCAAATGCTCGAGCATTTGCGCGACGATGCCGGCCTGCGGCGTCGACGGATGGCCGCCGCGTTTGCCGACATACACGACCAGTGCGTCGGCGCGCGCAAACTGCAGTACCTCAGGATTCACCAGATCGTCGACCAGCACCACATCGGCTTGCGCCAACGCGCGCGTCGCTTTGAGCGTCATCAGTTCGACGTCGCCGGGGCCGGCGCCGATCAGCCAGGCGCGGCTCATCGCGGCGTGCATGGCGCACGCCATGTCGTGACAAGCGGGAGCGGGCGAGGCGCGAAGATGCCGGAGGCGGCAGAAATTGAGGTCATGCGGTGCAACAGATTACGCGCAACGAAAAACGCCGCTCGCCGCGTTTCCCACAGGAAAACGCCAACGGCCGCGCCACGTCGTGCTTCAGCGCCTTCACATCCGTCCCTCGCGGATTCCGGCGGCCGGCAGCGTGACGTTCGCTGCCTCCGCGTCTGGCCGGTATCCGGGCTGGCGGCCTCATGCGTTTTGCCTTCCCGTCCGGATTCGTCGGACAGTGGCATCAAAAACGCATGCGCGATGCGAAAGCACCGCAGGTCGCTTACCGTTGCGGGGACAGCACAGGTTGAGCGCAGCGAGCGCGGCCTGTTTCCCGTTTAACTGCACATGCGATCGCATATGCGGGCACCAAACGCGCGCATACGATAGCACACGGCAGGCCGCGCCGGCACTGTGGAAAGGCCTTGCCGAAGCCCGCGTTTCCTTGACGGCAGGGGGCGCTCGGCCTAAACTCGCACGCACTTTGGTGCTCGTGTGCGCGCTCGTGCGCATGCAGTTAAACGGGAAACAGGGTGCCCACCTGCAATGGACCGGGTCAACCTGTGCTGCCCCCGCAACGGTAAGCGAAAAGCGGTGCGTTCTTGAGCGCCGCGGAGCCGGCTTCGATGTCCACGCGCAAGGCCGCGTCGGCATATAACCACTGGGCGAGAAACCACTCGTCCGGGAAGGGGAAGCGGCGCTTTCGCCAGCCCGGATACCGGCCAGACTACGAAGAACGACCATCGCGGGGATGCGGTGGCGCGTTCATGACCTCATTCTCGTTTCCAGTTTTTGGTTGCCTCGGCAACGCCGTTGTTCGTCCCCGTGTTTTGTTAATGTCGTGGTTTGGGGTATGTGCCCCGTTTGCCCGGCCTATACACGATGCCTCGGCGTGCACGAGCAACTCCTACGGATGGACCTCACGATGCAAACTCAAATGCGCAAGATCCCCGTCACCATCGTCACGGGCTTTCTCGGCAGCGGCAAGACCACGCTGCTGCGGCACATTCTTCAGCATGCGGGCGGCAAGCGCATCGCGGTGATCGTCAACGAGTTCGGCGAACTCGGCATCGACGGGGAAATCCTCAAGGGTTGCGGCATCGGTTGTGATGAGAACGGCGTTGAGGCCGAAGGGCAACTGTATGAACTCGCGAACGGCTGCCTGTGCTGCACCGTGCAAGAGGAGTTTTTCCCGGTGATGGAAAAGCTGGTGGAGCGCCGCGAGCAGATCGATCACGTGCTGATCGAAACGTCAGGTCTCGCGTTGCCGAAGCCGCTGGTGCAGGCGTTCAACTGGCCGCAGATCAAGAATAGCTTTACCGTCGACGCGGTCGTCACCGTGGTAGACGGCCCGGCCGCGTCGAGCGGCCAGTTCGCCGACAACCCGGTCGCCGTCGATGCGCAACGCAAGGCCGATCCGAATCTCGATCACGAATCGCCGCTGCACGAATTGTTCGAAGATCAATTGTCGGCCGCTGATCTGGTGATTCTGAACAAAACGGATCTGCTCGACGAAGCGCATCAAGCTTCTGTCGAAGCCATCATCCGCGAAGAAATTCCACCGCAAGTGAAGATCGTGCGCGCGCAGATGGGGCAACTCGACCTGCATACGTTGCTGGGTCTCGAAGCGGCCTCGGAAGAGACAATCCATCTACGCCACGACCATCACGGTTCGGCCGAAGACGCCGATCACCATCACGACGAGTTCGATTCGGTGGTGGTGCACGCGAATGTTTCGTCGCGCGAAGCTGTGATCGCCGCGTTGCAAGGGCTCGTCGAAACCAACACGATTTACCGCGTCAAAGGTTTCGCGGCGCTGCCGGGTGCGGCGATGCGTCTGGTGATACAGGGCGTGGGCCGCCGATTCGATAGTTACTTCGACCGGCGCTGGCAAGCGGGTGAAACGGGCGCCGAGCAACAAAGCCGCTTTGTGCTGATCGGCGAAGACCTCGACCAGGCCGCGTTGCAACAGGCATTCGACGCCGCCTTGGGCGCCGTGGCGAACGCTCAGCCGCAACAGGCGTAACCGGTCATGCATCTGCTGCGCACCACGCCGGGCGGTTTTGTCGACGATACACAGGGCGTGATCCGGATCGATCAGCAGCCCGCCGATATCGTGGTGCTCAGTTCCGCGGATACCACGCTGTCATTGCTCGCGAGCGTGTTTCCGCGTCTGGGCGAGGGTTTTCCGAGCGTGCGGCTTGCGAACGTCACGTATTTACGGCAACCGGCTTCGGTCGATTTCTATGTCGAAGACGTGTTGCAGCATGCGCGTGTCGTGGTGGTCGATCATCTCGGCGGCGAGGCGTACTGGCCGTACGGCATCGAGCAGGTGGTCGCTCTCGCCGAGCGCAAGCAGCAGACGCTCGCGATGTTCTCCGGCGATCTGCAGGAAGACCCGAATCTGCTGGCGCGCAGCACCGCCGACGCCGAACTGTGTCATCAGCTATGGCGCTATCTGCGTGAAGGCGGCCCGCAGAATGCCGAGGCCTTCCTGCGTTTTATCGCGTACCGCTCGCTTGGCTGGGGGCGCGAGCCCGCGCTGCCGCGCGCGTTGCCTGCCGCGACGCTCTACCATCCCGAACGGGACACGCCGACCATTGCCGACTGGCAGGCGCGCTGGCGGGAGGGTGCACCGGTTGCCGCGATTCTGTTCTACAAGGCGCATCTGCAGGCGGCCAACACAGCGGTGTTCGACGCCCTGATCGATGCGCTCGAAGCACAAGGCCTGAATCCGTTACCGATCGCAATTACTTCGCTTAAAGACGCGATGAGCCGCGACGTCGTACAGCAGTTGTGCGCGCAACATGATGTCGCGCTGGTGCTGAATACAACCGCATTCGCCGCGTCTGCTATCGACGACCCCGAGCCGCTCGCGCTCGCCGGTGACGCGCCGGTGCTCCAGGTGATCCTTAGCGGCGGTAATCGTGAAGATTGGGTCAAGGACAATCAGGGGCTCAACTCGCGCGATATCGCCATGCATATCGCGCTGCCGGAAGTGGACGGCCGCATCATCACGCGGGCGATCAGCTTCAAGGGGCTCGCCTATCGTTGTCCGCATACCGAAGTCGATGTGGTCCGCTACCAACCGGACCTCGAACGCGTCGGCTTTCTGGCCGAACTGAGCCGCCGCTGGTGCCGCCTGCGCACGCTCGATAACGCGGACAAGAAACTCGCGCTGATCCTTGCCAACTATCCGATGAGCGAAGGGCGCATCGGCAATGGCGTGGGGCTCGATACGCCGGCCTCGGTGGTCGGACTTCTGTCAATGTTGCGTGATGAGGGATATCGCGTGGCTGAGCTGCCCACCGACGGCGACGCACTGTTGAAGAAGCTGACCGAAGGCGTGACCAACGATCCGGTCGTGCGTGATTTGCGGCCTGCGTTGCAAAGCCTCGCGCTCGACGACTATCTTGTGTACTTCAACGCGTTGCCGGCGGAAGCTCGCAATGCGCTGAACGCGCGTTGGGGCTCGCCCGAGCAGGATCCAACGTTGCGGCGCGGCCGTTTCATGATCGCGGGCTGGCGTTGTGGGCAGGTGTTCGTTGGGATTCAGCCGTCGCGTTCACGCGAGCAGGGCGATTACGCGAGCTATCACGACGCCGAACTCGTGCCGCCGCACGCCTACCTTGCCTTCTATTTCTGGCTGCGTCATCAGTTCGGCATCGATGCGGTCGTGCATGTCGGTAAGCACGGCAATCTCGAATGGCTGCCGGGCAAGAGCGTCGCGCTGAGTTATGCCTGCTGGCCCGATCTAATTCTCGGTCCGATACCGCATCTGTATCCGTTCATCGTCAACGATCCGGGCGAGGGCAGTCAGGCGAAGCGTCGCGCGCAGGCCGTCATCATCGATCATCTGATGCCGCCGCTTACGCGCGCCGAAAGTTACGGGCCGTTGCAGGACCTCGAGCGCCAGGTCGACGAATACTATGAAGCACTGATGGTCGACCCGCGCCGTTCGAAACTGTTGAGGCGCACGATTCTCGCGACCATCGTCGAGCACAAGCTGCATGACGAGTTGAGTCTCGCGGAGCCGAACGGTCTGGACGATGAAGATGCGCTGCTGACGCGCGTCGATGCGTGGCTGTGCGAGTTGAAGGAGGCGCAGATTCGCGACGGCTTGCATACGTTCGGGCAGTCGCCTGAAGGTGTGCAGCGGCGCGATACGTTGCTGGCGCTGGGGCGTTTCCCGGTCGGCGATGGCCAGGGCGGCAAGGCTGGTTTGATCGACGCGTTGGCGCGTGACCTGCTGATGGACCATCTATTCGATCCGTTGTCGGTGGATTGGGCTGCGGCGTGGGACGGTCCACGTCCCGAGGTATTGCAGCGGGTGAGCGATGCGCCCTGGCGGCATTGTGGCGATACACGCGAGCGTCTGGAACTGCTGGCGGCTGAGATGTTGCGTGAAGTGTGCGGCGATGAAACGTCCGGGACGGCGCCCGCAAGCGGGACTTTGCCGCAAGCCGAACGTGTGATCGAACGCCTGCGCAACGACGTATTGCCCCGGCTCGACGCCTGCGGTTCGCAGGAAATGCTGCATCTGAAGCGCGGCCTTGAGGGGCGTTTCGTGCCGCCGGGGCCGAGCGGTTCGCCGTCGCGCGGACGGCCTGACGTGCTGCCTACCGGCCGCAACTTCTATTCGGTCGATACGCGCGCAGTGCCGACGCAAGCGGCATGGTCGCTCGGTTTGAAATCCGCGCAGCAGTTGATCGAACGGCATTTGCAGGAGAAGGGCGATTATCCGCGCGCGATCGGCCTCTCGGTATGGGGCACCGCGACCATGCGCACCGGTGGCGACGATATCGCCCAGGCACTTGCTTTACTCGGCGTGCGGCCGAAGTGGGCGCCGGGCAGTCATCGCGTGACTGACTTCGAAATCATGCCGATCGAAGCCTTCGATCGGCCACGTATCGATGTCACGTTGCGCGTATCCGGATTTTTCCGCGATGCCTTCGCTAACGTGATGCATCTGTTCGACGCCGCCGTGCAGGCCGTGGCCGAACTCGACGAACCCGAGGACCTGAACCCGATCCGCGCGCGTGTGCTGCGCGAACGCGATGCCCTGATTGCACACGGCATGGATGCCGCCGAGGCGCGCAAGCGCGCCGGCTGGCGCGTGTTCAGCGCGCGGCCCGGCGCGTATGGCGCGGGTCTGCAGGACATGATCGACTCGCAGCAATGGCAAACCGACGCCGATCTCGCGAATGCCTATCAGGCGTGGGGCGGTTACGCCTACACGCAGAAAAGCGCCGGCGAAGAAGCGCGCCAGGCGTTCGGCACACGCCTCGCCGCGATGGACGTCGTGCTGCAGAACCAGGACAACCGCGAACACGACCTGCTCGATTCGAACGATTACTACCAGTTCCAGGGTGGCATGGTCGCGGCGGTACGGCACCTGGCTGGCACTCAACCGCAGATCTATCACGCGGATCACAGCAATCCGGCCGCGCCGCGTGTGCGTACGCTGCACGAAGAGATCGCGCGGGTGGTCCGCTCGCGCGTGGTCAATCCGAAATGGCTCGATGGCGTGAAACGCCATGGCTATAAGGGCGCCGCTGAAATTGCGGCGACGGTCGATTATCTCTACGGCTACGATGCAACCGCGCGGGTGATCGCCGATCATCAATATGCGCTTGTCACCGATGCTTATCTGAACGACCCCGACACACGCGAGTTCTTGCAGCGACACAATCCGCACGCCATGCATTCGATCTGCGAGCGTCTGCTCGAAGTGATGCAGCGCGGTTTGTGGCAGGCGCCCGGCGACTATCGCGCGCAAGTCGAACAGCATCTGCTCGCGAGCGAGCAGCAGATTGAAGGAATGCAAACATGAACGCTGCGACCCAACGGCCCGCCTTTCCCTTTGCCGCGCTGATCGGCCAGACGCCATTGCAGCAGGCGCTCCTGCTCGCTGCGATCGATCCGGGTCTGGGCGGCGTGCTGGTGAGCGGGCCTCGTGGCACGGCGAAATCGACCGCGGCGCGCGCGCTTGCTGAATTGTTGCCCGAAGGGCAATTGGTGAATTTGCCGCTCGGCGCAAGTGAAGACCGCTTGATCGGCACGCTCGATATCGAAACCGTGCTGCGCGACGGCTCGGTGCGTTTCTCGCCTGGCTTGCTCGCGAAAGCGCATCGCGGCGTGCTGTATGTCGATGAAGTGAATCTGCTGCCCGACGCGCTTGTCGACGCGTTACTCGATGCAGCGGCCAGTGGTGTGAATACCATCGAACGCGATGGCGTCTCGCATAGCCACGATGCGAGCTTCGTGCTGATCGGCACGATGAATCCGGAAGAAGGCGAGTTGCGGCCGCAACTGATCGATCGCTTTGGTTTGATGGTCGGGCTGCAGAACTGTTTTGAGCCGCAGGTGCGTCAGCAGATCGTCAAGGCACGTCTGGCGTTCGATTTCGATCCGCAGGGTTTTCGCGCGGGATATACGCAGCAACAGGAAACCTATGTTCAGCGGATTCGCGCGGCGCGTGAGGCGCTGCCGCAACTCGACTTCGACGACGCCGTGCATACGCATGTCAGTGCGCTGTGCATCGATGCGGCGGTCGATGGACTGCGTGCCGATCTCGTGATGCTGCGCGCTGCGCGGGCATTGGCGGCGCTGGAGCAGGCGGATGCGGTGACGACGGAGCATGTCGAGCGGGTCGCTGAGTCGGTGCTGATGCATCGGCGCCACGATCGCGAGGCGCGTGCAGGTGGCGACGCACGTGAGAGCGAAGCGTCGCGGCAGCCTGCCGACGACGCGGATGCAGCGTCCTCGTCATCTTCGCTGGATGCAACGCCAGGCGCTGCCGCCGGCGATGGCGATTGGGGTTACTTGCCACCGCAACCTGCTGGCGTCGCGCAGGTGAAAGGCGTCATTCCGCTCAACGCAAAAAAACGCTGAGCCATCGGAAGGGCGCCGCCGCTGACTCGCGCAGCGGTTTTCGATGGCGGCAAGGTGCCGGCGCAGGTCCGCGTAGCCGCTTACAGGGCGCGCCGGGCAAGCGCATTGCTTGGCTGCCGACGTTCGTCGCAAAGCGTCAGGACACGTTGCGGGCCGAGCATCTGCGTTTCGCGCGAGAGGCACCGCGGAGCGGTGTGCTGCATTGCTTCGTGCTCGATTGCTCCGGTTCCATGCTCGGCGGGCAACGCCTCGCGCTCGCCAAGGGTCTGTTGATCGCGCTGTTCGATCGCGCAAGCGCCGCTCGCGCCGAGGCGGCGCTGGTGTGTTTTGGCGGGGCTGGCGCCGATCTGCGTTTCGGTCCGGCCGTGCCGCGCTGGTGGAACGAGCGGTGGCTAAGACCGGTGGGCGGGGGCGGTGGGACGCCGTTAGCGTCCGGTGTGCGTCAGGCTGCGCAGGTGCTGGAGCGCAGCGCCCGACGCAAGCCCGCGCAGCAGCGCTGGCTGTGGATCCTGACTGACGGTCGCAGTGGCGATCAGCCGGTGCGGCCGCGCCATGCGGACGAGGTGGTATTCGTTGACTTCGAGCGAACGGCGATACGGCTGGGCCGTTGCCAGACGCTTGCCGATGCATGGGGCGCGGCCCTGTTTACGCCGGACGAGCTGATCGCCTGAGTCTGAGCGTCACAGGCGACGTGCTGCTGCACGTCCTTTTCATGCGCTTATTTTAAACCGTTGGACCAGTACTGCACATCGTCCTGGCGGTCGAATACGAAGACTTTCATCGCCATCTGCTGCGCGGCGTCGAGTCGATCGAGTTCGAGGCCGTGAGTCGACGGCTCGCCCGGCGCACTGCCTTTCTGCAGGTTGCGGATGACTGCGGTGGTTTCGATCTCCGTGTGCATTTCCGCCGATTTGAGGCTGAAGGCGATGCGCAGTCGTTCGCCGACTGCACCCAGCGTCCATGAAGCGGCCAGCGACATGCCGAGTGCGCTGATGCTTTTGGCGAGGCCCAGACCGTCATATGAATCCCCGGTTTCGCCGATGCCGAAGCGCACCGGGAGGTGCGCGTGGACGCGGATCGACTTGCGTTCGCGCAGGCGGCGGATCACGCCAGGCTTTGATAGCACCACGTAGTCGAATGGGGCGCGGCACACGGACTCGACCGTGCAGACGAAACGAAACACGGCATGGCTCGCTATGGCGACGATCTCGATGTTTTCACCGAGGCGCAGCGGGAGGATGCGGCCGTCTTGCAGCGGCGGCGTGACGAAGAGCGCATGGTTGGGCGCGAAGCCGATGATGCGGCATGGATGCATCGGGGCGCCGCTGCCGAGTTGGGAGCGCACGCCGACTAATGCACCTATTGTCAGGTGCATGTCTTTTAGTGTGAGGTTGGCGGTTGTGGGTTGATCAGCCTGGGGCTCTGGTTGTGGGGCCTTTTCCAGCAGGTCGCCGCGGTGCGGGTGGAAGTTGGCGAAGAGGAATTGGCGCTCGTCCGTGGTCGCCAGGATGGTGCCGGCGGCGAAGAGGAGTGTGCCGTTGGAGTCTGCGATCGGCCAGTCGAGAGGGGTGCCTACCGGTACGGCTTCCAGAGTCAGTGACGGTGTTGGGGCCGTCGCTTGGGCTTCGGCTTCGGCTTGGGCTTCTGTCTGGTTTTCCATGGTCGGTGGCTAAATATGTGGCGGGATTACTTGTTTACGGCTGTGGTGGCTGGGAGCTTTAGGGGTTGTTTGCTTAGGGCTTGTGGTTTTCCTTGAATTGTTAGTGGTCTATTAGCGTTGCCCCTGTGCGGGGCGGCACTTA